>WQVL01000017.1 GCA_009785865.1 Oscillospiraceae bacterium | reverse complement strand
TGATAGAAGAATATGCCAGTAGCTATTTAAGAAATCATATACAATCCTATTTATATACAACCGCTAAAGATTTCAGTTCTGATATTGCTGGATTTGGTAGATACGCACGTAGACATCACCTAACTATTCGGTGATTGGAGAGACTCTGATTGGTTAAATAATTATCAAAATAGTTTTTTTGATGTTAGCGTAGATGTAACCGTAAAAGGTTCGTATGTATTCAATAGACTCTAAATAGAAATGGCTTTAATCAAATTGCTCATCTTAAAAGGAAGGTGCCTATAAATATGAAGTTTATTATATTAATTATATCAATTTGGATTTTCATAAGAACATTAACTTATGGACTGTATGAAATAAGGGAAAATAAGAATAAGCTTCGGCGGAGTAGTAGTTATTATATTTTCTATAACATCATTGATATTCCCTAATATTATAACCTTTGTTAAAGGGGTAATATAATACTTTACCTATAACAAAAGGAACAGGCTTCTTTAATTAAACCTGTTCCTTATTATTGATTTTACTTAAACATCACTTATCTGTAAATTACTATGTTCATACAGCTAAGAAAATTATGCATTATACATTAAAACAATTCCAAGTCCAACTGTAAGGAAAGCAAAGGCTACTGCTAATATGATTGTCCATTTTTTCATCATTCCTTCTTTAGTTCTGCCTTTATTTTTTTCATAAAAGCTTGAACCGCCACTTCCTCCCATTACTGCTCCTGATGCTCCTTCGTCATCTTTTCCTTGTATTAACGCTAATATTATAATTCCTAAAGCTACTAGCACATATATAACAATTAACACTGATTGTAAAATTTCCACTTGTGTTTGCTCCCTTCATTTCTTAGTCGTAATATCTTTTCATAAAGTATACTTCTGTATCATCCGATTTCAATATTTTAGCATAAACAGTTTTAAATTGCAATAATATATATTGTGTAATTACGAAAAGATTTAGGAAAGTCATTTAATATTATTTATCTCTTTTTTTCTTTAGTATTACAAATATTATATATCCTAAAATTAGAGCTGCCGGTATTATCATTATTACTATATACATTATGATGTTTGTATCATCAGCTGTTGATACTGCATTTCCTGTTCCTTGATTGTTATTACCTGCTGGCTGATACTCTCCTTTTACATCCCCCATGTTTTCTTCCACAAATCTAATCTCTATATGCATATTATCTTCTATCATCAGTCCTTCTATATCATCTACTATAGATACTCCATTTATATATAGTGCTGCTATTATAAATCCTTCAAATGGTGTTCCTCCTAATGATAGATATAGAACTCCTGCTCTTGATTCTAATGTTAATCTTGTTCCTGGTTCTACTGTCATCTCTCCTATTTCATTTCCTTGTACTGTCACTCCACCTAGTGTTAGTGATCCTCCTACGAAGTTCCTTACACTAAATGTTACCCTATATGTATCTTCTACATCTTGTGTCCATTGGGCAAATAACCTTACATTTCCTGATACTGTATGTGTATAACTTGCTAAGTCTGCAAAATGCACTCCTGAACCATCTGCTTCTGTATTCCATCCTGTAAATGTATATCCTGCTCTAGTAAATGTACTTGCTGGTAATGTTATTGTTTGATTTAATCCTACACTTGCATTATCCATGCTTCCTGTTCCACCATTTGCATCAAAGCCTAATATATGTAGTAATCTTTGCCATACCCATGTATTTTGTGATGTTTGTCCATGTACATTGTACTTATTCATCAATTCTGTTGAGGTCCATACATATATTCCGTTAGGAGCACTTACTGTTCCTGTCCCTACATTTTGCCAGAATCCTGTATAATACTGATTATTTGGTACATCCGGAATCCCTACCGCTATTCCTCCATGGAAGTGGAAGTTTTCTGCTAATGTTAATTCTCTTAACGAAGTAGCACCAAAAAACATATGCTGCATATTTGTTACATTCCCTGTATCCCAACTCGATAAATCTAATCTTTCTAAACTTGACGCTGCCATAAACATGCTTGACATATTTGTTACATTACTTGTATTCCAACTCGACACATCTAAGCTCGTTAAATCTGATGCAACCCAAAACATACCTGCCATATTTGTTACATTGCTTGTATCCCAGTTTGATAAGTCTAAACTCGTTACACTTGTATTGCTAAACATACTTGCCATGTTTGTTACACTTGCTGTATCCCAACTTGATACATCTAAAGTCGTTACGTTTGTAGCATTAAACATACTCTCCATGTTTGTTACATTCCCTGTATCCCAACTTGATACATCTAAGTTCGTTATACTTGTTGCTCCAGCAAACATGCTTCTCATATTTGTTACATTACTCATATCCCAATTCGATACATCTAAATTATCTATACTAGATGCATTCCAAAACATTCCCCACGTATTTGTTACACTACTTGTATCCCAACTCGATACATCTAAATGTGTTAATCCATCTGCACCCCAAAACATTCTCTCCATGGTTATTACGTTAGATGTATTCCAATTTGATACGTCTAGATTTGTCAATCCTGTTGCAGCACTAAACATTAGAGTCATAACTTGTACATTCCCTGTATCCCAACTTGATACATCTAAACTTGTTAAACTTGATGTTCCCAGAAACATCCCCCACATTGCTTCTACATTACTAGTATCCCAACTTGACACATCTAAATTATCTATACTAGATGCTCCATAGAACATCCAGCTCATTGCTTCTACATTCCCTGTATTCCAATTGCTTACATCTAAACTTGTCAAGCTTGATGCTCTATAAAACATTCTCTCCATAGTTGTTACACTTCCTGTCTGCCATGTCGATACATCTAAACTCGTTAAACTTAATGCTCCTTCAAACATATTTCTCATATTTGTTACATTGCTCGTATTCCAACTCGATACATCTAGGCTCACTAAGTCAGAAGCGCCGCTAAACATATTCAGCATAGTGGTTACATTAGTTGTATTCCAACTGCTTACATCTAAACTTGTTAAACTTGAAGCCCCTTCAAACATGGTCTGCATAGTAGTTACATTGCTAACATCCCAACTTGACAAATCTAAACTTGTTAGGCTGCTTGTATTTCTAAACATGCTTTCCATAATTGTAATGTTACTAACATCTAATCTATGTATATTTTCTACTTCTTGTAGTACAGACATATTGCTAAACAAGTTCAACCTAAAATCAGTGTCAACATAGTCTGTGAAAACTATTCTCGTAATAGTGTTTCTCCATGGTGTATTATCTAATTGTGCTGGAAGGGGAAATGTTCCTCCACCAAACCATAAGGTTCCTAATGTGTCTATTTCCCATTGTATTGTTCCTAGTGTTCCACTTTCTATTACTGTCCTATCTAATGGAGCTATTAGGTTAAAAGGTGCTATTCCTATGTATCCTCCTGTTGCAATAATTTCGTTTTCTATTTCTATATTATTTCCTTCTACCTTATACTCAACTGCTTGATATTCGTCGTAAGTATACTCCTCGTACTCCTCATTCTCTCCATAACTATACTCTTCGTATTCAGCTTCTTCTTCATAGTCTATTTCTAAATTTTCTTCTTCCTCTTCATAATATACATATGCAACTTCATTATCGGTATTTACAATTGCATCGTATATATGAGCCATAACTGGTAAGTTTACAGCTAGTAGCATTACTACTGCTATTACTCCAGCTCCCCTTTGGATTACTAATTCTAGTTTGTTTTTTCTTCTTTTGTCTACTAGATATATTAACCCTATACACATCGCTATTCCTATTGTTGCTAGAATTCGAAATATACTTATTTCATTCATATTTTTCTCTCCTTTTGTGTCTATTTTACTTCAACAATGTTCTTGAAGTTGTTGACACTTTTACTTTGCAAACATTTTCGCATCTTCGTCTAATGTATGTCAATATATGGTTTTGTGCATTAAAAAAAGCACCCGCTATACCTCTGCGGATGCTCTTTTTCCAAACCTTACCTTTTTTTATGTTATTTATATGTTCTTTTCCTATTTTCTGACATATTTCTGTAATTATTTGACATATTTCTATCTATACACTTCTTTTGCATAAATGTATCTGTTGTACCCGTAGTATATTTTAATTACCTACTATCTCTGCATTTTTTGTTCACTTGCTTATTTTTAAAAAAATGTTTCAAACTCTTCTGCAGATATAGTTTCTTTTTCTAATAATCTTTCAGATACTGCATGCAACTTATCCATATTAGCTAATAGTATTTCTTTAGCAGCTTTGTAAGCATTATCAATAAATACCTTTACTTCTTGCCCTACTAATTCATCAATATTATCTCCAAATGTTGCTCTTTCATATGGATTTTTTTGTTCAAGATTAACTAATCCTATTCTTTCACTCATTCCATACTTTATTACCATATCTTTAGCAATCCCTGTTGCCACTTCAATATCATTACTAGCTCCTGTGGAAATATCATTTAAAGCAATCTGTTCTGCTGCTCTGCCACCTAGAAGTGAAACTAACCATTCTTCCATTTCTATTTTTGATCTGTAGTATTTATCTTCATTAGTCTTATACATAGTATATCCGCCAGCTGCTCCTCTTGGTATAATAGATATCTCTTTTACATCAAGATGCGTTTCTAAGAATTTAGACACTATTGCATGTCCCGCTTCATGATATGCAGTTAATTTCTTTTCCTTATCTGATATAACTCTGCTATGCTTTTGCAAACCTATAGTCACTTTTTTTACTGCTTCTTCTAAGTCTCCGCATTTCTATTGCTTCGTGTTTATTTATTGTTGCTATAATTGCAGCTTCATTTAGAACATTTTCAAGTTCTGCTCCTGTGAATCCTGCAGTATCTTCAGCAATACTTCTTAATGTTATTCCTTCAGCAAATTTCTTGTTTCTACTATGAATTTTTAGTATTTCTTCTCTACCTTTAACATCTGGTGCTGCTATTGTTATTTGTCTATCAAATCTACCTGGTCTTAGTAACGCTTTATCCAACATTTCTGGCCTATTTGTTGCTGCTAAAACTATTACTGTCTCACCTTTTTGGAATCCATCCATTTCTACTAACAGCTGGTTTAATGTTTGATTATTCTCTGTTTCTGCACCGCTAGCACTTGTTCTTCTTGCTCCAATCGCATCTATTTCATCTATGAATACAATACAAGGAGACATTTTCTTTGCTCTTTCAAATAGTTTCCTTACTCTTGATGCTCCTAAACCAGCAAACATTTCTATAAACTCAGATCCACTCATTTGTATAAATGGTACATTTGCTTCCCCTGCTATTGCTCTTGCTATTAATGTCTTTCCTGTACCTGGTTTACCACAAAGAAGTATTCCTTTTGGAATTTTTGCTCCCATTTCATAAAACTTGTCAGGTTCTTTTAAAAAGTTTACGATTTCAATTAATTCACCTTTTTCTTCTTCTAGTCCAGCCACATCCTCAAACGTTGTCTGCGTTTCTTTATCAGCTTCTGCATCATATACTTTACCTTTATCCCCTAATCCTTGCATCTTGATGATTATAATTATGAGTACTGCAATCATAGCTGTTGGTAACAATGCAACTGCAGTTTGCGAAGTTCTAACCAAAATATTTACTGGCAATTGAGTAACTTCTAGTTCATTTCCTTCCAAGATCTCTTCTTGAATAAATTCCATAAATGCTTGAATATTTGGCACAATTACAGTTTGCTCTTCCTTATCTTCATCATTAAATTCTACTGTAATTGAATTGCTTCCAGTCCTCATTTCTATGCTTTTTACTGTCCCTTCTGATATGTTTCTTATAAGTTCAGTATATGTTAAATCTGCTTCTTCATCATTATCATCATTGGACGCAAAGAAAAACATATATGCAGATACCGCCAATACTATTATTAATACAGCTGCTATTATCCCATAATACATTTTCTTCTTGCTTTTTTTCTTGTCTCCCTTGTCCTTCTTCTCGCCTTTTTTGCTCATTTCCTTCTCCTCTAATTTGATGTCCCATTTTCCTCTATTGCCTGACTACCTTCCGGAGCCGTTTCTCCTGTCTCTTTCTTGCTTTTGGAACCTTCTTCTTCCTTATCTTCTTTATTTTCCTTTTTCTTTTCTTTCTTCTCTTGCTTTTCTTGCTCCAACTCTATCCTTACTTGCTTTTGTACTTCTACCATTTTCAGTAACTCCAGTTGTTTTTTCATCATGTCTGCTCTAATTATTAACATCGCAGTAAGTATATATATATATGCAATCGCATCATATGCCATTCTGAAAAGTCTTATTTCAAATCCTGTAAGCATGTTCACACTAAAGTATATTATCGCTAATATTACTGGTAAAGTAACAGCATGAAAAGCTATATTCAATATATGTCTATATCTTAAAGTCATTCTAAAAATTCTACTCACTAAAAACCCAAGAATTGATATCAGTAGTACATCTATAAAAGTCATAACTGAGTATATCATGAAGTTACTTATTAATCCGAACGGCTATAAATATTCCATAGAATGCAGTCCAGTTTGTCCCATTAAGAGTCTCTAGAACCGAATCTTTTGTTATCTCATCCAAATTCTGATTATATGCTAATTCTTCGTATGTGATACTTGGACTTCCTATTATCAGATTCATCATTCTATTTCCAATGGCTATCCTGTCTTGCAATAATACAATGGATAGTTCATGGTTTCTATGAACATATACATCTTCTATATTGGATGTTCTACTATCTGCTACAATAATCAGAGGTCCGCTTTCAATATATGCATATTCTACATCTACAAGCACTAGTTGATTATCTTCCACTGCAAAGTTTGGAAAACTTTCTTCAAAATCTTTAATGGCATTAGTTATAGTAACATATGCGTTATATGTAAGAACAATCGTTAAAATAACAGCAAATATTATCATTAACTTTAAAAAGTATTTTATACCATTAATTATCCTTTCAGTAGAAAAATTTTGATACTCTTCAAACTTTATGACTGCATTTTTTAATCTGACAAAGAACTGCATTTCTTACCTCCTTGTGATAGTAATGCACTAGATCTATTTAACAAATATCTAGTATCCTAATGTTCCATCTAATGAATCATCATTTTCTATCCATTCTGATACAGGAATTGTTATGTAGTTATCCTTATCTGTACGAGCTATAACATCTTTTATTCCTGCATTAATTATTAATCTCTTGCACATTGCGCAACTACTTGGATTTTCAACATATTCTCCTGTAGTTTTTTCTACTCCAGTTAAGTATAAAGTACTATCGCACATATCTCTTCTAGATGCACTGATAATAGCATTTGCTTCTGAATGTACACTACGACATAATTCATATCTCTCTCCGCGAGGAATTTCTTTCTTTTCTCTAATACAAACGCCTAGATCAGAACAATTTCTTCTATTTCTTGGAGCTCCAACATATCCTGTTGATATTACTTCATCATTCTTAACAATAACTGCTCCATATAGCCTTCTAAGGCATGTCCCTCTTTTAGAAACGATTTCTGCTAAATCTAAATAATAATTATTTTTATCACGTCTATCCATACTTATATTACTCCCTTTCTTGTTCCATTTGTGTACGGGCCTCTATAAATAGAGACCCGTACATGAAATACTTATTATATCTTTGTTATTTCCTGTCCATTTGATGTATCTTTTACTATATATCCCATTGCTTTCAACTCATCTCTAAGTTCATCCGATCGTTGCCAATTTTTTTCTTCTCGCGCTTTTTCTCTTTGCTTCATTAAGGATTTGATAGATGAATCTTCAATCATTACTGTCGCTTTTGCTGCAAATGTTAATCCTATATCCTTATCTATATCCAAACCTAATACTTTATCAAATTCTAGTAGCAATTCTGCAAACTTATTTGATTTGTTTGGGTTCTTAATTATTTCCCATACTACGCTCATTGCTACTGGCATATTCAGATCATCATTTATTGCTTCTAAAAATCTTTGTCTATATTCTTCTGTTTGACTTTGTGTGTTTATGACATCCTCAAGATTTGCTAAGTTATGCTTTTGATAGCCTTCTCTTAACTTGTTTAATCCACTTCGTGCTGCTTCTAAGCTATCCCATGTAAAATTCAACTTATTTCTATAGTGTGATGAAAAACACATCAATTTATACGCTAATGGATCATATTTTCTTGTTTCTAAATCTTCTACTAAATACCCATTTCCTAAACTTTTAGACATCTTCCCACCATCTACAAGTAGGAACTCACAATGCATCCAGAACTTTGCTGGAATCTTTCCTGTTACTCCTTTGCTCTGAGCAATCTCATTTTCATGATGTGTAGGAACTAAATCAATTCCTCCTGTATGAATATCAAACACTTCACCTAAATATTTTTTACTCATTGCGCTACATTCTATGTGCCATCCCGGATAACATAGTCCCCATGGACTTTCCCATTTCATTATATGATTTTCCGGAGCCTTTATCCAAACTGCAAAATCATATGGATTTTTCTTCTCTTTATCTACCTCTACTCGCGCTCCAGCTTTCTGTTCTCTTAGGTCAATACCTGATAATATCCCGTAATCATCTAATTTTGAAACGTCAAAATATATTGCTGTAGATGTTTCATATGCATACCCATTTTTTAATAATTCTTCTACAAACTCTTCCATTTCCTTTATATGGTCCGTTGCTTTGCAAATTATCTCCGGTCTCTCAATATTTAATCTATCTATATCATTTAAAAAACGTTCTGTATAAAATCCAGCAATTTCTAATGGTGTTTTTTGCTCTTCCTTTGCTGCCTTAGCCATTTTGTCTTCGCCTTCATCACCATCTGAAACTAAGTGCCCAACATCTGTTATATTCATAACATGTTTTAAGTCATATCCATTATATTTTAAGACTCTTCTTAATGTATCCATAAATATGAATGACTTCATATTTCCAATTGTTGCATCCTTATACACTGTAGGGCCACAAGTATAGATCCTTACAATATTTCCATCTAGAGGTGTAAACTTCTCTTTGCTTTTAGTTAAAGTATTATAAAAATATATACTCAAAGTTCTTCATCCTTTCAATGCCTGAGTAGGTATTTTAGACTAGCTACCGCGACGGTGGTGGTGGTGGACATATACATATTAGCTCTCCGCAAACAGTACATACCGGAGGTGGTGGCGGTGGACATACACATGTCACAAGCTCTCCGCAAACAGTACATACCGGTGTCGGCGGTGGTGGCGGCGGTGGCGGTGGCGGTGGCGGTATATCTGGACCTCTTACCGTTACCGTCCTTGTTACGCTCGCTGATAATCCTCCCGAGTTCGTAACAGTATATGTTATCGTAACTACTCCTGGTCTTGAGGTATCCACTGTTCCATATATAGTTACATTGGCTGATATATCTCCATCAACTGAATCTATAGCCGTTGCTCCGCAGTTCTACATATTGCTCACCCACATTTAACACTATATTGCTACTTCCATTTAATACTATAGATGGAGCCTGTGTTGCTATTGCTCCAGCATGTATCCCGTCACAAGAATTTGCTGGCACTGTCCCTCTTACAAACATTTCTGTACGTGTGTTTGAACATCTTGCACTAGCTAATGATCCTGAATTCATACATACAGTTGCAAATACTACACCATCTGGCCTTGTAAATGATCTAGGTGCAAAGCCATCGTGTACTCTTCTCATTACCCCTTGCCATATAACTGACGCTGGATTAGGTGCAAAACCAACATTTTCTGGCATTTCAAATCCATACCAAACTGCACCTGTGAAATATGGCGTGAATGCCACAAACCATCTATCATGAGCATTATCTGTTGTCCCTGTTTTTGAAGCTACAGGTATACCTGCTAATGAAACATTTCTAGCTGTACCAGTTCTTCCTGTTTCAATCAGTACATCTGTCAAAACATATGCTGCTGCTTCAGACATAACTCTTCTTCTCTCTTGTTGAGCTTCCATTACTACATTTCCGTTTGAATCATATACTCTAGTATATAATGTAGGTGTGATAAATACTCCGTCCATTTGCTATCATTCCATATGCTCCGGCCATTTCTAAAGTATTACTTCCACGTGTTAATCCACCAAGAGCCATAGATGCTATATTATTATCTCTTTCATCTAATCTAGTTATCCCTATTGATAAACAGAATTGTAGAGCATTATATGTTCCCACTTCCATTATCGCTTTCAAAAACGGAATATTTCTTGACGATGCAGATGCGTCTCTCATAGTGATATGTCCCACATGAGTATGGTCAAAGTTTCTAAAAGTTCTTCCTCCAACAGTAAATGGTGCATCATCAAATACAGTCGCAGCTGTAAGTGTTCCACTTTCAAAACCTGGTGCCAAAACAGAAATAGTTTTCATAGCTGATCCTGTTTGTCTAATATGCTGTGTCCCTCTATTTAATCCAAATGCTTCATCCTTTTCTCCTAAACTTCCCACAGTCGCTAAAACATGACCTGTAGTATGATCAATTATTACCATAGACGCTTCTGATTGGGGTCTCCCTGCATGTCTTGAATTTCTTCTATGAGCTGGATTTCTGAACTCTTCTTCCATTTGTGCTTGCATCTGTGAATCTTGAGTTGTCCATATTGTAAATCCACCATTAGCTAAATATCTCCATGCTGCTTCTTGAGTCCAACCATGTTCTTCCTGAAGCTCCGCTAATATTTGCATTATAGCTCCATCTGTATGATACGAGAATATAGTTTGAACAACTGCTCCTCTATAGAATGGCAGTCCTTCAATTACTTGTTCTCTTGCCTCATCAAATTGTGCTTGATTTATATCTCCCAGTTCTAACATTTTAGCTAAAACTGTTATTGTTCTCGTTCTTATTCTTTCCTCTATTCTAGGAAGATTTTCTTCTGTAGTATGCTGCACACCCACAAACGGTATATATGAATTTGGTGTATGTGCTACCCCAGCTAAAAACGCTGCTTCTGCTAAAGTTATCTCACTTGCATCTTTATTGAAATAAAAATTTGATGCAACTTGAACACCATGCGCTCTATCACCTAGGAAGATTACATTTAAATATGTTTCTAAAATTTCTTCTTTAGATAATACTTGCTCTAAGAAATGTGCTCTTGCGATTTCATCTGCTTTTCTTCTCCAAGTAACTGAATCATCCTCTGTTATATTTTTAATTAACTGTTGAGTGATTGTACTACCACCAAATGAAGTATCTCCCCTCACAAAGTTCATTGTTGCTGCTGCTGTTCTTCTAACGTCTACACCTGCGTGTTCAAAAAATCTTTCATCCTCTATTGCAACAAATGCTTTAGGTATATAGTCTGACATTTCAGATAGACTTATTACTTCTCTATTTTGATCTCCTGCTAAGACTGCTATTACTTCGCCATTCCTATCTTTTACGATAGTGTTTTGAAACCTTATAGTTACATCTACAGTATTTTCTCTAGCCTCAGCAAAAATTTGATACCCTATACCAAAAGCAATACCACCACAAATAAGTGCTGTGAAAAATAGTATTATACAAACTACTTTTGCTACTTTCTTAGCTATCATAACTTTTTTTGACTTTGCTGGTTTTTTACCTTTTGATGTATTTGTCCCCTTTTTCTTGTTTTTTGTCTTTATCACATATCCGCCGCCATTTACTTTAGGCTCTTCTGACTTTGCTGGTTTTTTTGCCATTTTATTAACCTCCGCATTCGAATTTTATATTCATTCATCCTACATTATACATTGAAAATCCTACATTGTAAAGTCTTCTATCACTTCATTTGGTAGAGTCACTACTTTTGCTCCTTGTTTAATCAACTCATTGGTTCCGTAAGAGTTTGCACTATTTATATTTCCTGGTATAACATATACTTCTTTTCCTTGTTCTAAAGCAAAATCTACTGTTATTAATGTCCCACTTTTTTCTTTTGCTTCTACTACAACTACTCCCTTTGACATTCCACTAATTATTCTGTTTCTTTGAGGGAAATTTTGAGCAAGTGGTTTTGTCCCAAATGTATACTCTGAAACAATAGCTCCATTATTGTTAATAATCTCTTCGAATAGATATTTATTCTCTGATGGATATACTGTATCTAATCCACATCCCACAACAGCTATCGTATTTGCTTTTGCTCTGAGGGCCCCAATGTGACTAAATGTATCTATTCCTCGAGCAAGACCACTTATTATATTAATATTAGCAAGCCCAATCTCATATGCAAACTTTTTAGCATTCTCTTCTCCATATTTAGTTGCTTGTCTACAACCTACTATTGCTATTCCGGCAATCGTTTAATATCTTTCTGTTCCCTTTTACATATATACTTGTTGGTGGGTCATATATATTTTTCAAGTTTTTAGGGTAATACTCACTATTTATTGTTATGAGTTCTATATTGTTACTCTTCATATACCCGTATATATTTATCTAAATCTTTTTTATATTTCTCATTTGTTATTTTTTCTGAAACCTTCTCAGATATACCTATTCTTAACAACTCTTTTTTAGTCACATTCCACAAATTCTGCGGCGTCTTATATTTTTCTAGTAAATCAAATAAAAGTTTCTTGTTTATGTATTCAATCCTTGAGAGCCAAATCCAATACGATAATTCTTCCATTCTTTCCTCCCGAATAAAATTAATCGCCCTTATTCTTTTGCCCCCAATTTTCTAAATTTATACCATTCCCTTTGCAGCCTTTACTACATTGTACATCAGCATCGCTATAGTCATTGGTCCTACTCCTCCAGGTACTGGTGTAATAAATGATGCTTTGTCAAGAACTGCTTCATAATCTACATCCCCACAAATTTTTCCGATCATCCATTCTGTTAATTCCAACATCTATAACTGTTGCACCTTCTTTTACCATATCAGCTGTTACAAATTTCGGCTTCCCAATTGCTGCAACTAATATATCCGCTTTACTAGCTATCTCTGGCAAATCTTTTGTTCTAGAATGACATACTGTTACTGTTGCATTTTTATCTAGCAAGCATTGTAACATTGGTTTCCCTACTATATTACTTCTTCCTATAATAACTGCGTTTTTGCCTTCTACTTCTATATTATATTCTTCTAGCATTTTCATAACACCAAAAGGAGTACAAGATATAAATGTTTCCTGTCCTAGACATAGCTTTCCGAACATTCATAGGATTAAATCCATCTACATCTTTTTTATAACTTATTGCACTAAAAGCTTTATCAACATCTAAATTTTTTGGTATTGGACTTTGTAGTAAAATTCCATGAATCTCTTCTCTTCTATTTAACTCTTCTATTAAACCTAACAGTTCTTCCATCTCTATATTACTGTCCATTAAATGCTCTTCATATAGAATCCCTATTTCTTCACATGCTTTACTCTTGTTTTTTACGTAAATTTTAGAGCTTGGATCATCACCAACCATTATTACTGCAAGCTTTGGAAAAACCCCTTTTTCCTTTAACATATCTACCTCTGTTTTTAGCTCTTCCCTAATCTTTTTTGAGACTAGCTTGCCATTCATTATTTCTCCCATTCTCCATTCACCTCTTTAAGCTTATTCTATATCAGAAAAGAGTTTTTTACAACTAAAGTAATTGTAATATATAGAAACCCCCAGTTCTATGTGCTATAATATTCAAAAAGCATCTCTAGCTGCAAAGCATTTATTACGATAAATATTTTTAGAAAGATTGGTGGATTTTATGTCAGAAAACTTAATGACTCGTATCCTTATAGCAGTAATTATAATTATTGCCGTATTATCAATTATCGGAATTGTATATGTAGTTATTTCTGCTATTAATAATCTAGGTACAACTGATAATATTGCACCTTCTGTTTCTCTATCACCACAAAACACAGTTGATTCTACTAACATAGAAGATAGTATTGATGATATTGACGAGTTCATCAATCAAAGAGATTCATCTGAACTTACTCTAAATCAAATCGCAGACCAATTTAACTCTAGCACATTTGTTAGAGAATCTAGAAGACAGCGGTGCTAACCTGAATGCAACAGTTATGAGGAACAGAATAACCCTTATCCATTTTGTTTACGGTTTCAGGACCGATCTAACTTTCACATTAGATAATAATATTTTATACTCAGAAATACTTATAAATAGTGACTTTTCATTTGAATTAGATGAATTACTATCACAGGACGTTGACAGGGTACTTGATATAACAAAACTGATTTTAGTTTCTGCCTTTTTAGATTCCATTACACAATTGAGGGACTTCCCTGAAGGAGCCTTGGTTTGGGCACTGTATTCTGAACAATCACGTAATTTCACTCTTGAAAATGAAGGAATAGAAATAAATCCCTTATATCCTCAAGGTTTTTTACTCCAAATAGACCTGTCATCTGATTTTTCATTTTTGGACATATTTTTGGACTTGTAAATTAATCTGCTAAATTCAACATTCTTGATTGTTTTATCATTAAATCTCCAAACACCGCATATCCGCATTGCAGGATCATTCACAAGCACATGAGTTATGGTCACAAATTTATCCACAACGAAGTACATAGTTAAAATAAGCAAATACTCATCAATTTTTTTTCAAAAGCTATTCCATTTCGCAATTTAATATGTTAAAATTAAATCGTAGAAATTCACGATTTAAAATTTTAAAATTTAATCGCGAAAGGAATAAGTGTATGGAAGATATTAAAAAGATAACTGGCATACTAAAAGATAAAGGATACGTAACAAGAAGCATGGTAGCTGAAATGGGACTAAACCCAAAACTTTTAGAAAAAATGGCTAATGATAAGGAAATTGTAAAAATAGCACGAGGAACATATCAACCTTATAATGCAATGGAAGATATTTTATTTGCTAAAATTTGTAATACACCGAGTGCAGTATATTCCCATGCTACTGCCCTATATTTTCATAATTTTTCGGATAGAACGCCTATACATTTTGATATTACAGTACCACAGGGCTATAACGGAAAATTACAGGAAGATAAAAATGTAGATTTACATTATGTAAAAAGAGAGTATATTGATTTAGGTGTAATTACAGTTACATCTCCTTTCGGACTGCCTATCAGAATCTATGACCTAGAAAGAACTATTTGCGATATTATAAAGAAGAAACACAAAATGGATATAGAAATATTTACTAAAGCATTAAAGCAATATGCTAAACATAAGGGTAAAAACAGCATAAAACTATATGATTATGCTAAAAAATTTAATGTAGATAAAAAACTCCGAGAATATTTGGAGGTATTAATATAAATGAACAAAGATAAATTAAAAAGTATTATTAACAAAAAGGCTGACGGTGACAACGATACATCTATACAGTTATATCAAATGTTCTTTTTCGAGCATATTTTGGAAAGAATATCTAAAAGCAAGTACAAAGAAAACATCATACTAAAAGGTCGGCTTATTATTAGCTTCAATTATTGGAGAAGATTTAAGAACAACTAAAGATATGGACGCAAGCTTAAAAAGTATTCCACTAGGTAGAGATACTGTATTAAGTATATTTGAGGAAATATTGAGTATAGACACAGAAGATAACATTACATATGAAATACTAGCAATTAAAGACATTAGAGAGCAGGACGAATATGGCGGCTATCAAATTAATATTTTAGGCACTTTAGAAAATATCACTATAAATATGTTTGTAGAAATATCCTCTGGAGACGTTATAACTCCAAAAGAAATAGAATTTAATTACAAATGTATTTTTACAGACAAGACTATTCCCATTTTTGCATATACAATCGAAACTATAATAGCAGAAAAGTTTGAAACATTTATAATAAGAAGCATTGATAATACCAGACTTAAAGATTATTATGACTTATACCTTTTAATTAGCGATAATTTTGACAAAATAAATAGAGATACACTTCAGAAGGCAATCAAGAATACCTTTACAAAAAGAGGAACAAGTTTAGATACCGACTTTGTAACTCAACACTTTGAGGCAATTAAATCACATGCTACTATGCAAGAATTGTGGTCAAAATACGTAGATAAAAACAAATTTGTAAGAGATGTCAAATATAATAACATTATGGAAGCAATAGAAGAAATTATTAATCTATGTCCTTTTGAGAATTAGGTTGATCATAATTTAATTCTCAAAAGGAATTTTTTTAACTCACTAATATTAATAATGACCATATCAATATTAGTCTAACATTCTTGATTGTTTTATCATCAAATCTCCGAACACTGCGTATCCGCATTGTAGGATCATTCACAAGTACATGAGTTATAGCTCCGTATAAATTTACCATTCTGAATAATTGGGGCTCCGCTCATTCCTTGTACAATTCCTCCTGTCAGCCCGAAGAAGCCTCTCATCAGTAATTCTAATCAACATACTCTTATTATCTGAGTTATTATTCCTGTGTATTCTCACAATATCCAAGCTGTATTCCATTCTTTCATTGTCCTCTATGGTTAGGATAACTATAGCTGATCCCATTTCTATTTCATGCCTACTTGCTACTTCCAATGGTTCACCTTCGGGAATATTTAATTCTTCATGATTAATTAATGTCCCATATATTCCAAAATTAGTGTTTGAATGCAAACTACCTATTATTCTACTATTCGTGAGTCCTCCTCTGATTTCTCCAGGATCATTCCTTTCTCCTTTAACTATAGAAGATATCTCTGTTGTTACTAACTCTCCACTCCCTACAACAACCAGCTCTTCCGTATCTAAATCTAAAATACCATGTCCGAAGCATTGCAAATTTATTCGAACCTGGCTCATAAAATGTTGCTGTACCAATTCCGTACTGCTCCATCTCTAACCCATAATCCTAACTTAAACTCATTAGAAAGTGTTTTTGCAGGCGTAATATCTACTGTTTTTTCTGCTCCATCTCTTAGAAGAGTTACACTCACTGTATTACCATTATACATATTTACAGTCTCTACTAACTCACTTGAATTTGTTATTTGTCTTTCATTAATTCCTATTATCATATCTCCTTCTTCTATGCCGCTATCTAAATGAGGTTTGTTCCCCTCTATTTCTCCCATTCCTACAACCAAAACACCTTCTGAATATAGTTTAATACCTACTGTATTTCCAAGAGGAATTACTCTTGCTGCAGGAACTCTACTTACTTCAATTTCTCTTACAGGAAATATATTAAATAGATTTAAAGTTGCAGTTCTAGTTTCAATTCTATCAAGCGAATTTAAAGTTCCTACAACCGCTACCGCTCTCTCTTCTTCCTCACCTTCATTAACAGTTATTCCAAAAATTGTTCCTAAATTTAAACAATCTCCTTTAAACAAAACAACATGGTCTGGTATTGCTGTAATATTCGTTACATATGCAAATACTATCATTAAAAATATTAACAAAATACTTCTTCTTAAATTCTTCATATTTTTATGATATCCATATTTAGCATTTTGAAACAATTTTTCATGAAATAAAAACATAAAAAAATAGTATGCAATTGAGCTCACATACTATAGCGCATTAAAGGAGAGCATATGAAGCTCTCCTCTTACTATTTACTATCTTATTGTTTGACGTTGTACAAATCTTTCTCTTGCTACTGCTCTTAAATACTCTCTTTCAAATGCTGTATATAATGGTTCATCATGGACAACTCCAGGTCCAGGCATAGCTCCAACTCGTTCCATACTTGATGGACTTACTATACAGAAATAGCAAGCAAATCCTGCATTAGTATTTTCGTGGTTAAGTCTGACACCATTATGTAAAAAATGATAAACTTGAGTAAAGTCTCCGCCTTGATACCATTCTATTCTTCTCATCATGAAATCTACACTTCTGTGTCCTCTTACAGAGTCCAAGTCCCTACCAGGTCCCGGCCCGCCACCTAACATTCTACATCCTCTTCTATGATAATATTCATCACCTCGTATTGTAAAGAATATTTCGTTTTCATTTACAAACTCTCTATTACGTGTACTTGTTGCAATTGCATAACTGTTAAACTGCCTTGTTCCTATCGGTATTCCTTGTACGAAAGTCACAATAGTTATATTGCTTTTTATTTGCTCCCATTCTTCAGGTGTAATTAGTGGCATTACAAAATTATACAACGTATGATTCCTATGCGCATGACTTGATATTGCTTGACTCACATTATCTTCTATTGTTTTCCTTATTACATCACCTTTATGTGTAGTAAATACTGAATCTTCAAAGCCTGGCGTACTAGGTGAAAAAATATTTTCTCTTCCGGAAACTCCATTTTCAAATCGTGCAAAGACACGCCTGGTATCACCATAAAACAATGGATCTGATGGTTCTGGTGGTTCACCATTTTCATTTACTATATTTCTAACTTCAATATGTCCCAAATAATTTTGCACCCAATTTGTAAAAGCACGAGCTTCAACATAATAATTTACAGCACTAAAGTCTGTCCTCACATAAGCAGTTGGATGTGCCCCAATTGGTTGCCAACTTGCACCATCCCTTATAAACCACTGTCCATGATAATCCCCCGGGTTCAATAATCTATACATTGTCATAGTCGTACGCTGATTAACATCACCAGGGAATGGTATAGAGAATCTTGTAAAAACAGGATTAGCTCTATTCAAGTCAAATGCCGGTCCAGGAGGAGCATTAGGAGGACGTTGCGGAGGGTCTCCAGGGTCTACTAATTCTGTATTTCGTATCTCCCCCAAAAATGCTTTCCTATTAGCATCTGTAATTCTAAACGGCCTACCATGATTAGGATAGCTAGGGTTAATGACTCCATTATAATAGCTAGCATCTTCAACTCTATCATAAAAATATATTTTCTCTCCTCTTGTATCATAAACAAAATCAAACTTTCTAAACCTTGCTTGTATTTCAATTATTCCACCAGGCAGTTCAACGTCTACAAGATAAACAACTCTCTCAATTAATCTTTCTCCAGAAATTGTAGTAGTATTTGGTCCTTCTCCCACAATCACACTTCCTGCTCCAACATTCACACTTACCTGTTCATCAATCAAGTATCCTGCTTTAGATACCCATCCAACATTTTGAACACGTCCATATATGCTTATATAATTATCTAATGTATAATTCACTACTATATCTGTCTCACTTGTTCCCCCAAGTCTATACCTAGCATCATATCTCATAAAAGGTCTAAGTATATGCCTATTTTCTGTATGATTCAAAGAATACACCAGATCACCTGTAGTTATATCTGAGTCGATTGTAGGTATATCTGCAACTCCTATTAAATCGAACTCATTATTCATTCCAAGTATTCTCGGCACATATGTTGGTGCATATATATAAAAGCCATCGTACATCACAAAAGCAACGGCTGGAACAAAATCCTCCATTGCACTTCTATTCATACCAGGTACTCCCACTCTCATGGTTAAAGAATCTACAAATGAGCTGACAGTTGCTGATACATCTCTTCTCTTTGCACTCGCAACTTCTGAATGCCTAGGGTTCCATATTACAGTATTTACTTCAAAGGCTTGAATTGCTTCTCTAGTTGCATCCTGAAGCCTTTGATTATATACAGTCTGCAAATTAATGGTGTCTATCTGCTGCTGTATATGAAAAGACGTAATTAAAAATATCGGCATCATTATTATTATAAACATTACAGCTAAATATTGTAACTTCATTCTTGCCTTCCTCTCTTTAGTATAAAATGTAAAAGTCGAAGTTTTATGGCGCACATAAATAACAAAGTGCATACCAAAATCCTTCGACGGAGTTTACTGAGCTAAGTTATATTGAAACCAAACGTGCTCAGGATGATAAAACTTATTCATATTCTCTCATTGCACACACTAATTTGTCGCTGGAGCTCTACCACTGTTCACAACCATTCCTGAGAAAGATGCTCCTATTTGATATTCGCTTCTTCCTACTGCTGAATAAAAGAAATCTCTTAATAATTGTGCAATTGTTCTATTAGTATTTCTTACAGTTACTTGAACTGTATCTCCCATGCTTAATAAATAAAATCCATCTCTAGCCAAAGCTTCTTCAATTGTTGTAGTGAAAATAGAGAACCTTAAATTTTCTCCTATTGCATCTGTATGCACTATTACTGTCTTCTTACCTGGATTTTCATCTAAAAGTGCAATTTCAAACTCTACATCAAATGTATTTCCCGTTGCATCTAGGTTCTGTTGAAGTCTATCGACATCAGTCTGGCGAATAACCCCTCTCGTTGTAACATCATTTACGAATTCAGATAAGACAGTTTGAACTGCTAATTGTGTTACATTTTCATTGTTTTGTGCTATCGCTAATAACGGATATATTAACATTAATATCGCTACTATAAATATCGCAACAATTGTTATTATTGAATCTCCCATTTTTGTTTCCTCCTTTTAATAAACTTATATCAACTCACTAATTACTGTGTAAATTAAAAATATCTTTCGTACAGGTGGTCTTGTAATTATTTCTGATCCATCTTCTGAGATTTCAACTTCTCCTCTAATCATAATTTCTACAAATTCTTCACTAAATCTAGTACCACTATCTATATAGTCGCTAAAATCTACATTTGCATTAATAAATATATTTGATCCTGGTTCAATTGGACGACCGCTCTGACGACCGTTCAAAGCATTTCCAGTTAAATCAATAATAACATTGGGCATTCCTAGATCTTCTAGTCCTGGTGGTGGATTTATGAATCCGCTTTCCCCTTGTAAAAATAGATCTATTCTTCTTCTAGCAAATGTTGCATCTCCTCTCCATGGTGCACCAGCATCCTCTCTGTCTGAGTCAAATCTCGCTAGTTCGTCTCTATTCATATCTAATATAATTATTGCAAATTGCTCTGCATGATGTCTATATAAGTTTGATACAACTGTTTCTACTCCAACTATCCTATGTCTTCCGTCTATCAGTTATATACATTATCGTATGCTCATCATGTCTCCTTATTATTGCAAGTATTCCTGCATCAGTAAGACCTAATGTTCCCGCATCCCTCACGCTCCTATAACTATGTTCCGGATAAAACTCTGTTACGTCTATAGAACGCGCAACAATATCTGTAGCTTCTATTGATTGTGTAATTCCTACAAGAGCCAACGAAATTGAAGCCATAAATACTATGGCTGCAAAAGCCATCTTTAGTGCATCTGCTGCGTTTTCCATTCTCTACGACCTCCCCCAGCTCAATATGAATGTAGCACTTAGAATATAGAATCTTCTTAGTCATAGTAAATAATTTTAATTCTACATTCTAAGTGGTACATTACATAAATATATCTTTTCTATATCTATGAATGTCAATTTTATCAGGTAGCTAAAGTAATTCAGTTGCTTTAGCCACCTTTTAAAATTATTCTCTATTAATCTGATCCTGCTCCGCCTGGTGTTGCTCCTAAATCTCCTGCACTTATGTAAATTGCATTAATTTGTCCAATGTCACCATGTCCTGCTAAAACAGTATACCTATGTGCAGTAGTTAGTGGTGCCGCAGCTGCATAATTCGCATCACCACCACCGGTTACAAGCGTAGCAGCTCTTAGTTCTATTGTCATATCATTATTAGCATTATGCACATTTATTGCATTAATCAAAGCTAATATTTGGCTTCTTGTTTGTGGCCTAGTCATATATCCTTCCCATGGTCTGTTGAAGGCTTGCACCTCTTGTGCAGACATTGCTTGTAAAGACTGATCTACTTGACCTGTAGCTCCTTGAAATATTAGCATACCAATCGCTATTAGCAAAATTGCTAGTAGAACCGCTCCTGCTATAATTAAGGCTTTCGACGCGTTTTCCATATAAATTCCTCCTTTGTAATATATATTTTTTTTAGAATACTCTTTTACATTCTAAAACGTTAAAAACTTTTTTAATCTTCCAATTGTAGAAATACAATTCTGCTTATTTTCCCTGTTTCTGGATGATATTCTACTTCTACACTTCTAAATGGTATAGTTATAAATGCATGTACAAATCCTGTTGTTCCTCTGTCATATATCCATTCCATTGAGAAGGTATCTTCTATTGTTATCATTTCTATATCTATTCTAATTGAGTTTGTTCCATTATTTATAAAACGACCTTCACTGTCTCTTTCCACATTGTTTCTTCTATTATGATCCATTACTCTGTTTATTAGTGATGCAAGCTCTGTACCCAGTATTTCTCTGTCTAAATATCTTTCTAGTTGACTGTTATGTCTTCTAGCTTCATCAACTCTCATATTACGGTCAATTATGAACCCAACTATTACACTTACTATCACTATAACTATTAGGATTATAATAACTAATGTTCTTTTCATTTTACACACAATCCTTCTTTATATTATACAATGTTTTTACCTAAATTGCAACATTTTCTGCCACAATGCGTGCTAAACACTATCACTTATTTGTTAGTCAATAGATATCCTGAACTCTTGAAATGTAATTGATATAACTTTCCCATCAATAGCTCTTCTCTCAACGTTAGAAACTCGATATCTTATTTCCTCTGGAGAAGGAGGACTCACAGCTTCTCTACTACGGCGCATTGCCACTTGTAAAAACCTTGAATCACTAGGCGCATTATCAGGACAAGCTATATTAATAGGTATATTACTCCCCAATGGTGGTTGCACATTTACCGTTATCGCTCCTACCCTATCGCCATTAGCTACTGCAAAATTTCTTACTGTTAGTATTTCTTGTGGTGTTATTCCTTCTAATCGTAGTCTTTCTATATCCGCTCCTACAGGCGCTCTTCCAACTAATCTTTCAAAAACTATATTAAACTGTGCAACCTCTATCGCATCCATAGCGTCACCATATGAAGTAGCAGGAGCTGTTAGAGCATTGAATATCATTACTGCTAACGATATAATCATCATACCAATTAGCACACTTGCTGCCATTATTAATGCTTTTGCTGCATTCTCCATATCTCTCCTCCTAGTTCGGTGGTCTTATTACTCGCTCAAACGTTATACTATTTATTCTGCCCGACTCATTATGTTCCATTGCTGTTGCCCTAAAAGTTGATGTCCTAAATTCACTAAGTGCACTCTGTGTATAGATACTTATAATCTGGTTATCACTGATATCTCTTATAGGCGGAGGATTTACTGCATTAGAATTAAAAAATGCAACAAATGTATCAGTCATTATTCCTCCCTGAATCCCACCATGTCCAAATAGTTGATGTACAGTATTACCTGCAAGACTAGGTACAGTATTATAGTCTCTGCCACCTCCTGGCAACCTGTGACCCCTTGAATCTCTTCTAACTTCTTCTGTAAACCCTCTAAAACCATGTGGATCATTACTCAAGTCTATTATAACATTTATAAATATCGGATTCCCATCTTCATCATAAGCACGTCTTGCATTATTGTCTATTGCCATGTTCACAACTGTTAAAACTTCTGTCCCATATAATAATTGTCTATTATATGCTTCAAATCTACTATTGAATCTTACCAATTGTTGCTGCGCTAGTCTTTCATCTTCTGCTCTTCCGAAACTCAGCCACGGAATTCACTACTATCAACAATAAGGTTATTATCATTAAGGATAACAGTACTCCTGCTGCAATTAACAATGCTTTTGCTGCGTTTTCCATACTGAGCCCCCTCCTTTACATCATTGTTCCCATTGTTTGGAATGATGTTGTCATACTTAATAAGCCAATTACTACTAGCGGTCCAATTAGATAGAACACAAACATCCCTATAAGAGGCGCAAATCCTAAACCTTTTCCTATCATTTCTTTTCTCTTTATCAGTCTCTCATTAGATTCTTGTCTTTTCTGTTTATAGTAATCTCTTTCATTATCTAGTTCATCAAACGCTTTAGATATTGGAATACTTTCAGCCGCTGACTGCAAACTTTCAACTATACGTATAAGTTGCGGAAATGCAATATCATTTTTAAGTTCTTCTAATGCTTCCCATGCACCCGCTTCATAGTTGTTTACACATTTCGTTATCGGCTCTTTAAAAATATTTGCATATCTTTCTAGCCATTCTAACATCATCTCAACATTTACTCTTTCTATTTTCATAAGCATGAGTATGATTGTTTGGAATTGCATTACTTCGTTTTCCATTTCAAGTTTTCTCATAATCTTCTGGAATATTAATAACCATTTAGGAATCATATATCCAATTGCTCCAACAAGAGCAGATATGAGCATCTCAAACCATCTTAAATATCCAGAATTTATTACTCTCAGCTTACCAACAATTCTTTCTGCAACTTCATACATTTCATCTTCTGAAGCACCTGCATGAAATTCGTCATATGGTAATGATTCTAAGATAGATGCTTTAACATAGTCCATGTCCATGTTTCCTCTGTGATATTCTATATAAATATTATCATTTTCTGTCACATCCATCGCTCGCCTTATATCTCTTTCAGACATTGCACCCATTATATCGTAATTAGCTGTTGGTTCATTCATGATATAATCAACCGCTACACGATGCAACATTACAAAGAATACAATTGTAGCAATGAATGTAATTAATGTTACTCCTATTCTATTCACATATAACGTCTCTATTTTTTGCTTAGAGGCCGCTTCTTTAAGTAGTTTTTGAATAACTCTATGTTCTCTTGTTCGTTCTTTAGGTATAAAAGGTTTAACTATTTTATTTCCCCATGGATGCTTATATAATCTCATTTGCCATACTCTCTCTGGGTCTTTATACTCATCTTTTATTGAACCATTATCTTTTAATGTTCTTGTCAATATATAACACATAAATGTTATTAATATTAGGAATATTTGCATCATTAATCCTTGTCTACCATCATAAAACTGTGCTGTAAACGGGAAGTTTCCTACCGCCCAAGCTCTAAGAGGTGTTAATAGTAGTACCGGAACTATTGCGATAAAAGATAAACTTTGAAATACATAATCTAGTTTTTCTCTTTTTAATATCTCTAATTGCATCTCTTCTGTTATATTATTTAGATTTCTTAAATACAAAGATGCTCCATCTATTGTTCTATCTCCAAATTCTCTTGTTAAGTATGATATTCCTGCAAACTCTTTCAAGAAGCTGTTTGGAGCAACATCATAATATTTCTCAAGTTCCGTTTCAGGATCTTCTGAAAGCAATATTTCATGTATTTTTTGTCCTTGCCTAGTTACTTCTAACTCATCATTTTGTGACACTTCATATATTGCCTCTTCAACCATGTAAGAGTCATGATATGCATGTCTTATCTCGGCAAAAAAGTCTATTTGTTGTTTCAACAGTCTAGTATCTTGCTTATCTACCATACCACTCATTAATGTTTCAAATAAGAAAACTTGAAATAAAAGTAGAATAGTTAAAAGCAATGGGTCTTCTCTTGTTAAAAGCAATGTAACAATAAACACTGGTATTATTATTGCAAATGCTTTTGTCATAATCTGAGCAGACTGCTTTCTTGTTAAGTATTCGTCATCTATATGTATGATCTCTAGTTTTCTTCTTATCTTATTTACATATCTATTTATAAATGGAATTCTTTTATAAAATACATATAACTTCTGAAATATAACTTCTGATGAAAAACTCTTTTCTTTTGTTCCTTCACGAAGTTGTTTAATACGTCTCATTTCGCTACCATGCAGCTTTTTTTGTATTGTAAAGTAAGCAAACAAAATTACTACAAATACAAGCACAATACCACCCATGAAGTAAAGTAACATATCAGTACTCATTCTAGTTTTTCACCTCTCATTCTCTCAGCTGTTAACGACGTGCCGTCGTGTTACAGATTTCTTAGCTCTAGTATTTAAATACGTAGAGATAAGTTATGCTTTAGGATTTCTTAAAAATCCATTCCGTCTTCTTTCTGATCCTTCATAATCAGGTTCAGATTTTCCCCCTACAGTTGCTTTTTCTGGTTTTCTTTTATCCCAATTTCTTATAACAAATGCATCAAATCCTTCAACATCTGTTTCGTCCATCTTTTCTCTCATTGTTTTTAAATTAACATCTGATATTCTGTTTGTCATAATATATTCTCCATTATGATATTCCATAATGTTTACATGATGATACAAATCTCTATCTGTAGTTTTTCCAAAGAATATTGCTGCATTATCCATGAACTTATCTAGTTTTCCTTCTAATGTATTTTCACCTCTATGGTCAAATGTATAGTTGTTTTCAGCTTCTATTGGAACACACTCTGTTACTCTCTCGATATATCTTCTTCCTTTAAAGTCTTTTACTAGATGTATGTTAAAGTTCAATACTGCTACAACCTGCTCTTCAGCTGTTTTCTCATTCTTGAAAACCCCAGTTCTTAACATCGAGTTTCTTAGCGCTGTTACTAAGTTAGGGAAAGTCTTAGCATGGTGAGTAAATATTGTAAAGTCGGACGCAACCTGAGCTGCCTGGATCATCCACGCCGCAACAGGGTCATTCGCAACCTCACCTATGATGTTAACACTACCGTCAGTTTTCTTTTGAACGTCTAGACCCTCTTGTCCAGATACTGTTTCCGTTTCTCTAAATGATAGTATATTTCTAGTAGGGTATATCTTTCTTAAGTGAAGCTCGAATGCAGTCTCTTGAACCCTTATGTTCTTTGTTTCATATATACTCTCTATCATGGCCATAAGCATAGTTGTCTTACCACAACCTTGTGTACCTGTTAGAGCTAAAATTCTTTCTCCTTTTACCAAGTATCTTAATAATTCTATTGCTTCATCTTTTCCTGGAATCTTAATTAATTCTTCTAATGTTGCTTTTTGAACGTCGAATTTCCTTACGAAGAACCCCCAAGTTTCCGAGAAGCTTGGTCTTACAACAACAACACGAGAACCGTCTTTCATTTCATTAATTTTGTAACCATTTGTATCTGATAACTGTCCTGGATTGTTGTATTTATATATGTTCTGACATACTCTTTTTAGTTCACTTTCTTTTCCAAAAGAAAGAAATGCTAATCTTATAGACTTACCTGAGAACATGATCCAAATAGAATCACAGGCTCTAGGAATTTTACGTTCAATTATTTGCTCTAAGTAATCTCCATCTGTTTGTGCAACCTGGCTTAAGAAACTCTCTGGCAGACCAGATACCCCTCCAGATACACCGTCTATATTCATATCTCTAATTTCATCAATAGTACTATATCCTTTATAATGTTGGTAAATTCTTTGTACTAAAACCGCAAGTTTATCTTCAAAATCTAAAACAAGTTCTTCTTGGTCGTAAATTTCAGCTATTTCATCTGCTGTTATTACATAACGTGGCTTATTTTCACCATCTGAATATTTAAGTTTAGCTAAATCATACTTCTTTATTAATTGTCCTAAAGCTTCATACGCAAATGATTTTTTATATGCATGTATTAAAATATCGAACTTATCTTGCGCTGTAAGTAAAGATGGTATATCAAAAGGTACTGATTTCGATATGTTTGCTTCATTTACACCATATTCTTTAGACAATAAATCACTTATTAATTCCTTAACATATTTCTTGTCATTAACATCTCCATATGTACATCCTTTTAAGGCTTTCCTTAACTCATACTTTTTTGCTTTTCTTCTTTTTAACTCTTCTTCTGAAAGCCCTATATCATATAAGTTAATTTTCGTGATTTCGTCTAGCCTCTTCTTAACAAATGCCATAATCATATCAGTAGTAAATGTTTTGTCTTCACTTGGCAAATCTTCGATTACTTCAGCATTCTTATTCTTTTTTATCATATATCTAATTAACAATCCTATTACCAAGATTACAATTAGTGTTAATATAATGTTTAGAATCATCGTAGGTAGCTCTCCCTTCTTTACTTTAGATTTATAAGTCTCAGCTATGACTCTTTTTCTAAATAGTCATAAGCTAAGTTATTCTCTCGATACTTTTCAATATTTATACATTCATTTGTAATAATTGAAGCAATTCTATCAAGGTTTTTGTAAAATTCCTTACAGAATGTACTACTAATCCATTGGACTCTGTAGCCTTTTCTTTTCTGAATTTTATGAAATAATCCGCAACTTGCCCTTCATGGCAACTTTCAAAAAGCAATGTACTATATGGAACTCCATATGCTGTTCCTACTCCTACATGTCTTGCTACATTCTTTTCATTGTATTTCGAATTCTTATCATATCTTCCAATCAAAGTCATTGAATTTTGTTCATTAAATATTGTCTGTTCTTTTCTAAGTTCCATATAATTTGTAATGCTTCTTAAAGATTGTGTAACTGTAGGAACAATAACATTAGAGATCCCTAATACACTTAGTACATCTTTATCTGATAACGGTCCCTCCAAATCTATGAAAATCAGGTCATAATATTTGTTAGCAATTCTAATCATATCTTTATACATGGCTCTTGTCGCTAAATAGTCTTCTTCTTCCTCAACAAACCTATCTGTTAACAATTCCAACTTGTTCTTAAATATAACTTTTGTATAGTTTGTAACTATCTCTGGAGCTGTTCTGTTGCTCATTACTGCTTTCGCTAGTCCTTGTATCCCTGTACCAACGTCTGTTTTCCCTTCTTCTTTGAAGTTAAGCTTCTCTTTGTTTCCAATCGTATTCCAAAAACAATCTTCCATGGAAATATCATTATACTTTGTATTCATTACCAAAATCTTATATTTAGTTTCCACAGCCAATTGAGTAGCCGCTGATATCAGTGATATCGTTTGACCTGTTTCTTGCGTTCCATCATTCCAAAATGTTATTATTGCCATTTTTAAACCTCCAGTTTTTAATATGCCTACATAGCAACCATCTAAATTAATTTTTTAAGTGCTTTTTTCATATCTCCGCCTTTAATATCTGTCGCTATAGTTTTTACTATTTCAATTACCCCTTCTTTATACATTGGGTCGAATTCTTTAAGTTTAATTTGAGATGTTCTTTGGTTATGTATAATAACTGTATTGTCTCCTTTATCATAAGGAAAAAATATTATTTTTGAATCCCATTTTATCGAGAAATAGAATGATAAAAATTCTAAATAATCATTTTCTTCGTCCAACATATCTCTTGAAAACAATACTTTTGTCATTTCAACTTCTTGCTCTAATTGCCCAATTACTTCTAATCCTTTTTTAAGTGAATAATTATCAAATGCTGTTACAAAAAGGTTTTTATCAGCTTGATGCATCTTAAAGTCTGTAAATGCTTTATTCGAGTCCATATCTACCAATATATAATCGTATTCTAATGAAGACGTTCCAAGATAGTTCTGAATTTTTTCAAAACTCTCAAATCCGAACTGCAACTTCAATTCCTAGAAAGTCTGTAATATAGTAAACACTTGGTGTTATATGTGGCACAATATATCTCGCTCTTTGCGTTATAGTTGTATCCACTACTAATACTTTCTTTTCAGCTTCTACTAAAATTTTTGCAACATATAAAATTAAGTCTGTTTTGTCAAATCCTCCAACAAATCCTATCTTTCCCATTTGTTCCTCCTAGTTATTTAATGACTATCTTATATTATTGATGTCCTAAAAACTGTTGCCTTGCATCTCTTGATCTTTGAATCTGCTCAGCCATTCTTGTTTCTATATTTCTAATTCTATCGTTTTCATAACGGTGTAAATAATATTCTATATGAGTTCTTAATACTCCATGATGTCTATCCCAGAAAGCGTTCTCTGCTTGTGCTGATATATTAGGGTTTTGGCTCATTAATGCAACAATATAGTCAGATACTTGATATGTAGGTGTAATAGCACCTTGGATTACTGGATCTACATACTTAACTACATATAAGTTTGATGCTCTTATAACATAACTTTCCACTATTGCTGAACTCATCATCATTATTTCATCTTCAGTCAGGTGTAATGTTATTGTATTTGCATGCTTGTCTACAATCTGTTTTCTTGAAATTACAACAAAGTCTTGTCCGCTTGGTAATGTTAATCTTACATCTATGTAATCTCCTACATTAACATCGATAGGCAATGTAAGCATATTGTATTCTACATATCTTAAGTCATTTGGTAGAGCTCCTCTTCTTACCATTGCATTAGTTATTATCGTATTTCCTTCTATCGGCGATACTGCTACTAAAGTATTCATACTTAATCTGAACTCTGCTTCCATCATAACAGCACTAATTATTTGCTCTCTTCTGTCAAACTGTATTTCAAGATCTGCTCTATCAACACTTCTCGCATCTGCTAAAGCTGCCTCCCTTTGTTGTTGTGTTCTATTCGAAAAGAACTCAATCATATCTAGCATTACTTCCATGTCCTCTTCAGTAACAGAATCTAAACTACCTATAGCTGCAGCATCAGTTCTTACTTCTCTTAATTCAACATTAACTCCACTTAGTAGTGGCTCTCCAGCTTCTATTTCTCGTATTGCAACATATGCCATGGTGCTTACTGCCCTATCTGCGTCTCTTTCTTGTTGTTGTGGCAGAAGAACTAAAACAAAGAACACACCTCCTATCGCTACTGCTATTAGTAACATAAGTACTAGTCCCAAAAGAAATGCGTTTGTTATCTTCCTTTGCATTGGATTTTTTGCCATTTTAAATTCCTCCCTATTTTTGCGATCAATTTCGCTAATTAATAATGAATTCTGTATATTTATATAATGTTTTATAGATAATTGTCCTCAGACAATTTCCCATTATTCGATCATTGTATAATATATATTTTATTTTATAACAATTTGCCTTCCGTTTCAACAAATATCCCGCTTGTAATCTAAATTTCACGCGTTTGTAACATATTTGTAACATTCACGTTTATGTATTGTTAATATAAATATTTAGAGCTTCTGCCACACCGCTAGAATTATTATCCATAACTATATCATCAGCTACCTCTTTAAGAGCTGGGCAGCTATGTCCCATAGCAACTCCCATTCCTGAATTCTGCACTAGCTCTCTATCATTTACATTATCCCCTATTCCCATAGTTTCTTCTTTTGATATCCCGAGCAAATTTATTAAATGTTCAAGGGCTGTCCATTTATTTACATTTTCATTTGTTATTTCAGTATAAAAATATGCAATTTCTATTTCTTCTGCTCCTGACTTAATCGTTTTTGTAGACATATGTCCCACATCTAAAACATCTATGCCTCCAATTTCTTTAAGCTTACACATTATTCTTGAAAAAATAATTTGGTCACTGTCACATATCGTAATCTTTAAGAAATCGTCCTTCTCATAATTTTGGACAAACGAATAAATATCTTCTACCACTTCTATATTCATTTCATTATCTAATCTATATTCGTAACTATAATACGAAACGTCATACTGTAACGACTTAGCGATTACTATATCTAGTGTATAAAGACTATAGAATATACTATTCTCTTCACATATTTTTATTATTTCTAATATTTTTTCTTTGCACAAATAATTACTATATATTAAATCCTCTTTTTGCATATCATAAATAAAAGACCCATTTCCTGCAATTAAAAATTCGTCACTGCCTACTTCATTTGCAATTCCGTTTCATTGCCCCGAAATAATCTTCCGTGATGCTAAAATTACTTTCGCTCCATTCTTTTTTGCATTTCTAATAGCTTCTTTATTTTCTTCTGATACTCTCCCATATGAATTTAATAATGTTCCGTCTATATCAATCGCGACTAACTTATACATTTCAAAGCCTCCAACTCTCCATTCAGATAATATTTTTTAATATTTTTTCATTTTATATGAAAACATTAATTTTGTACAATATTTTGATAAAGAAAGACAAATTTTTCTAGTTTATTTTTATTAAAACTACACATGCTAAATATTGAAAAAGCAAATAGCTTTAAGATAGCTGTTCAACAAATGTGAACATATATCTCACGCAAACTTCTTAGTTCTAGCATCTATGATGCGTAGAAATAAGTTATGTAGAAGCGGGTAAAGCGATTCTGCGTTTCATATAATCCATAACCTAGGAGGTGAAATATAATGGCATCAAATTCAAACTTAGTACCAGAAGCTAAAGATTCTTTAAACAAATTCAAATATGAGGTAGCTAGTGAAGTTGGAGTTAACCTAAAAAATGGTTACAACGGTGACTTATCAGCAAGAGACGCTGGTAGAATCGGTGGAAACATGGTTAAAAAATTAATCCAAAAAGCTGAAAGTCAAATGATAGGTAAGTAATTTATCTGCAAAAAGAATAGACTAATTAAAAATGACCGATTTTTATTATATTAATCGGTCATTTTTATTATACTATTTTAACTGACTTAAGTATTTATCAAAGTTATTGCTCGAAATTACTCAGGTTCTACTAATCCATAATTTTTACTATCTTTTAATTTGTATACAACATTTACTTTGTTTGTATCTTGATTGATGAATGTTAAGAACTTAGCTACAGGATTCTCTTGTAACTTAAGTAAAGCATCTTCTGGCGTAATCGGTTTCAAATCATAATACAATGTCTTTATAATCTCATTTTCAACTTCTACCGCGGTTTCATTTGGTGTCATCATTGTTTTTATTGAATCTTCTTTGTTTGCTTTATCTTTCTTTGTTTTTACTTTTCTTATTTGACCTTCTAATATGTCTATGTCCTTATCTATTGATGCATACATGTCTCGATGTGCTGTTACTGCTCTATATATATTTTCTTTTGCCTTAACTGTGATTTCTGCAATTTGCTCTCCTTTTTCAGCACGTATTACTACAGCTACATCGAAGTCTTCACCAAAATACTTTTCTAATCTTTCAATCTTCTTTTCTACATATTCTTTAATTGCATCTGTTGCTTTCAAATCTTTACCTGTTATTTTAATATTATTCATATTGTATCTCCCCTTTAATTATATATTATACAACGTATTATATATTAACCAATTTGATTTATCAAATGTTTTTTCTAATCGCTCTACATCTTGTATTCTCTTTCTAACTTTTCAGTCAAATAAAGCTTAGACACTATTTCTAATTCTTTTCTAGAATCTTCTGGTATTTCAAATGAATACAGCCCCTTTGGATCTGCTAAAATTATGTATTTTATAGCATCTTTAGTCGTTTCCGAAATGTCTATACTTCCCTTGTCTTGCTTTCCACATGCTTTACATTTAAAACCGCTATCTCGAAAACTAAAACACGTTAGTTGTTCTTTTTCTGTACAGTTTTGGCAGTTTTCAACAATTGGTTTGAATCCAATTGTTGATAATAATCTTAGTCTAAAGATTGTAGTCACAAACTCTAAATCTTTATCTGTTTTAGCAAATACATATAATGTGTTAAGAAAAAGTTGTAATATCTTATAACTATTTTGATTCTCAGTAGTCACATCATTTATTATCTTAGTAATATATGATGCATATCTCAGTTTGTCTAAATCAGTTCTTAAATCATAAAAAACTTCTATTGTTTCACATGAATTCATACTATACATATTGCTACCTTTATATAACATATAGTCTGCAAAACACAAAAACTGAGTACCTGCTAAAAGAAGACTTTTCGGTCTTCTTGAACCTTTAGCCATGCACTCAATTTTACCGTATATTCGGCGTTAGTATTGTAACTATTTTATCAAAATCTGCTGTAAATTTTTCTGCTATTACTACCCCATTCGTTTTTATAGTTTTCATGTTTTTTTTCCTCTAAATTTTCTTCGATTTCTTCTATGCTTTTAAGTTCTAAAAAAGCGTTTATATTACCTGTATTCTTGAATGTATTCCACGCTATTTGCTTTATCATATGTTAAATCCTCCTGCCCAAAAACGTCTATATTTTTCTCAGTTGTAGCTATCTACAGATAACTACAACTGAGTTATGCTTTACGTATTTCTTTGAGTTTATCATTTGTATTATCACAAAATTTCATACTGGAAAATTTATGATAATAACATTAATCTCCTTTAAACTTCTTAACAATATTATCGTTTTCTTGCCAATCTTCTTTTACTTTAACCCATAATTGCATATTTACCTTAGTATCTAACATTCTCTCTGCATCTTGTCTTGCATATATTCCAATTTTCTTTAGCAGTTCTCCACCTTTTCCAATTATTATTCCTTTATGGGATTTCTTCAAACAATAGATTATTGCATCTATATCATATATTTCCTTCTTTTCTCTCGTTTTTCTTAATTGCATTTTTTCTATTTCAACATATATTCCGTGTGGTACTTCTTCATCTAGTAGCTTTAATGCTTTTTCTCTTATAATCTCTTCAACAAGTTGACGAGCTGTTTGATCTGTGTACTCTTCTATATCATAATATGCCGGACCGCTCCGGGATGGACTCTTCTATCTCATTTAATATCAATTCCACACTTTCATTTTTTGTTGCCGATACTGGAATTATTGCTTTAAAATTATATTCATTACTGTAAATTTCTATTAACTTAAGTAAGTCTTCTTTTTTTATCAAGTCTATTTTGTTTATGATAAGTATTGTATCCTTATTTGCTTCTTTTATCTTTTCTAGGATAATACTATCACCTTTTCCGTATACCTTCTGAAGTAGCTTCTATCATAAACAGTAATATATCCACATTTGGTATTGTCCCAAAACTAGAATTTATCATGGTTTCTCCAAGTTTAGTTCTCGGTTTATGAATACCAGGTGTGTCTATAAAAATTATTTGCGAATTTTCTCTATTCACTATAGCTCTAATCAGTGTCCTCGTAGTCTGACTTTTATTAGCTGTAATCGCTACTTTTTCACGAACCAACCCATTTAATAGTGTTGATTTTCCTACATTTGTTCTTCCTATAATTGAAACAAATCCCGATTTAAAGTTTTGCATAGTACTATCTTCTTCCCTTCTTTACTATACTAAATACCCCTATATGATTTGTCACTGCTGTTATGCTTTCTTTTCAGAAAGTAATAATGGCAGTGACTTAAATCATCTTCATATTTAAATATCTTAATGCATTTCTATATTTGCATTTGGCGGAACTATTTGTATAAATGTATTGCCATCATTCACTTCCAAAAGATTTCCTTCTAAATCTCTAAAAACTGTCGGAGATCTTCTATCTGTCTTTTCAGCCGTTATTCTTACCCATCTACCATTTGTAATGTAGTATCCTTCAAATTCGCCAATGTTGTGTAGTTCTTGTCTTCCTGTTCCAGATCCATCATTCAAATGTGTATTACTTATACGAAGTATTATTATATTTTTAACAGTTAACGGTTCACCAGTGTTTCCAATCATTTGCCTTCTATTTTTTGAATATCTTACATATCTTCTGCTTACTTCGTCAAATTCATATCTCACTACATGTCCTGGAGCATATGGTATTGTCACAACATCCGCTACTTCACCATCTTCTAATAGGACTTCATGTGCTACATAATTTAGTATGCTTGGTTCATTTGATGTAGTTCTTACATTTCGGTTTTCTAAAATTCTATTTAACATATCTGAACTCATATATGAATTATGTGGTGCACGTTTTCCAGGTTGTCTCCAAAATCCTGGATTTGTCCCATCGAAATGCATTCCATCTATAGCATCTACTCCATAATCAGATATTCTTGCATACGCCTGTGGACTTCCTCCATGGTGTACGAATATTGCATCATGTTCTATAGCATAATCAACAAAATAGTGTCTTGCACTTCTTGTTGGTCCTATCATTTCCATGTCTTGCCCTTTAAACAACCCCAAAAGTCTAGTTTCTCCAGCTTCAACAAGTATTTCATATACTATATATGCTTTTTCAAGCCCACTATGAGGCTGTGCTGCTGTGTTATTATCAAAAATTATTGCTATTGGTCTATCATCACCTGAAAAAATATTTATTTGTGGTTCTGGTTCAGAAGTTCCTCCTGTTATATTGTTAATAATGTCTGCTACCTCTCCGAGGCCAAAACACAAATGCTAATACTCCCCCGAATAATTAATACAATCGCTATTATTGCTATTACAATTTTTATTTTTTTATTTTTATTTCCTTTTTCTCTTTTTGCTCTTCTTGACATTTCCATTTCTCCTCTATATTAACTCATTCATTATCTTCTTTTCTTTTTCTCTCATAACAGTTTTATCATCATCTTTAAGATGGTCATATCCAATTAAATGGTAAAAGCTGTGCACCACCATGTATGACAGCTCTCTTTCAAAACTATGACCATATTCTTTTGCCTGCTTCTCCACTTGTTCCAAAGATATTACTATATCTCCCAAAACGTTTTTTGTTGTACCATCCATTTTTGTAATTTCGTCTCTTTCAAACATTGGAAAAGACAGGACATCAGTTTCTTTATCAATATCTCTATACTTTTTATTTAACTCTCTTATATGTTTTCCATTTGTTAAAATAATATCTACATATAAACCTTTTTCTTGAATCGCTTCTTCTTCATAGCATCTACTTAACGCTTTTTTTATTATACCAATATGCTCTGGATTTTCTTCTGCATTTAAAAAAGTTATCTCTGCTACTTCCAACTAACACTTCTCCTTTGTGTTTCAATTTCTTTATTCACATGTGCTTCTTTTCTTAAAATTATTCTGCTTCCTTCGCACACACTGTTTTTACATATCTATTACTCTTTGTTATACACTTATTTGGTATTTCTCTCATAGCCCCTAGTCCTACTAGCTTAGTTTTATACAACTTTATAAGTTTTGCATTTTTAGATAACGATTTATTTAATTCATGTAAATCATATTTTAAGAATAAGATCAGTCTCTCTTTTTCATATGTAGTCTCATCTAGCTCTGCTGTTTTCAAGTTTTTATACTTGTCCCAAAACTCTTTGTAGCTCTCTCTCTCTTCTGGCCTGTCCCAATACACTTTGGTTGATAAGAGCTTTACATTATATTCTTCTATCAAATCTACAATCAATATAAATAATCTGTCTCTTTTAACTCCTGCACGTTCAGCAGCTATCATTGCTCTTACATCTTGAATTAATTTCGCATAACATTCTTCTGCAGCAACAAGAGGTAAACTATGTGTAAATAATATTCTACTAATTCCAAGGAGAATCATTTGTCTCTTTACTTCATCTCTTCTATCTAGCTTTCCTATTATAACCGACTCATATCTATCATATTCTGCTATTATGTTTTTATATTCTTCTTGCTCTCTTAGCACAGGATCATTCGCAAGCTGGTCTATCTTAACAGGTAATATATCTGTAGTATATACTTCTAAGCAACTAAATATTTTGTCATATATATTATCCAATCCTTCTAACTTCACAGACTTTTTATCAGATAATTGGATTGAGTAATTTCTAAGTAGTCCTTTGTATAGCGAATCCATTTTAGACACATAAAATTCATTAAATTTTTGTAAAAACGCTAGTTTGTTGCTTTCCTGAACAGAATCATAATCTACTTTTATTAAATATTCTTGTTTCTTATGCTTATACTCTATATATTGCTTATCTTTCAATGCAACAACAGTATAATATTGAGCCAATGCCTCTCTTTCAAAGTTTGTCGCCATATTGTTTTTAACCTTTTTATATACTGAATCTATTATATACTTATCTACAGCCTCTAAATATAAGGCATAAGTATCTTCATATTTTTTATACAGACTCTCTTTCTTTTCAGTATCATCTATATCAGTCATCAACAAATGAGCATTATATGCTTTAATCATACTGTTTCTCTTAATAGAAATCATTATATTATTAATGCTCAATTTTGTTGGTGTAAGTATCTTTGTCAAAGTGGTAGTTAACTGTGAGAAAAATGTTTTGTTTTCATTTAGTATTCTTAAACTCTTTTGTTCCATAATATTCCCCCTAAATCTTTTGTTTTTTTCCGATGCTCTCAAGCACTTCCATTATCACTTCTACCTCTACAAATCCTGGTCCTCCGTAAGTATTAATTTGCTTGTTTACTACACTTTCTTCATCACTTATCTTTTCTAGCAAAGCTTGAATTATTCTCTCCACTGCACCGTCCAATAGCCTGCTCTTCCGTAAGTATTATGTCCTCATATTTATACTCAACATTGGTAGTTTTTTGGAATATAATTGGTAGATAAAAATTAGAAAAAAGTCGTATTTTTCTGCTTTCGTTTATTGTATCATACTTTTGAAAATTTGAAAGGGGTTTATTTAAATTTATTCCAAAGTTATTGAATTCTATCCTCCATTTTTCCTCTGTATTCCCTGTTTCCCTAGCTGTTCGGTTACTTAAAAAAACTTTTTCTCGCTGCACATACCACACTTTTGCTTCTATTTCAGCTAAGCTATGTACATATCTAGGTTCAGTAAATCTACCTTCAATTATTCCGCGTTACTAATATATCTCCTTCTCTTACTATATCACCTACTTGCACATTTGCTGTTCCGTTTCGCACATTTATTTTTGTTATCATTCCGCTTCTATCTGCCACAATATGGCAGTATTCATCTTCTCTTACTATTTCCGGAGCTCTTACAACTTCTCTTATTTCCACAATTGCATTTGTTCCTCTTATATTAATACCTATCCATGCTATATCATCTCTGTTTAGTCTTATACCTCTTATAACTTCGTTTTTATCTAAGCCAGATTTTCTTATTCCTATTCTTAAGCCTTCTTCTTCTAATGATCTAATTATTTCTTCATGAGGAATAGCAATATCCCCCTTAATCTCTATATTCCATATATAGTTTGAAGATATCGCAAGCATTGCAAACACTGTGAGTAGCAACAAGAAAAATATTTTTCTTTTCCTGTATTTATGTAATATAAAAGGAAGTCCCTTTTTTGCTTTTATATTAACTATTGATTTAGTCTTTTTACTTACCTCTCTTAATCTTCTGAACTCTTTTATACTAACATTAGCATAAAGTATTGTAGATTTTTCTCTTCTAGTTTTCCATAAGAATATTTTCTTGTTTATACATATATTAATAAATCTCTCTATAAAAAGACCTTCTGCTCTTATCCTTACATATCCTAATATATAATTTAATAGTATCTTTTTAAACAACGTGACTCTCCTTACTCTAATCTCTCTATATCAATGCTCTCAATCTTCCCTCTTACTAAAGCATCTTCTTCTGTGATTTGTTCTAATTCTAAGTTAAATCCATTTATATTTATTATCCCCATCTCTGTATTAATTTTCATATAAAAGTCTTCATACTCTGATATCCCTTTATAGTTCTCAATCAGCATCTCATCAAACCCTACTATTGTTATTTTAGGATATATCCCTCCAACTTCTTTAGGTATCTCTAGGAGCCTATTAAGTTTATTGGATAATTTCTTTTTACTCTCTCTCATCTTCTTACCTCATCATCTTTTGAACTCATCTAATGATCTAAATTCAAATCCTCTTGCTTTAATCTCTCTTATTACATAATCTAATATCTCACTATTGTCTCTTGATGTCGCATGTAACAGTATTATTGCCCCATTGTGCAAATTATCTAATATCTTATTTTTTGCATACTCTTGCCTCCCTTGATTATTCTTATCCCAATCATCATATGCAAAACTCCACATCACTGTTGTATACCCTAAGCTTCTTGTCATATCTAATGTTCTTTCACTAAACTCTCCTTTTGGTGGTCTGAAAAACTTCATTTCATACCCAAACCTTTGATGCATGGAGCTATGTAAGTTAGTTATTTCAGCTCTTAATCTGTCATCATCTATATCTGGCATAGAGGGATGATTAACCGTATGATTCCCTACTATATGTCCTTCATTTAGCATTCTTTCTACCAATTCTGTGACAGAATTTAAATAGTGTCCTGTTATAAAGAATGTTGCTGGCACACTATGCTCTTTCAATACATCTAATATTTTAGGTGTATATCCTTCTTCATGTCCATTATCAAACGTCAAGTATACATAGGCTATATCAGGACTTCCTACAGCAATTCCTGAAGCTGCTGCGAGCATTTCTTTATTGGTGCTCCCAAAATCTGGTTGGCTACCGCTCTACTCCTCTTCTCATTCCCCAATGCACTTTCTTATTACACAAATTCGCTGTACCACTTGTCATCACAGTATTCTGTAGACTATTGTCAGAAGCCATAATTCCAAACAGAAAAAACAGCAAGAAAACAGTAGTGCCACTAACTATTAAAACTCTTCTTTTCACTCATCATCACCTTTATTTATGTTTATGTAGGATAAGTTTAATTTAGCACAAAAAAATCATGGCATATATTACCATGATTTTTTATATTCTTCTTCTAACTTCTTTTTTCTTTTAGTATTAAAATTGCTAACAATCCCACTATTGCTATACCTACTAGCACCTTATATCTAAACATATTTGTATCATCAGCTGTCGATACCGCATTACCTTTCCCTTGATTGTTATTCTCTGGACGATATTCTCCCTTTACTTCTCCATCATCGTCATTGTTGTTATTATTGTTATTGTTTCCAATATCAGTACGCACTACATACATATATTCTGT
>WQVL01000016.1 GCA_009785865.1 Oscillospiraceae bacterium | reverse complement strand
TACAGCAAAATGAGCAGGCTTTATTTCATGTAAATTTTTAAAAGCACACGTTCCAGATGTATGTGCTGGCCCGATTCCAAACAGCTCACTAATTCCCTGTTTATCTAAAGCTGCTTCAAAGTTGGGAAACTTTAAAATTGATTTGATTTCAGAAGCAAATATCAAGTTGTTTTGGAATAAAGAATAGTATAGAGGTTTTACACCAAAATGATCTCTTGCCAAAAAAAGCTCCTGCTTCTTGTTGTTAAATATAGCAAAAGAAAATACCCCATTTAAATTTTTTAATATATCATGTCCGCCATAAATGGTATGAAGTTACTAATAACTCTTCATCAGAAGTATTGCCAAAAGAAAAACCTCTAGTTCTTAATTCTTCCTTTATTTCTTTTTTATTATATATTTTTCCGTCGTAATATATGTAATATGTATTTCCGTCCATATTAAAAGTTCTAAATTCATTTTGAGCATTTTCATTAGTAATTCTAACATCTTTTGTAAGATTAATATATCCGAGAAAATCCGTGCATAATAAAAAACCTCCATATACATATTTATTATATGTTTAGGAGGAATGTTTAATACTAATCTTATATTAGAAAAGTGCAAACAAATACCACAAACAAGCTTCTTTGCTTATTTGTGGTATTGTCCCTCTTCAGAGGGATTACAGGAGTTATACCTCTATCCTACTACTGCCCCCTTCACATTTTGGTGAAGGGACTTAAGGAAGTCATCCCTTTGTTTATCATCTGAAAACGATAAAGTTATTCTTATATTGCCAACCCCAGACGGAACATAATATACGCCTCCGACGAGAGTGGCATTGCAACTACCTGCCCATTTACAAACAGCGCGACCCGTGTCATAGACCATCCTTGACTTAGCAGTCCAGGCATGTTTATACCTTAAAATAAACACGTCCTCTAATTCTTTTAGGGTGTCCACCAAAATGTTCTTAATGCCACCCCAAAGCGGGCAACGAACATGGATGAAAACACAGCTCCCATTGATTATTTCGTAGTAAGGTTCTAGGTATTGCCGGTTGTTACTTTTCATTGCTGTCATCTCCTTTTATATATGATATAAAGTAATTATACCATATTCTGTCAACCAAGTCCAGAATTCACACGCTTCATTACACTAGATTAAGCTCTATTCTTTTTAGTTCGAACACACTATATTTTACGTTTAAATATCAGTTTTACAAACTCTGCTCCGCCTGTCAAAGTAGTTGCCCTCTTCATATCAGTACTACTTACAAGTTCCCAACCTTGTATTCCTAATGCATTTAACTCACTTTCCATCTCAACAACCCATTTTTCTTTTTTCAATGTTAATGTAGAGATTGTCACTATTTTATATTCAAATTTTTCCATATATTACTACACCTCCTCTCTAATCTTACCTATAATTTCATCCTTTAAATTTCTATGACAAGCAATATTAAAAGGCATAAGTAATTTTGTATCTTGGACTTGTAATTTACTTATATCTAACGGAAATATATTTGTTCCATCTTCATAAAATACTATTCCGCCTGTTTTTTCTAATATATATGCACTCTGAACAACATCCCAAACATTGGCGCCTCTTCTAGTAAATACTCTTTGTAGTTTATCGGCAGAAACTAAAGCATAATTAATTAATGTAGAGTGTCCATCAAATGCTCTTATCATTTTTGCAGTACTACACATCTCAGATATAATTTTTTCAGTAGAGTTTAAGCATGTATCCTTATGAACATGATTAATACAGACTATATCTGCTATATTTGTATTTTCACTTGCAGAAATCAGATTTCCATTTAATGTAGCACCTTCTCTAGCCGCATTAGTTTCAAACAATAAACCTTTCTCTCCTGCAAATTCATATTCTGGTGCATATACTACACTTAATACTGGGTTCAGATCTTCTAACAATGCAACAGCTACACAATATTCATTGTTCCCTGCAGTTCTAAATGCTTTTGTTCCATCTATTGGATCTACTATCCAAACGTATTTTGTAGTTTTAAAATTTTCAAACATATTTCTATTAAAATCTTCTTCATTTATAACAATAGAATCTGGAAGTAGTTCTGGCAATCTTTCTACTAATAGTTCTCCTATTTTTATATCTGCTATTGTTGCTGAATCTCCATCTGACTTTTCTTCAACCACTTGTATGCTACCACTTCTTGTATCTAATAGTATTTTTCTTATATCTCCTAATAATATTTCTTTTATTTGTTTTGATAATTCTTCTAACATAAACTCATCACACCTCTCAGCTCTTCTTGTATTCTACACAAACAATCGACATAGGTTTAACACTAACCAGGTCTGCTATTGGCTTGCATTTTGGCATAAACAAATGAAATACACCTCTATCAATTTCAGTTAAGCCCTCATAATTTCCTTGTCCTTTTGAAATTATTACATCAGCAGAATAGAAAGCATCTTTAAACTCTTTACTTGTTCTGTCTATTACTGTTCCTAATGATGAATCTCCATTTTCAATGACATTAGCAACACTATGCATATCTACCATTTTCGCATCAATGCTAGTAACATCATTTACAATTGGATTTCCTCTAACAGCATAAGATATATCTATATCCGGAAATTCTTCTTTGATATATTTTATGAATATTTTATCTAAACATATTTCTCCGCAGTTATCTCCTAGATATAAAATAGTCTTTGCTTTTCCTAACTGTTCATATAGTTGTTCCCCATCATCTATTGCTAAATCTGTATGTATTATATTCTCAATTTTTTCCTTTAACAGATTAAAATCAAATTTGTGTCTTGCATTAAAATCAATTAAATTTCCCGCTATGGCTATTTTTAAGGCTGTATTAAAATGGTTGTCCGAACTTTTTATAATCTCCTCTATCATATCAGTCATTTTTAAAACTTCTAAATTATAATATTCTTTGATGTTTTTGTATGGATCTTTATCATTAATATTTTTTGTTATTATATCCCACGTGCCACCTATCACCTCAGGATTACACTTTGAATAATCAGCAGTGCTTAAATACTGTAACACTTCTCTCATAATTATTTCTTGCTTATCTCTGCTTATATTGCTCATTTCCATAGTTTTAATAGTTTGATTAATATTACAAACTACACAATTAAAGTTCAATTCCATATAATTCTCCTTGTTTTAATTGCTGAAATACGACAGGCTCCCTTTATCTCATTATATATCAACTGTTTAACTTTATGAGTTTCGTCTTGGTGGATTCTTGGCGGGGAACTCTAAAATTAATTTTGAGTTTCGTTAAGTTCCTTAACTTCCCTTTCTAATTCTATAAATTTGTCAAAATCACTTATATATATTTTATCCTGAATAATTCTATATCTTTCAAATTGAGTATAAGCATGTTCTTTCGCCTTCTCAGCCGATATACTTCCTTTGCCATTTAAAATTTCACGTTTTGTAAGCGTTAAAAATTCGGACAAATATTTGCTCCAATCTTCCATTGTCATTGGAATACGCTTTTCTGCTTGCATTTCTGCTAAATCTAAATAAGCATTTACTATTCTTTCTAATTGTCCAATTTCCGAATCTGTTAAATAGTTTTTAGCTATAACAACATCTGGTTTTTGTATTTTTCCATGTGGTGCTTCTTCCCAAGTTTCAAGCCCCATATTTTCTTTATTACTATCTGCTCTTGCCACTATAACTTCTGCTGCTGTTTTGCCATGTATTGAAAAATGCAGCTTGTTTTGAACAGTCGCGAAAAAATCCTGTGTTTGCTTTGAGGTTATATCATAATCTACAGCCGTTGAATATATATCTGTTATCTTTTGATAAAACTTTCTCTCAGATAATCTAATTTCACGAATAATAGCAAGCTGTCTATCGAAAAATTCATTTGTTAGTTTATGTCCATTTTTTAATTTAGGAACATCCATTGCCCAACCTTGTATTGTATAATCTTTTACGATATTTCTCGCCCATTTTCTAAATTCAACTGCTCTTTGATTTTCTATTTTAAAGCCAATTGAAATAATTGCTTGTAAACTATAATGATCTACTTCTCTGGAAACTTGTCTTTCTCCCTCTTTTTGAACTATTAAGTATTTCTTAATAGTTGAAAGATCTATTTCTCCATCATCAAACAGTGTTTTTATATGTTGATTAATTGCAGAAACTGTTACACCATAAACTTCTGCCATCAGTTTTTGTGTAAGCCAAAGATTTTCATCTTCATATCTAACTTCTATTGCCTCTTTATCATCGCCAACACTCGCAAGAAAAGTTAAATATTGTGCAGTGCTCGCAGTTGGCAATGTTTCAGTTTTTTTATGCTTAAATACTCCTTTTCCCATTTCCTACCTCTTTTCTAATTGCTTTTATTTTATATAATTCAATATATAATGTCAACAGTTTTGCGAATGTTTGTTTTAATCAAAACACTTCATTTAATTTATAAAAAAGAAAACCGAAGCATTTATCAGTTCTCTAATATTTTCTATCTCTACTTCATTATTTTGCAATAAATCTTGGTGAGGAACTGTACCAATTCAAATCCATCCAAACCGTTTTTATTGTGTTTAAACCCTTATAAATGGGTTCATTTAGCTCCAATTACTCCCATTCGTTTGGAACAGGTTCCCCTAACTCCCAAGTGTTTGACCTTATGATGGGGTTCTTGGTGGGCAGAATAATCTCGGTAATCCCTATTCTAGTTGGTGGTCCTTCATCAGGGTAGCCATCATTTGGCCAAATTCTGAATACTCTTGTAGTTCCTCTTGCGTCAACAAACGAGAATCTGAAATAAGAAAGACCCGTAGCAACGCCGTAAAATTCCACCTCGAGAGGATTTTCAGGCATTAATACCTCCAAACTTTGCAACACTTCTGCTCCACGCAAATATTTAAATTCTCTAAGTGGCACTTCAGTAACGATAATTGCCGTGCCACCTGTTCGAATCGTAGGGTCTAAATCATTTATCCATTCTATACTAATAGGTGGCAAACCCTCACCTTCCCAAGATTGGATTGTCTCTTGATTTTCTATTATGTTAGGAGGGTTTTGAATATTTGAGTTGTACGTATCACCTGGAAAATTCCTTCCTATAGCAACTCCTAACAGCAAAATTGCAATTATTACTAAAAAACCTACTAAAACTAATATTATTTTTTTCACAAATTTTCTCCATCATTATAAATTATTATGCAAGCCATCACTCCCACTCAATCGTAGCAGGAGGCTTTCCTGTTATTTCATAAACCATACGACCTACACCATCTACTTCATTTGTAATTCTGTTAGTAATTACATCTAAAACTTCATATGGTATTCTTGCATATTCAGCAGTCATAAAGTCTGTTGTTATAACTCCTCTTAAAGCAAGTGTATAATCATAAGTTCTTCTATCATTTTTAATACCAACACTCTTTAAGTTTGTTAATACTGCAAAATATTGACTTATTTCTCTGTGTAGTCCTGCATTCTTAATTTCTTCTCTGAAAATATAGTCTGCATTTTTTAATATTTCTAATTTTTCATCTGTAATATCTCCAATTACCCTAACAGCAAGTCCAGGGCCTGGGAAAGGTTGTCTAAACACTAGATCTTCAGGTATATCTAATACCAATCCTACTTTCCTTACTTCGTCTTTAAATAGGTCACGAAGCGGCTCTATAATTTCTTCAAAGTCAACAACATCCGGAAGCCCTCCAACATTATGATGACTTTTAATAACACCAGCTTTTCCTACTCCACTTTCAATAATATCTGGATATATTGTTCCTTGTACTAAGAAATCAACCGAACCTATCTTTTTAGCTTCTTCTTCAAATACACGGATAAACTCTTCTCCTATAATCTTTCTCTTTGTTTCAGGATCAGAAACACCAGCAAGCTTAGTTAAAAATCTTTCTTTAGCATTTACCCTTATTAAATTCATATCATACTGCTTGCTAAATATCTCTTCTACTTCATCACCTTCATTTTTCCTTAAAAGACCATGATCTACAAATATACAAATTAAATTTTTACCTATAGCCTTACTAAGCATCACCGCTGCCACAGAAGAATCAACTCCACCTGACAACGCACATAATACTTTCTTATCTCCAACTTTTTCTTTTATCATTTCTATATAGTCTTTTGCAAAAGCGCTCATTGTCCAATCTCCTACGCAATTACATTTATTAACTAAGAACTCTTTGATTATTTGACTTCCCTTTTCTACATCTATTAATTCTGATGAAAATTCTACAACAGGAACATCCAGCTTAAGCATTTCTTCAGCTTCCACAGAATATTCTTCTACTTCTCCTCCAAAAATTATACCTTTAGGATTGTATCCTTTTATTCTATCCAATCCTGTATTACACGGAATAATTTCTGAATACACATTACACTCTCTCACTTTTCTCGCAACTAATTGAGTATATCTTCCTCCAAAATCTATAATTAGTACAACTTCTTTTTTCAAGATAATTCCCCCTATTAAAAATATTTTTAAATTATATCATTATATTTTAACATTGTACATAGGCAACATTAAATAGAAATTCATCTTTTACTTCACTCAAAAACCACTTCTTAAGAAGTGGTTTTTGATTAATATATAATTACTTTATACTATACAACTTTTATTATGTTTCTTCGAGTAAGTAGTTTGAGTAGTTCTCCTACAAGTAATACACTTACTGAAAGCCCTATAGCTACAATCCAAAGATTTAAGCTAATTGGAACAGCTGCAAATATTGGCATTAATGGTGGTACCAAAGCTGTCACAGCTACAATTCCTAATGAGAAAAGCATAGTGTAGAATAGCACAATATTATCTTTAAATCCTTGTTTGAAGAATGACACTGTATTACTTCTAATATTAGCTATATTAATAACTGAGCTAAACGCTACGATTAAATATGCCATTGTTCTACCAACTTCAAAACGTGCTTGTGAGTCATATCCATCTGGTGCAAAGTGATACCCGATAACAAATCCTGCTAAGCCTAAAACAGTGAAAGCTCCTGCTGTTACAGCAAGTCTAGCCCATAGTCCATTTCCAAACACACTAGCATCTTTCTTTATTGGTTTCTTCTTCATTACATCTGGTTCTGCGTGTTCTTTATATATAAATAGTCCTGGTATACCATCTGCTACAACATTAATCATTAATAATTGTGTAACAAATAGTGGAACTCCTCCGAAGAATATAGCACCTAGTAGCATTATAAATATCTCAGATATATTAGCACTTAGTAAAAATACTAGAACCTTACGAAGATTCTCATATACTCTTCTTCCCTCTTTAACTGCTGCTACAATTGAAGAGAAATTGTCATCTGTTAATATAATATCACTTGCCTGTTTAGAAACATCAGTTCCTGAGCCCATCGCTACACCTACATCAGCTGCTTTTAACGCCGGAGCATCATTTACACCGTCTCCTGTCATTGCAACAACTTGATCGTATGTTTGCCATGCTTTTACTATTCTTATTTTATCATTTGGACTAACACGGGCATAAACTGTATAGTCCCTTATATTCTTAATTAGTTCTTCATCACTCATTTCTTCCAGTTCACTACCAGTAATTGTTTTATCACCAGGATTTAATATTCCTATCTCACGGGCAATGGCTGTTGCTGTAACTTTATGATCTCCTGTTATCATTATTGTTTTGATTCCTGCTTCTTTTGCTTGTCTAACTGCTTCGATACTCTCAGGTCTTGGCGGATCTATCATACCAACTATTCCTAAGAAAGTTAAATCTTTTTCTAGTACTTCCGGTGTTTGCTCTGGCATTGTATCATAATATTTGTATGCAACTGCTAGTACACGAAGCGCATCTTCTGCAAACTCATCATGGTACTCGACTGATTTCTTGATGTCATCTTCAGACATATTAGCAGGTATTCTATCAAAGGCTCCTTTTGTAACTGAGAAATATCTTCCATCTTTATCTTGATGGAGGGTTGTCATTAACTTACGATCAGAGTCAAATGGTATTTCAAAGAGTCTTGGATATTCATCCATAAGGTCTTTTTTCGTAATATTCTTAGCCATAAGCAATCTAATGATAGCTGTTTCTGTAGGGTCTCCTATAGCTTGTTCTACTCCGCCCTTTTCTTCTATCGTAGCATTTGAAGCCAAACTTATCATTTTAAGCATGCGCATTTCAGTATCGTCAAATTCATTTTCCACATGGGTTGCTACATTTCCTAAAGCCCAAACTTTCTGAATAGTCATTCTATTCATTGTAAGAGTTCCTGTTTTATCAGAACATATAACAGAAGCAGACCCTAAAGACTCTACAGCTGAAATCTTACGAATAATGGCATTCTTCTTTGCCATATTCTGAACTCCAAAGGCAAGAGTAACAGTAACAATTGGTGGTAAAGCTTCAGGAACAGCAGCAACTGCTAATCCTACCGCATCCAATAAAACATTTTCTATTGATTCTCCATTTACCCATATTTGTAAAGCAAAAAGAAGTATCGCAGATAAAATAGCTACAATACATAAGAATTTCCCTAGTTTATGCAGCCTGTTTTGTAAAGGTGTTTTAACTTTTTTAGTACTAGACAGAAGGCTTGCTATTTTCCCCATCTCTGTTTCCATACCAGTAGCAGTAACAACAGCCGTTGTTCTACCATTAGTTATTAAACATCCTGAGAATAGCATGTTGAACTGATCTCCTAGTGTTGCGTGTTCAGCAACTATTGCGTCAGCATTCTTTTCAACAGGAACACTTTCACCTGTTAAGAGAGCTTCTTCTACTCTCAAGTTCACACTTTCAATAATTCTAGCATCTGCCGGAATCAAGTCTCCTGTTGACAGTACTAAAATGTCTCCTGGAACAAGTTCTGCAGCATCTATTTCTTGTTTAACTCCATTACGAAGCACTACGGTTGTTGGAGCATTTAGATTCTTAAGTGCATCTAAGGCTCTTTCTGCTCCCTTCTCTTGATAAATGGCAAGACCGATACTTATTATTATAATAGAAAGAATAATAACTGGTTTTGCATAACCGCTATCTATTTCTGGATTAATAGCCATATAGAAGGATATTATTGTACCTACTAACAATATCAGTATTGTAAATTCTCTAGCATGATGGAATATTTTCTGAAGAATTGTTTCTCTCTTTTCCTCATCAAACTTATTCAATCCTTTTTCTCTTTGAATTCTTTGGATTTGCTCACAAGTGAGTCCTGTCTTTGGATTTGTTTCAAATTGTTTATAAATATTTTCTAAAGTTTCTTTAACTAAATAGTTCATTAGTCCACCTCAATTTTCATTTGTGTTATATTATATTCATCTTAAAAATTTATCATAACTTCCTTTAAAAGTCAAAGAATATCTCTGCAATTCAGTATGCTTTTTCATATTAAATTTTATTAATATATTTCTTATTTAAGATACCAATATTAGCTAAATTTATACATGAGTAGCAATTATTGTAAAAAGGGCAACTCTACGAAATAATTAATGTCAAAAATCCTTCGTAACAAAAAAGGTAGGAGCTATCGCTCCCGCCCGTTTCATTTTTACTTTATTTAATTATGCTTCTTCTTTAGGTTCTTCCTTTTTCTTTTTTAGCTTTCCTAACATAAATGTTGATACCGCTCCGGACTACTACTAAAATTATAGATATAACAGCTTCTGAACTAAATTCCGTTAAATAGTGTCCAGATAATTTTGTTGTTATTATTGCAATATATAGTCCAAATATAATTGAAAATGTTATGCCATAAAACTTCTTTAGTAATTTACTCATTATAAATGAAATAACTAAAACACCTATTCCTACTCCCAAACCTACAGGTATTAGAACCATCAAATTAAAACTTGTTATACTTAATGCTGAGGTCAAATCTTCATACATTCCCATGGCAGACAAAAGAATTGAACCATTTATACCTGGTATTATACTGGCACCTGCAACTGCAAATCCCATCGTCATACTTTCTACAACCGTAGGCTCTGAAGTATGTGCTGAATAAGTAGCATCTGTAAGGTCATACTCTTCATCAACATTGATGTAGCTCCACACTAATATAGCCATACCAACCATAAAGGCAACTGCCATTATAATATAATACTTTTTCTTAAAATCTCTTTTTGTAACTTCTCTGTAAAATAAGGGCAATGTTCCTAACACAAGACCAAGAGATGCATATCTTGCATATACTTCAAGAACCTCATGGTTAAAAAGATAATTTACTACTGTTCCAAATAAGATAAATCCTATTCCCATACCAAAAAATATTGGGAATAAAAATAATGTATTCTTTTTAAAGTCTTTAAATATATTTGCCACAGCCTCTATAGTTTGTTCATATAGTCCGAATAATACAAGAAGTATACTTCCGCTAAATCCTGGTGAAATTCCACCCATTCCTGTTATCATTCCTTTTATAAAATTCATCATTTTAGTCTTTCTCTCCTTAAAGATATTTACTCTTCATTTCTATATTAATGTTTGAAATGTCTCATTCCAGTAAATATCATTGTAATTCCGTATTCATTACATTTATCAATGGAATCTTGATCTTTAATCGACCCTCCTGGTTGTACTATTGCAGTTATTCCTGCTTTATGTGCTTCCTCTACACAATCTGAGAACGGGAAGAAAGCATCTGATGCTAAAGCAGCTCCTTTTGTAGCATCTTTTCCTATAAGCTCTTCACTATGTTCTACAGATTGCTTTGTCGCCCAGATCCTATTTACTTGTCCAGGTCCTATTCCTACTGATCTCTTATCTCTTCCTATTGCAATACCATTTGATTTAACATGTTTAACTATTTTCCATGTAAACATCATATCTTCTAACTCTTGGTCTGTTGGTTTTCTGTCTGTCATAACTTTATACTCATCTAGTAATTTACTATCAATTGTTTGAAGTATGATTCCACCATTTATCTTCTTGATATCATAAGCTTCTTCTGGTTGCTTTAAAGCTATAGATGGTAATTCTAATACTCTTAAATTTTTCTTTGATTTAAACACTTCTAAAGCTTTTTCTTCATAAGATGGAGCAACAATAACTTCTAAAAAGATTTCATTCATCTCTTCTGCCATCTTTCCAGTCACTTCTCTATTAACTACCACTATCCCACCAAAGATTGAAACTTTATCTGCTGTTAAAGCCTTTTGCCATGCATCATATATGTTTTCTGAGCTACCAACACCACATGGATTTCCATGTTTACATGCTACAACTGTTGGTTCATCATATTCTTTTAATAGCTCTAAAGCACCATTTGTATCATTTATATTATTGAAAGATAATTCTTTTCCATTTAACTGAGTAGCTATTGTTAAAGAACCTTCATTATTCCCTATCTCTTTATATAGCGCCGCTTTTTGATGAGGATTTTCACCATATCTCATATCTTGAACTTTTTCATATGTTAATGTAAGTTCATTTGGCAAACTGTAATCTTGCCTCTCGTCTTTTAAATACTTGCTTATCATAGCATCATAGCTACTAGTATGTTCAAACACTTTGTGCATCAAATAGAATTTAGTATCTAAAGAAACTTTTCCATTCTCTTTTAATTCAGTTAAAACCTTTTCATAATCAGTAGGATCTGTTATTACTACAACATCTTGGTAATTCTTAGCTGCAGATCTAAGCATTGTTGGTCCACCAATATCTATATTCTCAACTGCATCTTCTCTTTCCACATTCTCTTTCAATATTGTTTCTTTAAAAGGATATAGATTAACTACAACAAAATCTATTGTATCTACATCTAATTCACTTAGTTGCTTCATATGAGTTTCATTGCTTCTCATAGCTAAAATTCCTGCATGTACTTTAGGATGAAGAGTTTTTACTCTCCCATCTAGACATTCTGGAAACTCTGTTAATTCAGAAATTTCTATAGCTTTCACATTTTCTTCTTTTAACTTTTTATATGTACCACCAGTTGAAACAATCTCTACTCCTATTTTTTCTAATTCTTTTGCAAATTCTACTATTCCTGTTTTATCTGATACGCTTATTAGTGCTTTCATAAATACCTCCGATACTATATTAAACGAACGATTCTTTGTGTCCCACCTCTACAAGAAGCTTTGAGGCTTTTCAAAGATTTTACTTCGTTTCTTTTATCCACTGCCATTTAATATATCATAAAGTGACTTTACATTTCAAGAAATTTTAAAAATGTAATACATAAAAAAATAGACTGTTCAATTTAAATTGAACAGTCTATTTTTAGTTTTTGTAAATCCTTAAAACTCTATCTCTAAACAGCCTTTCTTTAGCCAGAATAACATTTTGAAAGCGTTTCTATCACTTTCATCCAATTGCTCTGGATCTTGCACTAGTTTTAGAGCCTCAGACACATCTTGCTCAAGTAATGCAATATGACTTCGTATAACTTTCGCAAAAGTGTTGTCTGAATAGTATTCTACTAATTTCTGCAACACTGCTTGATGTTCTAGCCACAATTTAAAGACTATTTCGTCTGAAATAAGGCTATAACATCCGGCTTCGTCTGGTATCAACAGTACTCCTCCAGAAGGTCGTCTGCCAAAAGTATACTTGCATCCTTTTTCTGTTAGTAGAGAACATGTTGATTTTTGGCGAAAAAGGTCTACTATGGGCCGGTCTACTCCTCTTGCACACAAATGTAATACCGGATTAATTATAGGCATTATAGGGTCATCATGAATTTTTAAGGATGACCTAATAGATATTTCGCCTTCATCAATTCGGCCTTTCAAGCAGAGAATGCTCATCTCCTTAAAATCTCTTGGTAAGTAGTCACAACCCGACCTTTTACAGCACTTACCTCCACATTTTTTGCAGAGATTTGGATTTGTTAAAAACTTAGATATCATGGTATCATCCCCTTATAGTTACTCGGGGCGAATGCCAACCGAGTTTAATCGATTGGCATATATGTAAGCCATCTTCTCAATTATACCATAATTTACATAAAATCTCAAGAATTGCAACTTCCAAAAAAAGAGGCACAATAAATATGTGCTTCCATTTTAAGAAGATAATTCCTCAAGTTTAAATAAATCAGATTAAATATTATCCATGTAGCTGAACACTACCTATAATACTATTTATATCTTTAATTTTGTGTTTCGCCATAAATTGCTCTACTTCATTTGCCGCTTTAACACTAGCAAAGGGATCTCTAAGCGTACCTGAGCCTATTGCTACTGCAGTTGCTCCTGCCATCATAAATTCTATAACATCTTTCCCGTTTATAGCACCGCCCATGCCCAGAACAGGTATTCGGGCGGCTTTTGCAGCTTGATATACCATTCGTACTGCAACTGGTCTTACTGCCGGTCCTGATAACCCTCCCATATTATTAGCTAAGTATGGTTTTTTTGTTTCTATATTTATAGACATGGCTAACAAAGTGTTTATAAGGGAGATTCCATCCGCTCCTGCATCTTCCGCTCCTCTGGCAGATTCAGTAATATCTGTTATATTTGGTGTAAGTTTTACGATTAAAGGCTTATCCAATACCTTTCTTACTTTACTTGTAACTTCTTTTACTCCTTCATAAGATGTTCCAAAAGCTAAGCATCCTGCTTTAACATTTGGGCAAGATAAATTTAATTCCACCCCATCTATATCTTGTTCATTTAAAATCTTACAAAGCTCTATATATTCTTCTATAGTACTTCCACAAGCATTTACGATAATTGCTGTGTCCTGCTTTCTAAGCCACGGTAAATCATATTGTATAAAATGATCTACTCCAGGGTTTTGAAGACCTATACTGTTAATTAAACCACTAGGAGTCTCACATATTCTACTTGGAGGATTTCCGTCTTTAGGTTTTAATGTTGTACCCTTCGTAATGAGTCCTCCAACTTTATTTAGCTCAAAGAATGTATCTAATTCTCTTCCATATCCACATGTACCTGATGCTAAGACAATAGGATTCTTCATTTTGATTCCTGCTAAATTTATGTTTGTATTCACTTTATACCTCCTCAATTCAAATTGCTAGTACTTACAGAATTGCAGTTACGTGGTTAGGAACCGGCACTACAACAAAGTAACCTTGCATGTCGTCTGTTCCAAATCCACCTGCTCTAATAATATTATATCTTATCGATATGCTATTTCCTACTACAGTCGATCCTGCATAGTCAACTCTATTACTACCACTAGTTATCTCTATATATACAACTGCTAGGGAGTTATTGTTAAAAAAATATGAGTCATAATTCTCTAAAATAGGATCGCTGCTACTAGAGATAATTGCCCCTCTCCCATCCGTTATATGCTCAGTGTGCTCAGTAAAATATTCAATAAATGCATCATATGTAGACAAGATTACTCTTCTGTTTTCCTGACTAATTGAATCAAACCACCCTACTCTAAATGCGTTTCCTGTAAGTTCAGTACTTGGAGGCTCATATTCATCATATGGTTCAGCAAATTCTTCTATTACTTGCTCTTCTACCACTCTAACAAAAAGACTAGGCTCCTCGTAATCGTCCTGTAGTGTAAGCTCATCTCCGTCTATTGAAAATGTATACGTTATAGTAACAATTGCATAGAAGATTAATGTGTCAGGTTCTTCGACGCTCCAGGTAAATTCTATTAGATTACCATCACTATATCGTACTCCAGTTCTATTAAGATTAAAAGTGTATTGTATACTACCGTCATTAAAAGAAGAAATCCACAATCCAACTAATTCATGGTCTTCAAAATATTCTTCAACGTATTCTTCATCATATTCTTGTTCAGCTTCTTCTCGAGTAAATAACCAAAGCCCTACTACCAAAGAGGCTATTATTACTATCGCCAGAATACAAGATATAATAATAATGAATTTTTTCTTTGATTTTACTCCTTTATTTCCTTGACCAAAATCATGTTCAAAATCATCATCAACCTCATTGTCCAAATTGTTACTATTCATAAATTTCCCCCTTTTATATTTCAACCTCCGAAGCCTCAAAAACCGGACCTTCTTTACATACATGCTTATAATATGAACTATTTACCATCTTAACAGCACAGCCCATGCACACTCCAAAGCCGCATCCCATTTTCTCTTCTAGTGAAATTTGGCATGATATATTTTTTTCTTTTGCTAACTCTTGAACCGCTTTTAACATTCCAAGTGGTCCACACGCAAAAATAATATCAATATTCTTTGCTTCCAAATCATCCCTTAACTTGTTAATAGCAAAGCCGTCTACGTTATCTAAGGTTATAGTAAGACTACTGCTCACTTGTTTAAACTCTTTTTCTAGCATAACAGCTCGTTCATCTCTAAATCCTAAATATGTATGTACGTTTGCATCATTTTTTGCATTTTTACACAGTTCATAGAGCGGAAAAATACCGATTCCTCCACCCAAAACTGCAATATTTTTATAGCCTTCATAATTAAATGATCCCCATCCAAGAGGTCCTAATATATCAATATTGTCTCCTTCTTCTTTCTTAGCCAATATCTTAGTACCTATACCTCGAACTTCAAATATGAATTCTAGAATTCCATTTTCCTTATCAACATTATATACACTAATAGGCCTTCTCAAAAAAGGTTCAACCTCATCAGATACTTGTATTTCTATAAACTGACCCGGTTTTGTAGTGTTCACTATTTCTGGTGCATGTACAGAAAATTTAAATATATCTGACCTTATTATATCTTTTTTTACTAATTTTGCAAGAACTATACTTGCCATAATTAAATCACTTCCTTTTAAACTAAAGCCCCATCTTCCATTACTACTTTCCCACCAACTATTGTCATAGCTGCTTTTCCTGTTAGTTTGAATCCATCTAATGGTGAATTTTTAGCTTTCGATACAAATTTTTCTATATCAACAGTCCACTTACATTCTGTATCAACTATTGTTATATCAGCATCTTTTCCCACTCCTAAAGTTCCTTTATCCAAACGTAATATAGCAGCAGGTGTATATGACATTTTTTCTATTAACTCATTTAATGTAAGATGTCCTTCATTAACTAAATTTGTAACCCCTAATCCAAATGCTGTTTCAAATCCAACCATTCCATTATTTGCGAATGCCATTTCACAATTCTTGTCATTAATATGGTGTGGCGCATGGTCTGTAGCAATAGCATCAATTGTTCCATCTTTGAGTCCTATTTTTACTGCCTCTACATCTTCTTTTGTTCTAAGTGGCGGATTCATTTTTGCATATGTATTAAATCCATCTACAGCATCTTCTGTTAAGCTAAAGTATTGTGGACAAGTTTCGCATGTCACCGCCACTCCTCTTGCCTTAGCTTGACGAATTAATTCCACTCCACCTTTTGTTGTAACATGAGCTATATGTATGCTTTGTTTATCATTTTCTGCTATTAATATATCTCTTGCTATTATATTTTCTTCAACTGCTTTATTGATTCCTTTTAATCCTAAAATTGTAGATAGGTATCCTTCGTTCATTATACCATCTGAGCCTAATGTGTCATCTTCACAATGTGCTATTACAGGCAAATTAAAGTTTGATGCATATTGTAAAGCATTTCTCATTATTCCAGAGTTAGCAACTGTATCTCCATCTTCCGAAACTGCTACAATTCCTTCTTTTTTCATTTCAGCCATAAGTGACAATCTCTCACCTTTTTGCCCTTTAGTAATTGCTCCTATTGGATAAACATTTACACGTGCTGGACGTGTTTTGATAAAATTAACTACTGATCCATTATCTATAACAGGTGTTGTATTTGGCATACATGCAATTGAAGTAAAACCTCCTACCGCTGCGCTATTAGATCCTGACTCAATATCTTCTTTATATTCTTGTCCTGGTTCACGTAAATGGCAATGCATATCTATTAATCCTGGCACTACTACTTTACCTTTGGCGTCAACAACAGTATCACCTTTTGATAAATTCTCTCCTACTTCTTTTATTTTCCCATCTTCTACATAAATATCTAATTTCTTATCTATGTTGTTTGCCGGATCTATAACATGACCATTTTTTATTAATATACTATTCATTATTATACCACCTTTCTAAATTTTTTCTATCTTTCTATTGCTTTTTTCATAATTGCCATACGTATTGCTACACCATTTGTAACTTGCTCATCTATTACAGATTGATCACAATCATATACAAAGCTAGTAATTTCAACTTCACGATTAACCGGTCCAGGGTGAAGAACTATAGCGTCAGATTTCGCAAGTTTCAATCTTTTTTCATTTATTCCAAACTCTTTAGCATATTCAACAAGGTCTGGGAAGTACCCACCTTTTTGACGCTCCAATTGGATTCTTAATCCCATAACAACATCTGCATCTTTAAGTGCTACTTCTACATCGTTATATACTGTAACTCCCATTTGTTCTATCCCTGAAGGAATAAGTGTTTTTGGTGCGCAAATTGATACTTTTGCTCCCATTTTAGTAAGTAGCCATATATTACTTCTAGCAACACGACTATGTGCTATATCTCCTACAATTACTACTTTTAGTCCTTTTAAGTCTCCCTTTTTTTCGATAATTGTATATGCATCAAGTAACGCTTGAGTAGGGTGTTCATGTGTTCCGTCTCCTCCATTAATAACTGCCGCATTTACATTCTTTGCAACTAGATGAGGCGCTCCACTAAGACCATGACGCATAATTAATATATCTGTTTGCATTACATCTATAGTACGTGCAGTATCTATAAGGTTTTCTTTCTTGGTAACACTGCTTCCTGATGCACTTATATTACAAGCTACACTGCTCATCATTTTTGCTCCCATTTCGAACGAAAGGCGAGTACGAGTACTGTTTTCGTAAAATAGAATATTAACAGTTCTTCCTGCTAAATCTGTCGTTTTACGATTTTGTGACATTACAATTTTTTTCATTTCTGCAGTTCTGTCTAATATCTCCTGAATTTCTGATACAGGCAGATCGCGTATTCCTAATAAATCTTTTGAATTTCCAAACATAAAATCATCTCCTCCATTTTTAATTATCTATTATTTCTTGATTACCGAATTAAGGTCATCTCTCATGTGAATTGCTTCTGCTCTTGCTGCTTCTTTTAAGGTTTGTCCTGCATACTTATCTTTTTTATATGCACACATTAACCCTCTTGAAGAATTTACTATCGCTCCTAATCCATCCTCGTTGAATCCTACAGCTATATCTTCAGCTGTTCCTCCTTGCGCTCCATATCCAGGTATAAGGATATATGAACTTGGCATAGCTTTTCTTAGTATTTCTAATTGCTCTTTATATGTAGCTCCTACAACAGCTCCTACAACTCCATAACCGTTTTCGCCTTTTGTCTTTTCATTCCACTCATTTACTAAAGAAGCTACTTCTAAGTATAGTTCGTTTCCATTTTCAAGTTTTAAATCTTGTAATTGACCAGATGACTTATTACTTGTCTTTACTAGTACAAATATACCTTTTTTATATCCTAACGTTTCACTTACGTCCACAAATGGATTTATTCCATCTTCTCCTAAATATCCATTTACAGTTAACATGTCCACATTGTCTATGTTAGAAAAGTATGCTCTTGCATAAGCTTCAGCTGTTGACCCAATATCATTTCTCTTTCCGTCTGAAATTACGACCATTCCTTTTTCTTTAGCATATGTACAAGTGTCTTCAAATGCTTTTACTCCTTTATATCCATATGCTTCATAGAATGCTAGGTTTGGTTTTACTGCTGGTATAACATCACATACACTATCTATTAATTCTTTGTTGAATTCCAAAAATGCTTCCGGAACATTTATATTAGTTTCTTCTATAGATTCGTTTGATGCATCTATTCTGTTGTTTTTAAGAATTCCTTCTGGAATATAGCTAAATACAGGATCCAACCCCATCACTGTCGGGTTATCTTTTTCCTTAATATTCTTTATTAGCTCATCTGTAATATTTATCATTTCTATTTTACCTCCTTTCCTTTCAAACCATAGAATCCACTCTCTACACAAAGTTTAGCTCTCATCGCTGTTTTCTCATCAGAATTAAGAGCATTTTCAATAAACTCTGGGTGTTCTTCTACAAATTCTTGCATTGTTTTGTCCGGGTCTTCCGTAAATTTTAAAATCATTTCTAGTTGCTCATTAGATATATAGTTTAATCTTGCACCTTCTTTAAAAAGCTCTTCCCCCATATCTATAAGTGAGTAGCATTTGATATTATCCTCTATTAAAGCCTCTCTACCACCCTGCATTCTATCTACAGCTACTACGCTATAGTATATAGTTCCATTTAATCCGTTTATAGCAGGTATCCAAGCTCTTTTATAGCTTGAACTTTGATTCATTAAATCTGCCACATGAAGAACTCTTACACCATTTAGATCACTGACTTCTTTTGTCTCTTCACATGTATAATCACTTACTACCGAGCTTAGATCTTTGTATATGGTGATGTGAGGCTTACCAAGCATATTTGCTATTATGTATGAAAAGAACCAATCTCTTCTTTCTCCACCTGAAATATATTCAAAGTTTTCTACGCCTATTTCAGTTTCTATAAGTCTTTTCATTTCATCAATTACATCTCTATATATGTTATTTTCCTCATACTGTTTCATTGTTACATCTAACATTTTCTTTGGAAAGTTAAACTTATCTGCCTTTTCACTATCGATAAAGTTAACTAGATTTTTTGAATCTGCTTCACTTCCATATAGGAATTCTGCATTGATAAAGTATGGTCCTATTTTTCCGTGATGTATACCAAAACGGTTTATCGTTAGGACTTACTTTTAGTGCACTTGTTTCGAATAAATACTTTGCAATATTACTCATTATATTTCCTCCTTATATTTTTGTAATATCAATTATGTCTAAATCTTCTTCTGTCTTCCCGCTTGCAATTGCTTCATATAGTGCATATGCTGTATCTATCGATGTAAAGCATGGTACTTTGCATTCTGATGCTATCCTTCTTATTTTGAATCCGTCTCTATCAGAATCTTTTCCTCTTGTCGGCGTGTTTATAATGAACTTGATTGTTCCTTTTTGAATGTTTTCTATTATGCTGTCTTCACCTTCATGTAATTTCTCTAATACTTTAGCTTTAATTCCATGCTCTTCTAAGAACTTTGCCGTTCCTGCTGTTGCACATATTTTAAACTTCTTGTTTTCAAGTTTTTCAGCTAAATCTATTATCTCTGGCTTGTCTTTATCTCTTACTGTTATAAATACTGAACCTTCTTTAGGTATCTTAACACCACCACCGATGAATCCTTTTACAACTGCTTCCGGGAATGTTTTTGCTATACCTAGAACTTCTCCTGTTGACTTCATTTCTGGCCCTAGAGTTGTATCAGCATTTTTTATCTTCTCAAATGAGAATACTGGTGTTTTTATAGCAACATACTCACCATCTGGTAATATACCAGTTCCATATTCCATATCTTTTAACTTTTCGCCTAAAATAACTCTTGTTGCAATATCTATTATTGGAAGATTTGTTACTTTGCTTATATATGGTACTGTTCTACTTGAGCGTGGGTTTACTTCTATTATGTATAGTTTTCCTTTTGAGATTATAAATTGTATATTTACAACACCTATTACATTTAACTCTTTTGCTATTTTCTTTGTGTAGTCAACTATTTGTTCTTTGTATTTGTCATATATTGTTTGTGTTGGATAAACTGATATACTGTCTCCCGAGTGTATACCTGATCTTTCTAGATGCTCCATTATACCTGGGATTAATATGTCTTCACCATCACATATCGCATCTACTTCTACTTCTCTTCCATACATATATTTGTCTACTAATATTGGATGTTCTTGTTTTATTTTATTTATTTCGTTTATGAACCCTGTTATTTCTTTATCATCATATGCTATGGCCATTCCTTGTCCACCTAACACATACGATGGTCTTACAAGTACAGGATATCCTAATTTGTTTGCTGCCTTGATACCTTCTTTAACTGTAAATATAGTTTCTCCTTGTGGTCTTAAGATTCCGCAATTAGTTAATGCTTGGTCAAATAGCTCTCTATCTTCTGCTCTGTCCATATCTTTTTCTGCAGTTCCAAGTATTTTAACTCCCATTTCTGTTAATGCCTTAGTTAGCTTTATTGCTGTTTGTCCACCAAACTGAACTATTGCTCCATATGGCTTTTCAATATCTACAATATTTTCTACATCTTCCTTAGTTAATGGTTCAAAGTATAATTTGTCCGCTATATCAAAGTCTGTACTTAATGTTTCTGGATTGTTATTTATTATAATTGTTTCATATCCTTGTTTTTTAAGAGCCCAGATACAATGCACACTACAATAGTCAAACTCTATTCCTTGCCCTATTCTTATCGGTCCAGAACCTAATACTATTACTTTCTTCCTGTCTGATTTTTCTTGATTATCAGTCTCATTTCCAGCTACATAACTTGAGTAATAGTATGGCGCATTAGTTTCGAATTCTGCTGCACATGTGTCTACTGTTTTGTAATTTGCTATTATACCTTCTTCTATTCTTTTTTGTTTTATTTCTTTCTCTGGAATTCCTGTAAACTTAGATATTAAGCTATCTACAAACCCCATTTGTTTTGCTTTTTCAAGAAGCTCTGTAGTTAATTCTCTTTGCTTTAATTTTTCTTCCATTCTAATTACATTGTGCATTTTGCTTAAGAAGAATTTATCTATTTTTGTAATATTATATATCTCTTCTATTGTTACCCCTCTACGTAGGTTCTCAGCAACTACCCATAATCTCTCACTATTCTTATCATTTAGTGCTTTTCTAAGCTCACTATCTGATTTGCTTTCTAACTTTGCTAATATTAAACTATCAACATTCTCATCTAATGAACGAATAGCTTTCATCATCGCCGATTCCATATTTGTTCCTATTGCCATTACTTCTCCGGTTGCTTTCATTTGAGTTCCCAACTCATTTGTAGCTGTTAAGAATTTATTAAATGGCCATTTAGGTATTTTAAATACTACATAATCTAATACTGGTTCTAAAATCGCTGTTGTTTTCTTAGTTACTGTATTTTCTATTTCATCTAATCCATATCCTAAAGCAACCCTTGTTGCAACTCTTGCTATTGGATACCCTGTTGCTTTTGAAGCTAGTGCTGATGAACGACTTACTCTTGGATTAACCTCTATTACTGCGTATTCAAGGGTGTCAGGATTGAATGCATATTGAACATTACATCCACCTTCTATTTCTAATGCTGATATTATCTTTACTGCTGCATTTCTAAGCATATCGAATTCTCTTTTAGCTAAAGTTTGAGCTGGTGCAACAACTATACTGTCTCCTGTATGAATTCCAACCGGGTCGAAGTTTTCTAAACTACATATTGTAATACAATTACCTTTACTATCTCTCATTACTTCAAACTCAATTTCTTTCCATCCTGAGATGCATTTTTCAATTAACACTTGGTTTACTCTTGATAAACTTATACCATATGAAGCAATTTCTCTTAATTCTTCTTCAGTATATGCTATTCCTCCACCAGTTCCGCCTAAAGTATATGCTGGCCTTACTACTACTGGTAACCCTATTTCTTTTGAGTACTCTATAGCATCTTCAACATCAGTTACTACTTTACTTGTTATACATGGTTCTCCGATTTCTTCCATTGTATCTTTAAATGTTTGTCTATCTTCTGCTTTTTTTATTCCGTCAGGTGTTGTTCCAAGAAGTCTAATATTATTTTCTTCTAAGAATCCTTGCTCCGCTAATTCCATAGATATGTTTAATCCTGTTTGTCCTCCAAGGTTTGGAAGAACACTGTCTGGTTTTTCTTTTAATAGTATTTTCTTAACTGTATCTACTGTTAATGGCTCTATATATATTTTGTCTGCCATGTTTTTATCTGTCATAATTGTCGCTGGATTAGAGTTTATTAAAACTACTTCTATTCCTTCTTTCTTAAGTTCATTACAAGCTTGTGTTCCTGCATAATCAAATTCTGCTGCTTGTCCTATTATTATTGGACCAGAACCTATTACCGCTACTTTCTTTATGCTCATGTCTCTACCATTTTTAGTCGAAGCGCTTACTGCGTGAGCAGAAGATTCTTTTATCTTTTTAGTAATCTCATCAATGTTATCAATGTTACTAGTTAACATTCCCTTCATACTTCTGTTGTCTCTAATCGCTTTTGTTAATTTCCTTGTGTCTATACCTGCTAGTCCTGGTATTTCATTTTTTATCAAGAGATTATTTAAAGTAATTTCTGTTTCATAGTCTTCTGTGTCTTCTAGTCTATGTACTAATATTGCTTTTGCATAAAGCTTTTTCTCAAAATCTTCTTTAACTACCGTCCCGTAGTTCCCTATTAGCGGGTATGTCATGCAAATAGCTTTACTCTCATATTTCTTATCTGCCATAACCTCTACATGTCCTATCATACTTGTGTCAAATACTATTTCACAAATCACTTCTTTGTCATATCCAATTTTTTCTCCTACAAATATTTCTCCGTTTTCTAATACTAAATATCCTTTCATTTTTCCTCCTAAAATTTAGTTTCGTGTACGAATTTGCAAAAAAAAATAAGGAATAAATCCTTAAATTAAAATGAAAATAATATAGAATCAAAAAATATATCTCTATTTTCTGCAAACTCTTTATTCAGTTCTAATACTATTTTGCTTCCCATATTATCCTCCCATTTGCTCGTTTCATTTTTTTACACTTTGATTATTTTAGCAAATCTAATTTCAAAATGCAAGCTTTTTTTCAAAAAACTTTTTCTTTTTTCTTTCTAAAATAGAAAATTGCGACAGGAACCCCCGTCGCATCTTCTGTTTAGCTTAAATCTAGACTGCATTAATTTTTTGCACAGATACTGTGTAAAGCAACACACCGTTTACCTCGTAACATTCTAAAGAGCCAACAACCTTAAATGTGTCATAGTGGATTAGCTTTAGGCTAAACTTCTTCCAAACCATACAGCAAACCGTTATGTCATCAGGGTCATTTACAAGAAATAGAACTTTTCGGGCTTTTTTTCTTTCTGTATACACATCGTCGTCCTTTACTAAAACTATTCCTTCGAATTCAACGTGATTTTCATGTTCCTCACCCTCTAGTTCATACGTTTGGTCAACATACACAAAACTCCACGGTCTGCGTAAACCGTTTTCATCGACCATCTTGTCTTTCCTCAGCTCTCCTATAACTTCTAAGAAAATTCCTTCGCGGATACTCGGATAACAAATCTCATTTGGTATCTTCATCCACCATTCATGTGTTACGTCTTCGTCTTTCCGTTTTAATTCCAGAAAGAACGACATGTGATCATCATCATATGGCTCTGGATTGGTTGCAACCCTGCCTTTTATGGTCACTTTTGCGATGCCTCTCATCCTGCATCCTCCTTTTCTACTTAAGCTAGTTTCTAACGTCAACATAACGTAGTCATATTATAGCAAAGCACATAGCCATTGTCAAAATCAAATTTTATGCAAGAAACACAACGGATAGATTGTATATATACTTGTGATTATGATAGATATACTGCAAAAGTCTGACTAGCCAATGTGTTAAATTCATTGACTAGTCAGACTTCTAGTTTAGAATTAATATAAAGCACACTACTTTACACTAAATGCTTACCAAGAGTTAGTTTTTCATGAATTGCTTTCATAGCTCTTTCAGCTTTGTTTTCATCTATTAATACAGATATCTTAATTTCTGATGTGCTAATCAGTCTCATATTTATATTACATTCAGATAATGCTTCAAACATACTTGCAGCAACTCCAGGTGTATTAGCAATACCGACACCTACTAAAGAAATTTTTGATAAGTTTGTAAAATACTTAATCTCTGTATATTCTAACCCTTCTGTATTATTATCCAATAAGTCTATTGTCTTTTCTAAATCTTCTGTTCCTATACTAAACGACACATCTTTAGGAGCATGTTCTCCACGTGATTGAGCTATTATATCTATATTAATATCATTTTCCGAAAGAATTTTAAATATTTTATATGTCTCTCCTATTCTGTCTGCCATTCCTAATAGCGTTACTTTAGATACATCATTCATTACAGCTATACCGCCAATATGAAGACCTTCCATCTTATCATACCTATCTACAAGTGTACCTGTTGATTCTTTTTCAAAACTAGACTTAACAACTATAGGCATTTCAAAGTTTTTAGCTATTTCTACACATCTATTGTGCAACACCTTAGCCCCTGAGCTTGATAATTCAAGCATCTCATCATAAGTCATTGTCTCTATTTTTATTGCATCTTCTACTATTCTAGGATCTGCAGAAAACACTCCATCTACATCTGTAAATATCTCACACTTATCTGCCTTCAGTGCTGCCGCTAAAGCAACTGCTGTAGTATCTGATCCACCTCTACCAAAAGTAGTTATATCTCCTTTTTCGCTCACTCCTTGAAATCCTGCTACTACAACTATTGTTCCTTCATCTAAGTCTTTCATAATTTTAGCAGTATCTATTTTCTTTATTCTTGCTTCTCCAAATACACCATCAGTAATTATAGGGACTTGCCAGCCCATATATGAAACAGCTTTATGTCCTAGCTTATTCAAGCACATTGCTAATTTAGCGATAGTTATTTGCTCTCCAGTTGCAACTAAAACATCATGTTCCCTTTTAGTAGGCTTATTAGAAATCTCTGCTTCTTCTGCAATTAACTTGTCTGTCGTTTTTCCTTGAGCAGAAACAACAACTACTACTCCATTTCCTTCATTGTATGCTTTTAAAACATGTTCACACACGTTAAATAATTTTTCAGTATCTGCTACACTGCTTCCACCAAATTTTTGTACTATTATTCCCACTGTTTTCCCTCTTTCTTCTTAAATATCCTTTTTCTATCCTTATTACATTATATTTTACTTACTCCTATTTGGTTAATTATCTAGGTTTGCTCTTAAGAACGCTTCCATAAATCCATTTAAATCTCCATCCATAACACTATCAACATTTCCTACTTCATATCCTGTTCTATGGTCCTTTACCATAGTATATGGACAAAATACATATGATCTAATTTGGCTTCCCCAAGCAATATCTCTTTGAACACCTTTTAAGTCTTCAATTCTTTCTAAGTTCTCTTTTTCTTTTAGTTCAAGTAATCTCGATTTAAGCATTTTCATAGCTGTCTCTCTGTTTTTAATCTGAGATCTTTCAGACTGACAAGAAGCTATGGCTCCTGTTGGAATGTGAGTAATTCTTACTGCAGAATCCGTTGTGTTTACATGTTGTCCTCCAGCTCCTGAAGCCCTGTAAGTGTCTATTCTTAAATCGTCTGCATTAATTTCTAACTCTACATCATCAGCTATTTCAGGTAAAACTTCAACAGATGCAAAAGAAGTATGTCTTCTTCCTCCGCTGTCAAATGGAGAAATTCTAACTAATCTATGTACACCCATTTCTGATCTTAAATATCCATAACTATTTTCTCCCATAACTAAGAATGTAACACTCTTAATTCCAGCTCCGTCGCCTTCTAGATAGTCTAGTTCTTTTACTTCAAAACCATTGCTTGCCCCCCACTTAGAATACATCCTATAAAGCATACCAGCCCAGTCTTGAGACTCTGTTCCTCCTGCACCAGGATGAAGGGTTACTATGCTATTATTTTTATCATACTTTCCGGATAGCAATGTTTCCACTTCTAACTTAGAAACAACTTCCTCTAATTTAATTGTATTTCTAACAACATCTTTTAGAAGATTCTCATCTGCTTCTTCAAGAAGAAGCTCATTAAGCTCACTCAAATTAGCCAAGTCTTCCACAAGCTTGTTGTATCCTTCAGCTTTATTTTGAAGCCTCTTAAGTTTTGTAACTATGGCAGTAGAGCTTTCAGGATTGTCCCAGAAATTCGGTTCATTCACCTTCTGTTCTAATTCCTTTATGCTTGATGTTAAGCTAGCGATGTCAAAGTGAATCACCTATACTTTTCAGTTTAGAACTTAATGTATCTATTCTACGTTTGTTCTCTTCTAATTCTAACATCTTAAATCACTCTCCTTTAGTAAATGAGCCACACATATATGCGGGCTCTTCATTACTTTTCATTCAATTTACATCTATACTACCTTTATAAATGTTCTGTAAATCTTTCAGTTGCAAATTCTATTAATCCTTCTGGCATATATCCTACTACTATTATACCTTCAGGATTTTCAACAACTATTAATTCTGTATCTCTTAAAGAAAATCTCAATTCATATCCATCATTAAAATCAATAATTACCTGGATACCACTTACCGGTCTTGGTTCTTCTAATAAAACAACATTTGCCAAAGTTTCTCTTAAAAAGTCCGCATCACTTATATCTATCATTTCTAATGTTTCAACTACTGTAGGTGGTCTTGTTGTTATGCTCTGTAATCTCATTGTGATTCCTTGCTCATCTATACGTATTATTTCTTCCTCTTCTTCTCCAGTAAATACTACTACTAATATTATAGCTACTATTACTAAAACAACAGCTCCTAATATCATTAAATTTCTCTTGTTTGTCCAAAAACTATCATTGAACCAGTTCATAAAACTCCTCCTTTTGTTTCCTTGTGGTAACAAATTTATCTTTTGACTTTAATAAATCACTGAAAATATTATATATTATTTGTTTTTCTATTGCAATAGTCTATCAAAAGTCTCTCAAATATTAACTTATCCATTTAAATAACATCAGAAATGTGATATTATGTAGTTAATTACACGGTGATATAGACAAGGAGATGACATTGTGAGAAAAAGTTTTTCCAAAGTTATAACAATTCCAGCAACCGGCGAAACTATTGAAGACGACATAAAAATCGCTCTGGATACTGCAATCAATGAAGCACAAGCCGAAGGGTATGAACTTATAGGTTTTACCGAAGACTTCACCACTTTTTTGGGAACACCTACTTCTAGAACTTACACTCTTATATTCAAAGAATTTATAGAGTGTCCTTGTAAGCGTTGCTGCTAAAGCAACAAATAAGCACACCTAAATGGTGTGCCTATTTTAAAGTTTATTCAATTCTTCTTTACTTGTTTTTTCTCTACATACTAAAATTTTAATTACATATTGCTATACACTCTATTTCAACATTAACTCCTCTAGGTAATGCTGATACTTCTACACAAGAACGAGCTGGATATCCTTTTGAAAAGTACTCTGCATAAACGGCATTGACTGTAGCATAGTCATTCAAATCCGTAACAAATATCATTGTTTTAATTACCGAATCTAACCCAAGAGCTTTTGTCTTTAATGCTATCTTTATATTATCTAATACCAGTCTTGTTTGTTCTTCTATAGTTCCTATTACTACTTCGCCTGTTTCTAGATTCATTGGAATTTGTCCTGATACATACATAAAACCGTTAGCCACTACAGCTTGCGAATATGGAACTACTGTTGATTCATTTATAACTTCTTTTTTATTCATCTCTACCCTCCAAATTAATAATCATATTTTATAATTATCTTTTTTTGTTTTCCTCTCCAATTCTATCTAACATAAATTGAGGTAAAACGAAACAAGATTTGTGAATGTCTTCATTATAATATTTTGTTTCTATTTCAAAACCAAACTTATTTTGGTCTTTTATTGGGTCATAAAGCTTTGAGGCAAAACCGAAAGCAAAAAAATCCTCCTGGAAATGTTGGAATCGTTGCTGTATATATTTTAGAAACAGGAAAATATTTAGCCATGTTTTTTTGAATAACAGCATAATCAATATGCCCATATTTATAAAAAGGCATATATGCATCTGTTTGGTAAATACCATCATCTGCAAGACATTTATTACACAATTTATAATATTCATCAACAAATAATGGATCAGATAAACTCAAAGGATCTGTCGGAGTTGTAAATATAGCATCATATACCTCTTTTGTTCTTTTCATATATTCTAACCCATCTTCAACAATTAAATTTACTCTTGGGTCATCTAAGCATGCCATTTGTTCTGGATAATACTTTTTACATATCTCAACAAATTCTTTATCAATATCAATTATATCCACTTGTTCAATATATGGGTATTTTAATAATAGAGTAGCTGTGAAACCTTCTCCACCACCAACAACTAAAACTTTCTTTTTCTTGTTTCCTGTCATCATAATTGGGTGTACTATCATTTCATTTATAATGTGTCCGTCTTTTTCTGATTTCATTAGTAAATTATCTATAAACAATATTTGTCCCCAATACTTTGTTTTAATTACATCTATCTTTTGATACTTTGTTTTTGTAGATATCAAAGTTTCTTCCGGCATAAATAGAAGTGCAACATCATCACAGTATTGCTCCCCAAAACAACCATCAGGAATGATAGTAGCAAACATGTCCTCGATAATATCTGATTTCATTTCTGTTTTTTCCATAAAACTTCTCCCCCTTTATTTTATTGCTAATCTCAATATTTCTTCTGCTTCTTTTGTGCCTATTTCCATATACGAACCACTTCCAGGCATCATGGCTGTTTTTGCTATCCTCTCTATATCTTCTTCCGGTATATTCATTTCAGCTAAACTTACTGGCGCTCCCATTTTAGAAAAATATGCTTTTGTTTTTTCTATGCCTTCTAGTGCTATTTCCTCATCCGTTTTACTTTCTTGTTCTACATTCCAAACATTAATCGCATACCTCTTAAATTTACTTATTCCATTCTTATATACATATTTCATCCACGCAGGAAAAACAATTGAAAGTCCTGCACCATGTGGCGTGTCATATATTCCGGATAACGCATGTTCTATCTGATGGCTATTCCAATCTTCCATTTTTCCTAGCCCTATTATCCCATTTAGCGCCATTGTACTACCGCCACATCAAATTTGCTCTAGCACTATAATCCGTTGGGTCATTTAGTGCTATTTCTGAATTTTCTATTACAGTCTTTATAATTGCCTCTGATAGACTATCACTTATATTTGATTCATCTGGCGTACTGAAATATTGTTCAAATATATGTGTTAATATATCAACAACACCATATACAGTTTGTTCTTTAGGAAGTGAATATGTATAAGTTGGATCTAATATAGAAAATTTCGGATATGAATACACACTTGAACCAGTTGGTCTTTCATGAGTTTTTGGATCTGTTATAACGCTATATGCATTCATCTCTGTCCCTGTTGCTGACAATGTTAAAACTGTTCCTAAAGGCAATGCATTCTTACACTCTTTACCCTCTGTGTAAAATCCCCACACATCTTCTTCTGTTTTTGCACCCATCGCTATTGCTTTTGAGCAATCTATTGTGCTGCCACCACCAACTGCTAAAATAAAGTCTATATTGTTGTTTTTACATATTTCTATTCCCTCATAAACCTTATCTAATTTTGGGTTTGGTGTTATTCCACTTAGCTCAAAAACACTTTTATTTTCTTCGTTTAGTATCTTAATTACAGCATCATAAATTCCATTCTTCTTAATGCTACCTCCGCCATAAGCTAATAATATCTTATTATATTCTCTTATATTTTCTGCTAAATTTTGTATTGCATCTTCTCCAAAGAATATTTGTGTTGGATTATAAAAATTAAAGCTATCCATAAATCAAAAACTCCTTTTTCCATTATCTATATTTTATATCATAAGTTTAGTTAAAATACTATTCCTGCTAAAAAAAGAAAGTGTTACTGGATCGCTCTAGATTTGCATTTTTAAGGAAAATGTTGTAAAATATAGTTATATCTATTTATGTAACCTAACCAAATTTTATTAAGCCCAAGGAGGAAAATTTATGCAACTTGAAAGGATTTTGGTAGGTCAAGACAAATGCCCATTCGACGTTATAGAAAGTATGGGCGAAGCCGCTAAGTATGGTCTGTTTATTTTTGATAAGGGTAATTATATGCACATATATAACAACCCTCACAAAAAGGATCACAAAGGCGATGGCACCATGCTTGGGTGGGAAGAACACTATGAAGGCGACGTGTTCGTTCCCAAAGAAACAGTTTATTTCACACCCGGCGGAGTGCTTGCCCCAATCGCAAGAGAAGGATACTGTATTCTTACAGGAATGGAATCACCTATTATTTCATTCACCCACATCCTTCCCGATTACAGACAGGCATATCTCCTAATACGGGAGAAAGCCGAATAAGCATGTTAAAAGCCCCAATCAATTTTTCATTATTGAGAGGGGCTTTTAACATGCTTTTATCATTGTAATCTTTTTTGTAATTACTCACTCTTATATCTAATTTCCTCCCTTGACACTTTGAAACTTAAGATATAGAATTCAGTTGAGCAAAAAGAATGTATCCCCACAACAAAGGAGTTTATATTATGGCAACAGTTAGCAACTATACTATAAATATTGATGAAGATAAGCCGCAAATAATAGAGGCTTTTGTTGCAGTATATGGAGAAAAACATAGGGAAACATTCATAGAAAGATTGGATTCAGTATATATAGATACGCTCACTCGTCCAGAAGACATGTTTCTAGATTTTCATGCAATAATGACTAGAACAACATGGGAATTTTTAGAATATGCTCGCAATTATTTACAGAACAGCGGGAAGACCTGCTTATTAAATTTTTTAAATAACTATACTTTTTTAAATACCTATACTATTATAGAAGGTGAAAATGAGATAGATCTCTTCACATCAGATACAGAAAAAATTCTTTTAGAGGGAAGCGAGATTGAGCAAGCAGCAATTAAAGAGGCAAGAAGAAAAGTTTTTCGTAAAATGGGATTTAAGTTAGGAAAGGACTATAACACCTACATAAATAACGACGATGTAAGAAAAGCAATGCCGACCATTGAAGAAGCCAACAATATTGCAATGAATAGAAATGCCTATTATTCTCAATTCGAACAAAAGTGTAAGCAGCATTTCGAATCATATGATCAAGCAAATAAGGAAAGATTTATTGAACATATATGTAAAACACACAATCTTAAGAAAGAGGATTTTTCAGATGTGGATTTATATGAAATTGATCAAGCTTATGAAAAACTTTCCAAATATAGAGAAGATCCTTCAGCACACGCTCTTCTAATATCTATAAATGGAGAAAACTACCTTATTCGAGCAGCATGTTTTCCACCATCAACAATGGGTGCAGAAATTAAAGACATGAATTTAATACACGAGCTTGGACATTGTTTATGCCAAGAAACTTTAGAAGACACTGCCGGAGTACTAAAGCTCAAAACAGGACTTGATCATTATGAATATTTCGATAAAACATGGCGTAATATCGGAGATTTTACAATCGCCGATGAGATTCTACATCACAGGTTGTCGCAAGAAGTTCTTATAAACTTACAGTCCAATGGAACATATTTATTGGATAAGCCTGGCTTCTCAAGAACTTCAGGAGATACGTATTATGAAGACTTTTTTCCGATTTTCGAATCATTTTATCATGAATTCAAACCATTAATAGCTGATGCAATGGTAACACACGAAGGATTCCAGACATTACTAAAGCATCCTCACGGATTTAGTGAGCTAACCTCACTAAATAAAAGAGCATATAGGGATTATGGTAGTGAAGAAAGACGTACTCTCCCAGTCTATGACTACACAGTGCAAGATGCCAATGATATTGCTGTTATGCAAATAGCTTCTGAGGTTAAAAATTTTATGCGTACAACAAAGCAAAAAATAGTGAATTTCTTCAAGAAAGAACCGGATACAAAGTCAGATCGAGAAGAATTATAGTGAGGGGTATTATGGATGAATTAGAATATGCGAAAGCTGCTTATGAAGTAAATTTAATATTAACCTATTTTGATCCAGAATTAGTAAACAAAATACCAGATAAAATGCAACAATTCCTAAAGGAAGTTGCAGGGGATGTCACTACAGATCTTCGAATTGATGAAACAAAGAAATTAAAAGAACACAATCTTTTACCCTCCACCGAACTTATGTTGACGACATTGTATTTAAATTACTGGTGCTCTGAAGAAGAAAAAAAAGAATTAGAAAAAACATTAGACGGTAATGAAAAGAAGCATCAAGAAGAACTTAGAGAGAAATATAATCAAGAAGACTTGTTTGAAAATAAAAATGATTTTGAATCTCCCGCAAAAGAAAAAGCAAGTATGATAGGGTATAAAAAAACTAACCTTATTACAACCATATTAAAGAGATTACAAAAGTTGTTTAATAAATCTGACTGAATTCATTAGAGTGAGAGGAAAATCATTACTATTGATTCCTTACTATCTTTTTTGAATTACCATTGAAGGTAATCAAATAGATCCCCATTAAAACAAATAGAATGCAAAGCATCTGTGAAAGTGTTAAGTTCATGAAAATTGTATTTCTTAAATATCTAAAATAGTCAATTATAAACCTAAATAAGCCAAATCCTATTAAAAAAACAGAAATAAGTTTGAGTTCACTATTATTTCTACTCTTATACCTTAATAGAATCACAAACAGAATAAACATTATCACCGTTTCAACAATTTGTATAGGAAAAACATTTACAATATTTTCGTCAATTTCTTGCCTAATATAAAATAATCCATTATGCTGTTTTCCAAAGCAACAATTTCCTAATAAACAACCAATTTTGCCGATGGAATAGATTAATGGATAAATCACAATATAATTGGATAGCAATTCTTTAAGCTTAATATTAAATTGTTTAGAATATATAGCTATTGCTAAAACGCTTCCGATCACACCGCCAACAAAAGCATACCCACTATTTAAAACATTGCCTTCCATATTATTATCTAAGAAAGATAGAATCTTTGCTCCTACAATAAACCCAAGAATACTGTATGAATATGAACATAGTATGTCTATCTTTTTTAACTTTCCACTTGTTTTAAGCAAAACCATTAAACTAATTACAAAAGCAATTAAAATCATAATTGCATAAGTGGAAATCGAAAAAATCCATAAATCAATTGTACTGGGCATCACTATCTCCGTTCATTCATTTGTAAATAATTTGATAACTGGCTCCTCACACCTAGTTGATTTATTATGCTGACCTGGGAACTAGCTCCAAGTATTATAATATAGCCATCATTATAGTTTATATGAGTTCTAAGGGTAAGTGATGCAAATCCAGGTGCTCGTCCACTTTCCACACCAGGTCTTAAGTTCCAAATATAGCTATTTAAACTATACATCAATTCAATATATTCATCATCTAAAATTTCTCTTAAATTAGCATTAACGTTTACATTTACTACTCCGTATAAAGCTCTATGATCGCTAGGAAGCACAAAATCAGTTTCTATAATTTGCTCAGGAATATTATCTTTTAAATAACTTTTTATTTTAGGAGCACTGTCTCTCATCTCTTTAAATAGTATATATGAATCCTGAAAAACAGGGTCTATATTATGTCTGGAAAACGCACCTCTTTGTTCAAGCAATTCAGGATCATTGGTATAATTATGATAAACAACAAAAAAATTAATGTCTGATTCTTCTGAATAGACGCTATACCAATACATATAACATCCACGAATTCTTGTAAAACCTATCTGAATACCTTCAACACAGTTAATATCATTTCTACAGTTCCTTCTTTCTAGCATTGTTAAATCTCTAAACTCTGAATTATGTGTATGCGATAAATAGTTCAAAATCTTTGTTTCAATATATCTAATTCTGGCAGCGTTATTACGCAACACAACAATAGCAGGACCAAATACAATTCCTAAGCCAATAACAATTAGTATAATAATTAATAGTTTTTTCTTATATTCTGCTTTAGCAGCATCTTTCATTTTACCACCTCTATACTATATTAGCTTTCATTTACTAAAGTAATTATACTTTATTCTTATTTTAAATACAACACCTCATTATTTTATCAATTATATTATTATCTACAATTTTATTGATAGCAAAGCACTTCTTACCCAAATCTTTTATTGACGCACCACAGTGATACAATTCTTCACTATCTATTATAATAAATCGATCATGAAACTTATTACTTTTTGCAACCTTCAATACAGGATATTCTTTATTGAACTTTTGCACATCTAGTTTAGATATATTGCTTTTTTCAGACGTTAGAATTACCACTTCTACGTCTTCATTCCTCTTTGTGAGCATATTTAATACGCTGTCGTCAACATAGTTGTCGATAATTACTATTTTCTTCTCTGCCTTTCTAACAATATTTATAATTAAGCTATATGCATCATATATCTGTCCTTCGAAAAATATTTTCTGTTTAAAGTTCTCATCTTTTTGTAACTCATTAAATAATTTATCAAAATTTTTATCATGCTCTAAAAGTTTATACTCAACATTTGTTAGCCTTTCTAATATTGGCGCATTAGACATTATAAACTTTCTCATTTCTACAAATGCACGCATAATATTAATACTAACTTGTATAGCAATTTCACTATTTAATAATGGAGATAACATTGAAATTCCTTGTTCTGTAAAAACATATGGTAAATACTTAAGATTTTGTCCCCTACTAGGTTTGTTCAAGGTCGCAATTTGCGACCTTGAAGATTCAAATTCTTCTTCAGTTAATTGAAAACAAAAATCTTCTGGAAATCGTTTGATGTTCCTTTTAACTTTTTCATTAACACGTTTAGTCTCATATTCATATAATCTTGCAACGTCACTATCAAACATTACTTGTTTGCCTCGAATTGTATATATCAAGTCTTTTATATTTTCATATCCTATACTTACTAATTCATTGCTCATATTTTGCCTCCTAGAAAAAAATAATGAAGGACTAATAAATAGCCCCCCACTAAAAATATTTTAACAAACTTTATACATAAACGCAATCTATTTTAAGTTGTTTTCACAAATTGTAATTTATCACTTACATTATAGTTTATATTTTACTCAGCTTCTCTCTTCTTCGCACTAGAGTCTGAACTATCAAGTATAGCAAATCCTTTAACAGCTACAATGGCAATACCAACTGCAATACAAATATCAATAAAGAGTCCAGTTACAGTAAATGTAGTCCCTTCAATTTCATTAAATGTAATTACATCAATAAAAATAGACATCGCTTCTCCATATGTCAGCGAATCTATACCATAGTTATATATCGAAAGAGATACACCAAATAAGAATCCCAAAATTACTGCAATGATTGAAATAACTATAAGAAAAATTGGATAGGCTTCTTTAGGTGCTCCTTTACCTATTTTAAATCCTAAAACAATACATACACCTACTACTATTCCTGCAATAATTCCATCTGCAAAATTATTGAACTTAAGAAATCCAAAATAAAACACTTGAATAGCAATAGCTAACATCATTCCCACAATGGCAAACAAATTGCCTTTAACATTGCTGACCTTTTTTTCACAATCATTCATAATACAAAATTCTCCTCATAAATTGTTTCTATTTCAGCGCGCCCGAAACCCTTGATATATCACCATTATCCGCAACACTGCTTAAACTTCTTCCCACTCCCACATGTACAAGGTTCATTTCTTCCTACTCTTGGTTCATTATTTGTCACAGGTGCAGCTACAGGTGGTTTATTCGCTTTAGGTCCACCATCCATTTCAAAACCTTTATTTAAAACGCCTTCGTGCTGTTGTTTGGTTATCTTTACAGTCCCTCTTCTTTCCAGGTTCTGTACTCTATTTATATGCAACAATAGCTTTACAACATCTAATCTAATGGCGTGAACCATTTCATCAAACATTTCAAATCCTTCTATACGATATTGTACAACTGGATCTTTTTGAGCATATGCTCTTAATCCTATTCCATCTTTTAGTTCATCCATAGCATCAATATGATCCATCCACTTTTGATCAACTACTTTAAGCATTACTACTCTTTCTATCTCTCTAACATCTTGACCAAGCTCTTCTTCTTTTTTAGCATAGTTATCTAAAGCTGTTTCCTTTAATTTATCTTCCCAGTTTCTGCTACTGAAATCAACATTTTCAACTGCCAGTATTTTCTTTGCATCTAGAGCTAATCCCTCTTTGTTTTCGTCACCTGCATATGTATGGATTATTTCATCACAAGCCACTTCTATCATATGAATTACTTTTTCTTTTAAATCTTCTCCATCAAGCACTTGCCTTCTTTGTTTGTATATAATTTCTCTTTGCATATTCATAACATCATCATACTTAAGTACATGCTTTCTAGAGCCAAAGTGTTTCCCTTCAACTTTTCTTTGAGCACTTTCCACAGCTTTTGAAAGCAATCCCAATTGTAGCGGCATATCCTCATCTGCACCAAGTGAATTATATACATTGGTTACCATATCTCCACCAAATATTTTCATTAAGTCATCATCTAACGAGATATAGAATCTAGATTCGCCAGGATCACCTTGACGTCCACTACGCCCACGCAGCTGGTTATCAATCCTTCTAGACTCATGTCTTTCAGTACCAATTATTTTAAGTCCACCTGCTTCTAAAACTTTTTCCTTCTCTTCTTTTATTTCTTTACTATATCTTTCTTCATATTCTTTGAAGGTTTTTCTAGAATTTAATATTTGCTCATCATCTGTTTCGTTATGAGCAGTTGATTGCTCTATTAACTCATCAGTAAATCCATGTTTCTTCATTTCTCTTTTAGCTAGAAATTCACTATTACCACCTAAAACAATGTCAGTACCACGACCAGCCATGTTAGTAGCAATTGTAACTGAACCGAATTTACCTGCCTGAGCAACAATTTCAGCCTCTTTATCATGATGTTTAGCATTTAAAACTTCATGCTTAATACCTTCTCTTTTTAGTAAAGTGCTTATCTTTTCTGATTTCTCAATAGAAACTGTACCAACCAAAACAGGTTGACCTTTTTCATAACTCTCTTTTATATCTTTTGTCATCGCTTTATACTTTGCAGCTTCATTCTTATATATAACATCATTGTTATCTTGTCTTAGCATTGGCTTATTTGTCGGAATTGATATTACGTCTAAGTTATAGATTTCTCTAAACTCGTTTTCCTCTGTCATCGCTGTACCTGTCATTCCCGCAAGTTTATCATACATTCTAAAGTAATTTTGGAATGTAATAGTAGCTAGCGTTTTAGACTCATTTGCTACCTTTACACCTTCTTTTGCCTCTATAGCTTGATGTAATCCATTATTATATCTTCTTCCGTGCATAATCCTTCCTGTAAATTCATCTACGATTAATACTTCTCCATCTTTTACGATATAGTCTATATCTTTTTTCATAATTCCATGAGCTCGTAAACCTTGATTAATATGATGAACTAACTGAGAATTATCTAAATCGTTTAGATTCTCAACTCTAAAAAACTCTTCTGCCTTCTTTGTTCCTTTACCTGTAATAGATGCAGATTTAGCTTTTAAATCTACTATATAGTCATAATTTTCATTATCTTCTGCTTGATTTGTATCTTTAACATCTTCTTCTACTAAAATTTTGGCTTTTAGTTTTTTAACAAAATCATTTGCTTGTTTATATAGTATAGAAGACTCTGCCGCTGCACCTGAAATAATCAAAGGTGTACGCGCCTCGTCTATTAAAATACTATCAATCTCGTCAACTATTGCATAGTGTAAGTCTCTTTGTGCCATTTGATCTTTATATTGAACCATATTATCTCTTAGATAATCAAAACCATACTCATTATTTGTACCGTATGTAATATCACAATTGTATGCTTCTTGCTTCTTATTTTGATCCATTCCTGCTATTGCAAGACCTACAGTCAACCCTAAGAACTTATATATTTTACCCATCCATTCACTATCCCTCTTTGCAAGATAGTCGTTAACTGTTACAACATGTACACCTTTACCAGTTAGCGCATTCAAATATACAGGAAGTGTAGCAACTAAAGTTTTACCCTCACCTGTTTTCATTTCAGAAATTCTACCTTGGTGAAGTATAATACCACCAATTAGCTGAACATCAAAATGTCTCATACTAAGAACCCTTTTGCCTGCTTCTCTAACTACAGCAAAAGCTTCTGGTAACAAGTCATCAGTTGTTTCTCCGTTTTGTATTCTTTCTTTAAACTCCATGGTTTTTTCTCTTAACTCTTTATCAGATAATTTAGATATTTCTGGTTCTAAACTATTTATCTTTTCTACTAAAGGCCCGTACTCTTTTTACCTCTTTTTCACTATACGTTCCAAAAATCTTTCCTACTATACCCATTAAATAAATCCTCCACTATTATCTTTCTATTATGTTCGCATAACTTATTTATTTTATAATGTAATAACGCAAACTTCCTCTATCTTAATTACATTCAATTAATATATCATTTATCCGAATATATTGCAATAATTGAACATAGAATTTACTAGAAAGAAGGTATAATTCTATGTTTGTATATAATATAAAATTGGATAGTAAGAATATAGTTAAAGTTGTATTTGTGGTCCTTTGCATAATTATTACTCTGTTTTTTATTTATTCTACATACCAAATAATTACTGAAAGCTTTAGAGTACAAGATGAAGTCCCCGTGCCCGATGTGCAAGTCTTAACAACAGGCAACTACGCTAATGTATTAAGAGTTGTGTATAACAATTTACAAGACTATTTAGGAATACATGTTTCTTTTACTGGATATGTTTATAGGCAAAGCGATTTTCCTCCAGATGAATTTGTTCTAGCAAGAAATTTAGTTGTATCAGATACAGATATTTTTATTCTAGGATTTCTTTGTAGATACCCGGACATTTCGAATATTCCTGATGGGACTTGGATAGAAATAACCGGCGAAATTTCTGAAGGTACTTACAATGGGCAAATACCAATAGTAATAGTAAATGAATTAAAACAAATTGAAGCACCAACAGAAGATATTTATCTGCAGCCACCAGATAATGCATATATACCTACTATGCTCTTGTTTTAGAATAAGACCGAGCTTATATAACAAGGACATCCAATCCTACAGTGGTTAATGCATGTAGGATTGAATGTCCTTGTTATACTATTTTTTCTAGCAGTTTAACACCTTCAAATAATGGTTCTTACATAAAAAACCAAATCAAAAATCCTCCACCTGCTACAGTAAGTACTAGTCCTATTCCTTTTACTACCAATGGATTTACTTTCTGTTCTTCTCCTTCTTTTTTCTTTGCGGGAAGCAACATCATAATACCCATACCTGCTATTGCACCTGCAATAGCAGCTTGTAAATAATCCATAAATGATGACATGTTTCATCCTCCTTCTCACTAAACTTTTTAATAGTATATATGAATATTAGTAAAAATACAAACTATTTACTTTTCTCAAAATAAAATATAAATTGCAATATTAAGTGTCCGTTTTTTTAACAATGTAAATGTTATTAAATTTTTATGCTACTTCTAATGATGTTTTATATTTAAACATAGGTCTAGGGAGATTGTTCATCCACTCTTCT
>WQVL01000015.1 GCA_009785865.1 Oscillospiraceae bacterium | reverse complement strand
CCAATTAGTATTACTGTTCCATCTTCCACAGATGGTAATAGTGCATCTTGCTGTAACTTATTAAACCTATGAATCTCATCTATGAATAAAATGCACTTTCCTGTCGGATTAAGAAATAAGTTTTTTGCTTCTTCTATTGCTTTCTTAATATCTGCCGTACCAGATGTAACGGCATTTAATTTTACAAACTTACACTTTGTTGTTCCGCTTATTACCCTACCAATAGATGTTTTTCCACATCCAGGTGGTCCCCATAGAATTAAACTAGATAACCTATCTGCTTGTATCGTTTTATATAATATAGTATTCTTTCCAAGCACTTCTTCTTGTCCAACAAATTCTTCTATTGTTTTAGGACGAACTCTGTATGCTAATGGTTGATTTAGATCCATTTTGTTTATTTCCTTTCAATTCAATCTAGTATTTGAACTCTCTATTATAGCGACAATACTCCTAATGCTTTTCTAATTACATCTTCTAATGTTAGAGTTTCTATATCTATTTTCTCTAATGCTTTTTCTATTTCTTTTCTTGTATATCCTAATATCTGCAGAGCTGAAATTGCTTCTGATGTTTTATTGTCTTCAGCAATTGCCGCTGTTACTTCTTCATTTTTACATTCTGTTAAAGATTGCTCTGTTTTTAACTTATCCTTAAGTTCTAGCACTATTCTTGCAGCACTTTTATTTCCTATACCAGGAATTTTTACTAGCTTTGATATGTCATTTGTGATTACAGCTAACGCAAAACTAGAAGGTGTTATCTCAGATAACATTGCTATAGCTGACTTAGCTCCAATTCCACTTACTGAAAGCAAAAGCTCAAACATTCTTAGTTCTTCATTTGTTACAAAACCATACAAACTTATATTATCTTCTCTTACATAATAGTGTGTATGTACTTTTACTTCTTCTGTCTCTCCAAGCTCTTCTATAGACTTTAATGACATAAACACTTTATATCCTATTCCATTTACGTCTATCACAACATATGTATTAGACTTATTTACCAATTTTCCTCTTATATATGCATACATAGTTTATAGCACACTCCTTCTTTTGTTCCCAAACAAATTTTCTCTATTTCTTTATTCTATCACATTATATTTTTTTTGCAAGTATCTATACATATAATTTTTTAACATAATGAAAGGAACAGCTCAAGCCGTCCCTTCCATTTTTTAATCTTCTTTTACTTTGGACTATAGATATTCTATTCCATGCTCACGGAAAATTATTTTTATTATTTAGAATCATTTTTACTTTGATACTCATTATTCTAATCACTTTTTACACTTCAATCCGTCTGTAATACTTCTTCTTCAAAATTAATTAAATTTTGTAACTTTGCAATTTTTACATTTCCATTTTTACATTCAGCATATAGTATGTTTTCGTCCTTATCTATATAAACACGATTCACATCTTTTATTTGTCTACTTCTAATTTTTGCTGTTCTATCTTTTTTGTTAATAGTGATTAAATAATTATTATTAACATATGTGCTATAAATTGCCCAAATTATAAATCCGAACTCCGATAAATATACCTATTGCATATATTAAGACCAACTCCAGCACAAACATTATCATAGCTTGTATCATGTAGTTTCTTAATAGAAATCTAGAAGTATAATTTATATAAATATCCTCGTTATCTACTACTTCTAATTCATTTGGCTTAAATTTATTAATTGCTTTTACAAGTTCTATTTTATTCACAGCTGTTTTCGCATCAAATGATAACACTAAAACTTCTTTCCCGTCTTTCGATGCTAAAAACATTCCCCTATTATGAAATGTAATCTTCGAGATTTCTTCCCATTTACGTATCCCTTTATGTATGTTATGCATTTCAATTCCTTCTTCTGAAACTGTAGTCCAAGAAGTTTTCGTTTTTAATCGATTCTTGCTATATGAAACTATACCACATATTATCAAAATTAGATAGAAAACTATTAGCTGTCTACCCATTCTAGCTATATCTGGCAATATATCCGCAATATATATTACATACATATATATAATAAATGTTTGTATATTTAATATTGTAAATATACTTAATACGGAAACCTTGTTATATATTTCTGTTTTATTGCTTAATTTGTTATTATTTTCATCCATCACTATCACTCTTTCTTTTAATTTTCTTGCATTGCTGACTCCTACACAACATTTTATGTTATCTTAAACCAATTAGATCCATAACATAACTCTTCTCAGTCATTCTAATATAAGGTGATTATAGCGACCTAATGCTTTTCTAATGACATCTTCTAGCGTTAAAGTTTCTACTCCTCCTCACTCGAAACCTCTTTTGAACTTTGCGCATCGTCTAGCACTTTTTGAACTTCTGCTTCTTTTTGTAACAGTAGTCTTTTCTGTCTTTCTTTTTTTGCTATTTCCGGGATCAGTCCGTTCTAATGCTTCCACTCTTAATATATCCTCTTCTGTTAGTGGATAATCTAACGTTCCTCTATATGTACATCTTAGGTGGTTTATTCGCTTTCCTATTTCATAATTCTCATCTATGCCTTCCAAGTTGTCTAAAATAGATTTATCTTTTCCTTGTTCTTCCAATATATCTTTGACCGTTTTCTTTACGTTTTTACCATCTTCACCTTTTTTACTTATTCGTATATTTATAAAGCTAACTTCATTAGCTTTTAAAAATTCACATGCATCCAGAAGTTCTTCAAAAACAGGCTTTTTCTCCTTTGTCAATAACCCATCTATCGCTTCTGCTCTCGTCCTATCTGCTGCCGTTATTTTATAATCTGAAGATCCTACATAACATCTTCTTAAAATGTTTGCATAATGTCCCACTTCATAATCTTCATCTAACTGCTTTAACGCTTTATAGGCTTCATCTAACTGCTTCAAAACCTCTTCATCCTCTTCTGATTGTTTTAAAGCTTCGTACTTTTCCTCTATCCCTTGTTCTTGGATTATATCTCCCACCGTTTTATATGTAGTTTTTCCATCTACATTTTTACTAAGCGCTAATTTTGTAAAGTCTACCTTATTCTTACTTAATACCTCACATACATCTAACACTTCTTCTATTACGGTTTTCTCTTCTTCAACTATGATTCCTTTTATTGCTTTTCCTCTTGCTTTTTCTTCCTCAGTAGTTGTGCGTTTCGACGTTCCTTTACATGCCTTTCTAAAAGCAATTATAGATTGTCCTATTTTATAATCTAACTTTACTTTTTTTAAATCTTCTTTGCTTAGCTCTATATTTTGTTCTTTTAGTATCTCTCCTACTGTTATAGATATATCTTTCCCATCTATGTTTTTTGTCAATTGCACCTTTGTAAAGTCCACTTTGTTTCTGTCTAATAATTCACACGTATCTAGTAATATTTCTGTCGCCGTTTTTTTATTTTCCGGTACTAATCCTTTTATCTTCTTCGCTCTTGCTTTGTCTTCTTCTGTTACCGCATACGAGGACTTCCCTTTACATGCATTTCTAAACCCCGCTATTTTCTTGCCGATTGGATAATCGCCGTCTATATATTCTAAAACTTTTGGATCTATTCCTTGCTCCTCAACTATATCATTCACTGTCTTGTGTTTATTGTCCTTTTTTAATCCTGTCTTCGTAAGATCCATCCCTTTATCGTCCAACATCTCACATATATCCACAAGTTCTTCCATTGCAGTTTTCGTTTTTTCTGATATAAGTCCTTTTATCTTCTTTGCTCTTATGATATCTTCCTCAGTTATTCTATTTGTTCCGGTGTCCATTATAAGAAGATCTAAACATCGAAATCGCCGAACCAATCTCATAGTTTGAATCAAATTCTTCTAAAACAGTTACATCTACTCCTTGTTCTTTTAATTTTTCTTCTATCCCTTGTTCTTCAATTATGTTTTTTATTGTTTTATATCTGTAATTTTCTTTCATTCGTATTTTGGTAAAATCTACCCCTAAATCTACTAATTTTTCAGATACGTCTAACAATTCCTCTATTACCGTTTTCTTCTCATCTTGTATTAACCCTTTTATAGCTCTCGCTCTTGCTACATCTTCTTCAGTTATCCTATATGTTCCGACGTCCCGCATAAGCAGCTCTAAGTCTCATTATAGCTGATCCAATTTCATAATCTAGGTCAAATTCTTCTAAAACAGCTTCATCTATCCCTTGTTCTTTTAATTTCTCCCTTATCTCTTGTTCTTTTAATATATCTTTTATTGTTTTATATTTGTAATTTTCTCTTAGTTGTAAGTTTGAAAAATCTACTCCCACACCTGCTAGTTTCTCAGATATATCTAACAATCTTTTAATTGTGCTCTTTCCATGCATCTCATCCAAATTTGCTTCTAATTTTTTAAATTCTTCGGCAAATTTCATTTGCTCAGAGAATACTTTAAACTGCTCTAGTACGCCATCGTCGTATAAATCTTCTTTTCCGTCTTCTCTTCCTCTTCTTATTATTTCTTCTATTTCTTTCCTGAATTCTTGGAAATACTTTAAATTATTTACTAAGTCAAATATTATTGGTGATTTACCATCTTTCATTAATGCTCTACCTAATTGTTGCAGATATAGTATCTCAGACTTTGTTGGTCTTGCCATAATAACACCAGATAATTCCCCATCATGAAAAGATTCATTTATCATATTTACAGTTAGTGCTATTAGTAAATCTTCATTTTCCTTTCTTCTCAAGAACTGCATCGCTTCAATGTTATCTTGTCTTTCTTCTCCTGATGATATTTTCAAAATCGTTTGATTAGGATTTACCTCTCCAAACCACTCTTCACATAGTGCCTCTATTTCCTCCATGTGAGCTATATCTTTACAAAACACAATCCACTTTCCATTTTCTTCTTTCATGTATTTCTTAAAGATTTCTTTCATGCCTGCTGCTTCACTTAAATTTCTTCTTGCTTGCTCTAATTTTTGTTCATACTCTTTTCTTTGTTTTGGATCTTTAATCTTAGAAATTTTTTCTTCTAATCTTTCATAATCTTCTCCAAATAGATAGCTTGCACATATGTATATTGGCACCGGAAGAATTCCCCTCGCTACTGCCTCTGTTAACTTTAGTTCATATGACACTCCTCCGGCAGATTTTCCCCGCCATGTTTTGCCCATCTGTCCTCACTGGTGTCGCTGTTAATCCTAATACATTTCCTTTAGTCTTTTCGGCTATTCCTTGCGCTCTTATTCCCCATATTTCTGCGCCAGCACGGTGTATTTCATCATATATAATTAAATCGGGATTTAAATTCTTATAGTCCGCATCCGTCATTCTACTTAAAGCATTATATGTAAGAAATTTTAGTCTTGGAAAAATCTCTTTTGCTTCTTTACCATATATTTCTTTAATTAGTTTTTTGGTCTCTCCAATCCCAGTTGAGCTTGAAGTCAGCCACAATATGCTTTTCCCGGGATTATCTTCTATAGCTTTTAAACCTATCGCTGTCTTTCCACATCCTGTTGGCGCAACAACACAAGAGCGTCTCCCTGCTTTGAAATCGCTCTCTACTTGTGAATATGCTTCTACTTGCCATCTCGGGTCTAATTCAACTCTTTTTAGTTCTTCCATTTTTTGCTCCTGCTTTAACTAGATTTTCTTATTATCTCTAAAAACTCTTGCCTTTGTTTTTCTATTCTTCCTTTTATTTCTATAATTTGTTTATCATAAAGTTCATTGAGTTTATCGTGGTCTTCTTCAGATATGTCATCTTCTTCAATAAATCCATTACTAAATCTCTGTTGTAACTCTAGTATTCTAATGGTTTCTTTATCTTCATTTTTTATAGCTACATCAAATTTTAGCTTTTTCGTACTGTCAGCATCTACCTTATTGTTTATACTTCCATCTTCTAATAATTTTCTATTAATATTAAACTTATTTTTTATAAACTCTTTTATTCGAGCTAACATTCTCCATCACTCCTTATATGTTATTCTATCTTAAGTCTATCTGCAATGTCATGAAAGACATGAAACTTTCCATAAAATGTAATGTTTCTGTCATAGTAAGAGAGCATGATTGTTTTCATGCTCTCTTACTATGATAAATTATATTTTTTCAATATCTTTTCTTCAAAATTCTTGTGCAATATTTTTTCAATGTCTTGGTTTGTATACCCATCATTTTGTAGTAGCTTCCTTATCTCTTTTGCTACTTCTTCATGTTTATATACAGGAGGTTCGCTCTCTTCTCCCTCAAAGGTCATATCATCTGTTGAGACTACTATATTATCTATCCCGCCTAATAATTCTTTTACATGATTTATATGTTTTAAATAGTATTCTTCTGGAGATACGATATCTTTCTTGTCACCTGTCGGCTTCACAAATGGCACATATCCTACTATTCCTATTGTTCCATCAAATTCTTCTACTATTGCTTTGATTTGTTCATCTTTTAAGTTTCTAGAAACATCGCATATTACTTTACTATTAGAATGTGATGCGTGTACTATCGGAAAATGTCCTAAACTTTTTAATCTCTTGCATTCTTCAATTATTCCGCCAAAAGGTTTTTTCATTGGCATGCGATAAATCTATAGCAATGTTTTTCTGAACCAGTTTCTCTACTAGCACTTTGCCTAATTCTGTTAGCCCCACTTCTTCTTTTGCTTTAATTCCACCACCAAATTTGTTTGGATTGTTCCAAACAATATTTGTACTTCTCATCCCCAAATCATATAACTCATCTATATCTTCAATTCTTTCTAAATAATCTAGACCTTCGATTCCTATCACACATTCCACATCTTGTGGTATTATATTATGCTTTTCTATAAGCTCCTTAACAGTTCTAAGGTTTTCTATAACATCAATCTCTTCTCTTTTTATCTTTAAGTTCTGTTCCATCTCTTCTAGAGAAGTATAGTAGAAGTTAAATATCCCTCCTGTTATATTATCTTTCTTAAATATTTTCTCACAATATTTTTTTGGTACATCTATATCATCTTTGTATAAATAGATGTACATTAATAAATCATAATGACAGTCAAACATATTCGTTCCTCCTTAGCTTAAGTATATTAAACTATTTTTACTTAAACAACTATATTTTATTCTTTTCGCATAAATATAGGGCAGTACTTGGTAGTTAATATCCTACCAGCACTGCCCTTATCTATCATACTTATTTATGAAGTATATCAAATTATATTTAGAACTCTAACGAGTCTATTTCTTGCATTGTGTTTATGTCAGTTGACATTACCATTCCTCTTGATACTGTTATTAAGCTATCTCCGATATATAGTATTCTTTGGATTTCTCTATCCCAATCGACCCATGAGCGGTTGTTACTTGGCATATGTGTGATTTTACCTCTTAAGGTAAATCCTCCGTCTAAATCTAATCCATAAACTACTACACCAACAAAGGTAGGTTCCCATCTCCAATCTTCAGTAATTGTTATAGGGAATGCTATGATGTCTCTCTCCTTTGAAAACAGGAATGCTCTATGGTTGTGTAATACTTCTGAATGTGTTCCTCTTCCTCCTATTTTCTCGTAATGTCTTGCTGTAGGATTTGACTCATCTGTTACATCAAACAGTGTTAATTTTATACCATTAGTTAATACCCATCCGTTAACAAGTTCTACATCTTCTCCAATTCCAAGCAAATGGTTTTCATCATATGGATGTAAATACGTACTAAACCATGGAATTTTGAGTTCTCCTAATACAATTGGATTCCTTGGGTCTGATACATCAATTACAAATAATGGATCTATTTCTACAAAAGTAATCATATATATTCTATCACCCATAAACCTTGCAGCAAATATACTTTCCCCTGGCGCTAATCCTTCTACTCTGCCTACTATGTCTAGATTCATATCTAATACATATACATTATTCATATCATGTTCTGGTGACCACCAACCTCTATCATTGTCCGTTGTAACCACTCTAAAATATCCATTATATTCTCCCATGGAAAATTGATTTAACAATCTACCTGGAACAGCTCCTGAAGTAATAAATGTAGCTTCACTATTATTTAATGCAAACTTATATATGTGTGTTCTCATATCCATTCTTCTTCCGTCTCCGGTCACTATTTCTGCTACTATTGAATCTCTATGTTCAAACGTTGTACGCGTTACATATAGGTTGTTTCCTGAGCAATATACAATGTCTCCTCCACCTAAAATTGATTCCACATTAGCTTTTTCATTATTATTTATATTGAATCCGATTATATTTAAATAACTATTTGATATGCTATCTGGGAAATATGATATATATGAAAAATCTACTCTTCTTATTCCTTCTCCAACCGCAGTATCTCTATAGCTTGGTTTAAATGCGTCTTCACTTAGCTCATATATTGGATATATATCAAATCTATATGTTCTTATATTTTGATTCGCTACTAAATATAGGTTATCTCCTATCATTCTAGAAGTTAAATGTTCTCCTTCTACTTCAACTACTCTTTCTAATCTTACATTATCTCTATTCCTTATATCGTATACTCTTGCTACTGTATATACGTTTCCTCCCCACCAATGTCTTCTTCCACGATGAATAGGTTCTTCTACTATAGTGAGTTCTACTGAGTCTTCTCGTGTACTAATAACATCAACTTCTGGTGTAAATGTTTCTAGGTCTAGCCAATAATTGTCTCCTCTCTCTTCCCATCTCGTTCCAATAACTACAAGCTTATCATTGGTCAAATATATGTTAAAAGGTGAAAAACTCTCAGTTTCTCTCCACTCATATTCAATTTGACTCGCTATTCTTAAATTTTTCGGATCACTTGCATCTATAATAACTATCCTACTATTAGATATATAATATATATAGTTTCCATCTGTTTTCACAATATCTGCTTCATCTACACCTTCTACTTGAATGTTTGTTGTTGAATGGTCTGGTGTTGTAGATTCTCTGCTGCTTCTAATACCGTCTGATTCGCTTACTACTGCGTCGTCCATTGGTCCTCCGATTGCAAATATATGGTCATCATTGAAACGGCTACGCCCAAAGTCACTTCCTTCATGCCCTAATAATGCTTGTAGATTTTCAAAACTATCTATTGTTGGTAAAACGGCCAATTGCCCTTCTTCAGTATTCCTTTCCATTCCTAGTGGAAGAATTATAGCTAGCATTAAAGCAACTACAACAGTTGCAGCTCCTAATCTAGGAAACCAATTATATCTGGTTTTTTGTTTCGGTCTGATTTTATTCAAAACATCTTTTTTCATTTTATCTCCCACTTCAACCTTATTCATTGATTTTATATACTTATCAAATTCACCTTTCTTATTCATTTTTAGCACCCTCTTCCATTTTAGTTTTTATTCTCTCACGTGCTCTAGATAACCACGACTTCACAGTGTTCTCTTTTGTTTTTAATATTTTACTTATTTCTTCTATTTTGTATCCTTCATAATAGAAGAGATGGATTACTGTCCTATATTTAAGTGGCAAATCTAAAACAACGCAATATAAGTCATTTGCTTCATCATTTTTATCCGGAACAGTATTGTCATCATATATGTTTTCTTTAAGCTCCACATTATGCTTTAGATGTTTAGAGCTAAGTATGTTCTTGCTACAATTAATTGTAACTCTAATAATCCAAGCTTTTTCATGTTCAGTACTTTCAAAGTTTGGAATCTTTTTGGACAACCTTAAGAAAACCTCTTGGTATACATCTTCGGCATTTTCCTTTTCTTTGGTTCTTGCCATTGCCAGCCTATATACCATATCGGAATATTCTTCTACTAAATAGTTTAAATACTTCCTTTTCTCTGTATATATCATTCTGTTTTCCTTCCATAATAACTTTCGAATCTTATTACACTTATAATACCATATAACGAGTAAAAAGGTTGCATTTTGATTAGCAAAATTTTTATAAGCAACAAAAAGAAGCAGATTTAATGAATAATATCTTGCATATTATTTATCCACTTCTAATTAATGCCTCCATCCTTTTTAGCCTGTCATGGCTTTTACAGAATTAAGAATATCTGCTGCTTTTTTTATATATTCTTCTGCCAAAACTAATTTTTCAGTTATTTCTTCTTGGGTAGTAATTTTGTTTCCTGTTAATATGAAGTTGATAGAAAAATTAGTTGTTTCAGCAATTTCAAATAATTTAGTTATGGAAAAACCACGTTCTCCTTTTATAACATTTATCAATTGTGTTTTACTCGTTTTAATATATGTAGCAAATTCAGGAACTTTCATGTTTTTTTGTTCTCTTATATAATCAATATTTTTACCTATTAACTCATATGTCTCTTTACTCTCCATACCTTCTCTCTTCTCCTCCTAAGGTCATCTTATCGTCCTGGACTTTTATCGTTTGACTTTTTTTGATGTATTTACGACTATTATTGATTGCCTCCTATTTTTTGTGTTAAAATGTTGAAAGAGGTGTTATTGATGAGTAATCTGTCTTCTAATCCTATGACATTTATGATACTTGAAGATGATATAGAAATGATTAATAATTTTGAAGAGTTTACTAAAAATAGAGATGATATTAAACTTATTGCTAAGACTAACTCTAGCTTTGAAGCAATTAAGTTAGCAAAAAAAGTAAAGCCAGAAGCTATTATTGTAGATTTGGAATTGCCTCATGGTGATGGAACTGGTTTTGAATTTCTCACTGAACTTAGGAATGCAGAATTAAACTTTACTCCGCTAGTAATTGTATACACAAAGGTAAAACCTGGTATGGTGTATGATGGAATACACGAAGGATATTCAGATTTAGTCTTTTATAAAGTAAAAACTCCGATTGAATATCTTATAAACAGTATGCTCATGTCAAGAAAAAACTCCGCACAACTTATTAGCGAAACATTACAAGATATGGAAAATAAACGAATATCTGAATTAGTAAATGCAGAACTAGATGCTATTGGTCTATCTCATAAACATAATGGTCGTGAACATATATTTCAATCAATTTTACTTATGCTTGAAAAAAAACCTAAAACTCCTAGAGAGTTCTCTCCACTACCATATTTAGCTAATCAATATAATATGTATACAAGCAATCTTACTAGAGATGTTCGTACAGCAATTAATTTTGCCTGGCTGAATACTCCTGTTGAAAAATTAGAAGAAAACTATGTGGCCCCTATGCATATGGAAACTTGTATGCCTACCCCTATGGAATTAATTTATTACTACTACAAAAAAGTCAAAGAATTAATCTAAACTTATATATATCCTATAAATCTTACCTAGACATCTGTCTAGGCTTTTTTTATTGCAAAACATCTAATTTCGTCAAGCACAAATCTATACTAGCCTATTCCCCTCCCTCCAAAACCTTAAAATTATGTTGATAGGGAATTTATAAACGCTTTATTTAATATATTCCCTTGCTTTTTGTAAATTTTTACTTTTGAGGACAACCTCGAAAACAAGAATGCTGAAAGGAGGGAAGAATTATGCTAGGAAGATTTTTTAGTACAGTATCTAGATTTTGGCCTTAATATAGATAACTAAATTAGGCAAAACAGTCAACAAATTAGTAGTAAAAAAAACCACTAAATTGAATTGACTGTTTTTGTCATATATTGTAAGCTATAATAGTGGAGGAATAAATGGATATAATATCTCTTGCTAATAGCATCATACAATATATGTTCTTTAGTTTATACACATTTTATATTTCAAAAAGAATATTAAACTTTAATAACCTAACATCATTAAACGCTATCATTTGTATCGTTACAAGTATTTTTCTTGGGATTATTTTTGGTATGCTATCAAATGCTTTGCCTACTTTTATAATCATTTTATTTATTATATCTATAATAGCATCTATCATTTCACTAATAATAAAAACAAATATATTCCATACTATTTTTATTACTTCCATCTCTATGAGCTTAAATCTTTTATTTTTTAGTATTGCATTGTTTTTTATTAGTTTACCTACTGTATTTCCACAAATTTATTATATATATCACCTTGAACTTCTTCGCACCTTTCTATACGTAGTATTGTTCTCAATCGAATTATTTATAATTCATTCGTTCTTTAAAATTAGTCGTCTTAAAGAACGGAATTTCTTTCATTAAAAATAAGAACCTAATTAACGAATTCTCTTATATTGGTTTGATTCTATCTTTTTCCATAATATTTATTGTTTCGATATATGAATTCGATAACAATCTATACATTGACACAATCGTATATTTTGTGATGATACCGTTAATATTGTTGAGTATATATTATTGGCTCAAAAGAAATATTAAGCTGAACTACAAATATAAAATGAAAGATCGTACAATACAGTTACTTGAGGAATCACTCGAAAATTCAGAAAAGAAAAATGCTACTCTTACGAAAGAGATTCAAGAACTAGCTATTGTTCACCATAAATATAATAGTAAACTAAATGCTACAAACCTTATTTTAGAAAAAGCATTATCTAGTGTTTCTAAATTGAATAATACCGAAATTGCTAATGAACTATCTGATATTACTAGTACCATAAAAGACTGGTCTAAGTCCTATGCAAAAGAAGTTGAAAGCATCGTTTCTAATAAGAAGCCTTTACCTAAGACAAATATTATTAGTATCGATTTGCTTTTTGAACAACTGCATAATGAAGCTATATCAGAATCTATTGATTTTGATTTGAATATCAACTGTAGCATCAATTCATTAATTGATAATAATATTTCAAAAGATAATTTAGAGTTTCTAATTGGCGATCATATTAAAGATGCTATTATTGCAATAAAATCTAGTAAAAATACAAATCATTGCATTTGTGTTACCTTTGATATTGTAGATAATGCATATGAGTTTAATATTTATGATAGTGGTATTGAATTTGATATAGATACTTTAGTAAAACTCGGTTTAGAACCAATTACTACATATAAATCTACTCGGTGGTAGCGGGTTTGGCTTTTTTAACACTTTCAAAATATTGGATGAATATAGTGCAAGCCTCCATATCATAGAATTAAATTTTAAAAACTTCAATTTTAACAAATGTATTAAATTTCGTTTTGATGAAAAAAAACAATATGTTATTCACTCTTCACGTTCAAAAGAAATTTCTGAAAAAGATACTGATAATAGAATTGTTTTAAAAAACATATAATTATTTTCACCTCTTACTCATCTTGTATCTATTCATTTTTTCAAATTCTACCGCAATATATTTATCTAGCTCTTGACTTTTTTTAAGTATATCTTCATAAGGTTCTCCATTTATTATCATTCCATCTAATTCTTTTTTTAGTTCGTCAATCATGTAGTTTCCCTCCTTTAATCGTGTAATTAACTTGCATTTAAAGAGGAAATTAATAAAACATTGTATATTATCCTCTTTGAGAATATTATACAATGTTTTTCAATTTGTTTCCAGTTTTATTCCTAAATTGATTGCAAAAGTTTTCGACAATTTTCGACATTGATTATCAGATTTAAATGGCTATCTACTACAAGTTTTGATGTATCTTTGGGCGAGTTTATGTGCCTATATGTTATCTTTCTATTCCGTCTAAAAAACTTGGAATGTCTGCAAAAGATTTAAGTACAACGCTTGCTCCGCTTTCTTTCAGTCTTTCTTCTGAATAGCTTCCTGTACAAACTCCTATCGCAGTAATTCCTACTTGACTTGCTGCTTTTGCATCTACTACGCTATCTCCAACATACCATGTAGAAGCACTTTTACTCGCTTTCATCATATCAACTGCTTTATTAATTGGATATGAATTCGGCTTTATTCGTTCTGGACTAAATGGTATTTCTCTTCCTGCTATATACTCAAACATATCTATAATTCCTGCTTCTTCCATAGATTGTCTAACAACCGATGTTGCATTAGTAGAAACAATTCCTAATCTAATCCCGGCTCCGATTAAGTTCTTGTACTGCTTCCAGGACTCCCGGAAACAATTTCTTGTTTTGAGCAGCTTTATGTTCGAAATCCGTAACGATCTGTTCCGCTTGCATATTTACTTCCTCCGCTACATTCATGTCTAATTTTTCTAATGCAAGTCTATGTAGCTGATACCAAAGATGATAAGCATCTCTATAGTTTTCTAAATATTCCTTTGGCACTTCGAAATATCTATTATATAGTTCATTTATACTCTTCCATATTTCTATTAATACATTATTATCTCTATATAGAGAAAGTAATGTATCATCATAGTCTGTTATTAAAACATCTGGCACTTTAATTAATTTGTTCACTTGTATCCCTCTTTCATATATCTTTAGTCAAACATTACTGTTTGTTTGCTTCTTCCACTTATACTTAAAAGTAGTCCTAATGCAACCATATTAGTTATGATGGCACTTCCGGCCATAGCTAACAAATATTAACGGTACCCCTGTTATAGGTAGTAGCCCCATGGTCATCCCTATATTCTGCGTTGCATGGTACATAAATATCGCCGCTATTCCAATTGCTATATATGAGCCTGCTCTATCTTTTGCTGTTTTTGCTATATTTATAGCTTTGGCTACTAAAAGTACATTTAGTATTATTACACTAGCTCCACCTATGAATCCCATTTCTTCAGATATTGCTGAATAGATAAAGTCTGTTGTTTTAGGATGCAAGAAACCTAATTGAGTTTGAGTTCCTTGAAACAGTCCCATTCCAGTTAGTCTTCCTGCTCCTACAGCAAGCCTTGATTGTATCGCATTATATCCTATCCCCCTAGGATCTAGTTCTGGGTTTAAAAATACATCTATTCTATTTCTTGCATGTGAAGGCATTACTGTAAAGTATAGAGTCGGGACTAAAATTGCTATTGCTAGAACAGCTCCTAGTATATATTTAGCCTTTATTCCTGCAACAAAAAGCATTATTCCTACGATTATTACAAATAATACCGCATCACCAAAATTCGGTTGAATCGCTGTAAGTATAGTCGGCACTGCCACTATTCCGAAAAATTATAAGAAGGTTTTTAATTTTACTTATTTCTCTTTCATCTTTTTTCTGCATCTTAGTAAATACATATGCTAAAAATAATATATATGTTATTTTTGCAATTTCTGTTGGTTGGAATGAAAAGAAACCAAAGTTAAACCATCTTGTTGCTCCATTTATAGGAGTGGTAAATAATACTCCTATAATTAACACAATTGATATTCCAAATAATATAGGCGAAAATCTTGTAAGTAATTCATAATCTACAAGCGCAACTGTAATAAGAACAGGTATCCCTATTATAAACCATAAAAGCTGTCTATTAAACTCATCATTATTAGTATTTATCGTAGCTGAATAAAGGGCTACAAGTCCAATAATGGCTAAAGCCGCTGCATATATTAATATTGACCATTGCATATTTCTGAATATCTTTTTTTGCACTATGCTCCTCCGTTAATTTACCCATTTAACCTTATCTTCCTCATAGAATCCTCTTGCTCCAAACTCTTCAGCAGCAACTCCAACAGCTATTATACCAAATGGCACAATATTCTCTGGAAGTTCAAAAATTCTACTAACATGCTCTATGAGTTCCTCTTTTGGGTATACTCCACACCAACATGTTCCTAAATCTAATTCAGCACTTTGTAATAATATGTTTTGTACCGCTGCTGCACAGTCTTGTGGGAAAAATCCTTTTGCTATACCCGTTTGCGAATCTACATCTGCATTTACTAAAATAGCTAGACTTGCTGTTTTTAGCATTTTCGTATGCGGATGCACTTCTACTATTGCATCTAATTTCTCTCTATTCCTTACTACCATGAACTCCCATGGCCTTGAATTACAAGCCGACGGAGCTAACATAGCTGCTTCTAAAATTGTTCTTACTTGTTCATCCGTTACAGCTGCTCCCTCCTCATATCTTCTTATGCTTTTTCTCTTTTTAATAACTTCATTTACCATTAAAAAAACCTCCTTCTTTATTCCCTTCGCTTATTTTCTTCTCTTTTTCTAGTATTATTCTATCATACTCAAAATCCCAAAACAATTACTATATAACTTCATAAGGCCAATTATTAATTCCACCTAAGTTATACACATTTTCAAATCCTAATCTAATTAAGATTTCAGATGCAGTAACACTTCTCACTCCGCTTCTGCAATATACAAAAATTCTAGCTTGCTTATCTTGCAGTTCATTTATTGCTCTATTCTCTAACTCATTCACTGGTATTAGAATGCTATCCGGTATATGTCCCCCTTGATGTTCTTCTAGTGTTCTAACATCTAATATGGTTATGCCTCTTTCTTCTCTTATCTGCTCCCTTGCAGTAGATGCATCTATATTTGCAAATGTTCTTCTAGGCTCGTCCTCTCCATTCATACTTATATCATTTTGATCATTCAGGTTGCCATCTTCTCTTTCCAAGAACACTCCTACCCATACAGAAATAGCTATAGCTAATATAATAACTACAACTATAACGGCAAGTATGAATTTTGCTTTCTTAGTTTTAAGCATAAACTATCCTCAATTCTATAATCCTAATTCATTTGATATCTTTTTCATAGCTGCTAGTGTTTCTTCTAGCATATACTCTAAAGTATAACCAAGTTCAGCCGTCCAATGCTCAATTCTCTCTCTTTGTGTGCCGGCAGCAAAATCTTTCTTCTTCCATTTCTTTAACATAGAAGCTAATTCTACGTCAGCTAACTTCTTACTAGGTATTATTAGCGCACATGCAATGATGAAGCCTGTTAGTTGGTCAATAGTTATTAAAACCTTTTCCATAAACTCTTCTGGCATAACATCTGTACACAAACCATATCCATGGCTTAGTATGGACTTTATAATCTCTTCTGATACATTTTCACCTTGCAATATCTCTACACATTTCTCACAATGCTCTTCTGGATATTTTTCATAATCTATATCATGAAGCAAACCAATATTCCCCCAGTACTCCACATCCTCATTATTTAGCTCCGCAAAATGCCTCATTACTGCTTCTACTGCCAAACAGTGTTTTATCAAATTAGGCTTTGCCATGTTTCTTTTTAACATATTATATGCTTCTTCTCTATTCATAAATTTCCTCCTCCTAAAAAAATTACTACTTCGCTTATTTTATCATAAGCCAAGTAGCAATACAATTAGATTTTAACGTTGAATCTGTTTAGTTTTTCACTTAATTTTGATTCTCTTTGATCCATTCTATTATATCTTGAATAATCTCATCTTTCCTTTCATTTTGAACTAGACGATGTTTTTTATCTTCATACACTTTAAGTGTCTTGTTTTCGCTTCCAAACTTTTCTAATGCTAATTCAAATTGTCCAGAATCTACAACCGGATCTAAGGCGCCTCCCATCATAAGGAGTGGAATCTTTATATCTTTAAATCTTTCGGTAATATATGATACCCCTTCTTTTATCATTACCCCTGCTAATCTTAATGTAAAGTGACTACATGCCAATTCATCTTTTCTACTGTATTCTAACATTGATTTGCTTTCACTATGGGTCTTTCTTAATTTAATAAATCCTCCTAGTTTATGTGGAATAAACTTAAAAAGTTTAGTTTTTCGGTGTACGTTTATGAATGGACTCGAAAGTATCAGTAAGTCTATACCTTCATATGTAGAAACATAGCTACTTGATATCAATCCTCCTAGAGAATGACCAAAAAGAACTAGTTTTAGTTCAGGATATTTTTCTTTAATATGACTAACAAAAAAATGCAAGTCATCTAAATAGTCGGAAAAGGTTTTTATATCTCCTCTTCTACCAGCACTTTCTCCGTGACCTCTTAAGTCAACTGCAAAAACTGACATCCCACTACCGTTAAGTTGCTGAATAAAATCGTCATATCTCCCCTTGTGCTCAGCCAGTCCGTGGACGAGAATTATCCCCACTTTTGAGTCAGGTACATGCTCTGAATAGTACGCTAGATTTATCTTATTACTAATTTCTAAATGTTTTGTTTCCAAATTTATCTCCTTATATAAAAGCAATCACATATGGATTGCTTCTCTTTTCTTTATAAATATGCTACTATCTCTTCAAATGTGTCATACCCTGATTCGCTATTAATATGTCCTGCACCTTGCAGTAAGATTTGCTTTGTTCCCACTTTATCTGCAAATTCCTTTTCTATGTTATACCCCACATATGGATCATTATCTGAATAGAAACAAATTACTTCATTTGCATATTGCTTTACATCTTCTATGCCGTCTAAATACATTGTGCTATTTACTGTATCATATTCTTCATTTATCCCAAAGTAGTTGTTGAATCCGCATACAAATATTAGTTTCTTTACTTTTAACTTGTTTTCAATTAAAAATTTACTCACAAATACTGGCGCTATACTATGGGCAATTATTGTAGTAGTTTCATTGATTAAACCTAAATCCAAATAGTACTTCAATAGATTACTCCAATTCTCATAATTTTGGTAACCTACTCCTATCGGAAATTGTGGCACATATACTTCTCTTGAATCTTCAGCTGCTTTGATAAAGTCTTGTAACCAGCTAAACCAATTTACAAATGGACTCCCAAATGAGCCATGTATTATATAGTAATTATTTTCTACCACACTCATAATCTCTCTTCCTTATATGGATTATTAAAATATTAAACTAATTAACCCTGTTCAATTTTCTAATTTGAAAGTATCCTTCGCCATTTTAGAAGCATACGTCTTTTTTATTTCTGGAAACAGCTTATATATGCTATGTCCTAACTTTTCTTCTATTTCCATTTGTATTAGATAAATTCCTTTTGTATTTTCTAAAGCCTTTTCATCCATTCCATATCTTAAGCATACATCCATCATTCTTGTTTCCGCTAAAACTATTCTGTCTGGTAATGCCATACTATCTGCTAATTGGATTAATTTATCATACTCATCAAACTCTATCTCTACTAAGTACCTTCTTATGAAGTCATATTCATCGTTTGTTATGTCATATTCCCCTATTGTATTTGTTACATCACTTGTTATAAAAGCATGGGTAATACATATTCTGCTAAACTCACCATATCCTTGTTCTTTCAAGAAATTGTATCCATCAATGGTATGTCTAACTCCTGTATTTCCTTTTACTCTTCCAATATCATATAGAAGCCCAGCTATATAGGCTTTCTCTCCATCTATTCCGCATAGCCTCAGCTATTCTTTTAGCTACTTCCGCTACATTTACAGAGCGTTCAATCCATGTCCCTGGGTTTTCTTTAGACCATTCCATAAATAATTCATATGCTTTACCTGAACTTAATTTTTCCATAATCATGTCCTCCAAACTTTTCTCTCTAATCCATTTTACTTTTATTTAATATCTTAGGTCAACCATTTTATTCTAAGTTGTTAAAATTTAATTGTCTGAGCACCTCATATGTTACTATAGCCACTGAGTTTGATAGATTTAGTGACCTTATATTACTTGCCATAGGTATTTTTATACACTTATCTCTATGCTTCTCTAGCAGCTCTTTGGGAAGTCCTTTAGTTTCTTGTCCGAATAATAGAAAGATTGATTCATGGTTTGTATAATCTACATCTGTATACTTCTTATATTCTCCTGTTTCAACTAGAAATATATTATCCTCACCATACTTTTCGAAAAAGCTTTTTATGTCTTCATGTATTTCTAAATCTAGCTTGTCCCAATAGTCTAATCCTGCTCTTTTTAACTGCTTCTCATCTAGACTAAATCCCAAAGGTTTAATTAAATGCAATTTTACATCTGTACAGCTGCATGTTCTTGCTATATTCCCAGTATTATGTGGTATCTCTGGTTCAACCAGAACTATATTTAACATTGTTTCACTTCCTAATTATCGCTATTTCTTTTTAATTTTTTTAAAATATATCTTTTAGTTCCTTAATACTCTTTATGCAATAGTCAACCACTTCCGGTTTATTGCTTCCTATATTTTTATAATCTAATAATATTGTTTTCATTCCTACCTTTTTTGCAGGTTCCATATCTTTCTTAATATTATCACCAACATAAACTATTTCTTCAGGTAAAACCTTTGCTTTTTCGGCTGCAATAAGAAATGGAGCTAAGCTTGGTTTTGCTTCTGGTGTATCATCTGAAGTAACATAATGTGAAAATAGTGTGTTTGATAAGCCTATTGCTTTTAGGACTTTTTGCACAAAATGATTATTAATATTTGTTATTATTCCAAGCTCATATTTAGAAGCTAAATATGTAATAGTTTGTACAGTTTCCTCTATTGGTTTTAAATACTGAGTTATATCAACATTAGCATTAAAATCTTGGTACTCTGAATTGTTGAAACCAGCTTCCTTCAAAATATTCGATTTCGTAGTAAGGGTTCCCTTTTCTATTGCTTTGTTCTTACCACTTTCGAATACTGCCAAAGCCTCTTCCCTCGTTACATTCATTTTGAGCATAATGAATTCAATTGGGGATTCTTTCATCTTTTTCTCTAATTCTGGAGAACTGTATAAGGTGTCAGTAGTATCAAAAAAAATGCATTTAGTATTCATATTCTTCCCCTCCAATTCATTTTCAATTATTTGTATCATTTCTCAATTAATTACTCTGCTGAAACTAGTATCATATAATTGTCTGGATCAAAAATTCCAAACTCAACTGTACCGTATTCAGTTTCTTTTAAATCTGTAAAAAAACTAATACCATCATTCTTTAATCGGTTATATAGTTTTTTCACTTCACTTGTATTATCAAACTTTAAAACAATTATATTAGATGATGATAATATTTCTGGAAAGTCATTAATTTCTTCGCAGATTGAACTATGTTCTTGCATCATAATATTAAAGTTGTTCAAAGACATTTGGCACCAACTGTATGGCTGACTATCAGGCACTGTCATTTTAACATTAAATCCAAATATCTCTTTATAAAATTGTATAGATTTTGAGACATCCTTTACTATTAATTCAGGAACTATTTCTTTCAGCATCATAATTTCGGTTCTCCTTAACAATATTTATCTTCATGCAATCTCTATTCTTTCACTTCGCAAATGTTTTTACTACACATATTATATTTTAAAACCGCTTAATTTTCAAGGAATATAAAAGAGAAACTACATTCCCATGTAACTTCTCCCCCTCATTTGCGCATTTAAGCGCATTTCCATTATCTGTCTAATTGATTTGTAGCATATTTTGGAATTGCTTTCTTAAAGTACGCCCATATATTTCCTTCATATGCCTTATGATATCCTCTTTAGCTATCTCTTCACTTGAATTAACCATCAAATACATTGAATTATTAAATATCATATAATTTATATCTTTGTAGATAATAAATCCTGATTTTTCATAAAAAGAAATTCTTTTCTCTCGAATAGTTTTCTCTTCTTCACTTTTTGCATTTTCTGGTTTTTCTACCTCAACAATTATCGCTTTTTTATCACCATATTTTTCTATAACTTCTTTTAAGAATTTAGTACCTATGCCTTTTCCTCTATTCTCTTTAAATACTCCAAACAGAGAAATCAACACAGCTTCTTCTGATAAAGCATTAATTGAATATCCTAGTTCTGTATCTTTCTCGACACACAAAAAGCCTTCTTGTATGTTATTTTTCATATTGTTTTTAATAACAAAACAAGGAGGCCTTTCTGTCATAGAAAAATCCTTTTTTATATACTTTCTGTATAATTTACTTAATTCAGATACTTCTAGCTTTCTAATCATGAATATAATACTTTCTAGTGCATCTCATCAGCAGCTGTATTGACAAATACGTTTCCTCCTGAGAAATATGCGCTTCCTCCAAATACATCTCTAAAGAATCTTAATGGAACATAGATAGTACCATCAACTTCTACAGAAGATTGTGGTAAAACAATTCTTTCTCCATCTACTTCAAAGTCTGTCGAACCAACAGTGAAAGTGATTTCTCCATTTAACCCTTCAACTGTAACTTCATCTCCATCTACTTCTACTGACTTTTCTAATGCTTCCATAACTGCTACAAGCGGAACGTGTGTTGGCCATATTGCATCTTCTCCTATCATTTGAGTTTCATCAGTTATACCAACTCCATTTACGATGATTGGATATCTATCCCAATCCATCTCTCCTCCTAAGTTTTCTTCTCCGTTTTCGTATCCGTTTCCTTCGTTTCCATTGTTGTATTCATCTTCTTGTGCTCCACAAGCAGTGAATGCTACTAGCATTACAAGTGCTAATAATACCAGACCTACAGTTTTAATCATATCTTCTCTCCCTTTCTACTTTTTCATTATATTATATATATCTATTCTACATTTAAAATATTTTTCCTGCATTTGTAATTTTTATATTCTAAATATAAGTTATAAGATATCAAATAGCTCTTCTAGCTTTTGTATTTCATACGTAGGAGCTATATCACTATTATTAGATTTCTTCTTCGGATTATACCAACATGTATCTATTCCTGCTCGATTTCCACCTTTGATATCAGAAGATAATGAGTCTCCAACAACAAGCATCTTAGATTTAGGAACATTAGGTATTTTCTTAAATACATATTCAAAAAACTCTATTTGAGGTTTTTGATATCCTACACTTTCCGAAACAAAAACTTCTTTCATAGTATATATTAGTCCAGAATCCTTTAATCTTTGAGCTTGAGTTTTTTTGATGCCATTAGAAACAATATATATGTCGAACTCTTCACTTAATTTTTTACATAAATCTAATGCTCCATCTATTAGTTCATGTCCATGACCTAGCAGCTCTCTAAACATCGCTTCTACTTCGCTTCCAACAACATTTACATTAATTACACTAAATAGTTTCTCAAACCTTGTAGTTAGTACTTCCTCTATATCCATTCTGCCTTCTTGATATTCTGCCCACAGAAAATCGTTTATACTCTTAAATTCTTTTTGCATTTTCTCTGTATACTCATATCCTAATTTATCAAATATTTTTTCAAGAATTAACGTAGATGTTCTTTCGAAATCCAGGAGAGTGTCGTCTGCATCTAATAAAATAACATCATATTTTTTCATTTCTTAATTCCTTCCCATTTCTCTTTCATCAAACTAACAATTTCTTTCCTCATCATAATTTGATTTGTTACTATTGTTCCATTATTAGACTCTATATTTAATACATCTTCAAGAAGTTCTGCTGTCCCTTTGCTTTCTGAAATTATCATATTATATCCATTAAATATATCAATGCAATTCAGAAATATGTACTCCAATTTCTTCTCTTTTTTTACTTCACCTAATACCTGCTTTATGTCTTTAATGTTTTTGTCTATGAATTCTTTGACATCTACCAATTCAAGCTGGCTGATAGCTAATGACTTATTCGAAAACGGTATCTTTATCTCTGCTATTATCCCGCTTCTTAAATCATCTATTTTAGACTTCTCTATAAAGACTTCCTTTACATCTATATCCTTTATTTCTTCGCACTGCTCTTTTAACCATTTTGCCATCTCTATATCTCTTACAGTTGTTACTTTATTTTTAAAATTTATAGTATTTGATACTATCCCATAGTATAGTAGTATTGCCGACTCTCTTGATATACTAACATTGTCACTTTTAAATTTTTCAGCTATGATTGTTGCAACTGCTCCAATCGTTTCTATATGTTTCTTAGCATTTGAGAATACATAAATGTCATCACTTTCTACATGGTGATCAATAATCTCTACTACACTTTCACTTCTTATATTCCTTGAAATCGCATCTGGTGAATTAGTATCAACAATTATGATATTAGAATCATCAATCTCACTAATACTATTTAGTTCTATCATATATTTGTTACACACTATTTGCACTTCTTTTATTGGCTCACCATCTATATAGTAATGTGATGTTTTTCCTAATTTATTTAGTAGCTCACTATATGCATACATTGCAGAAACTCCATCTATATCTGGTGATGTATATGAAGTAATAATATACTTTTTATCTTTCATCAAACGGTCCCTTTCAGAAATTTAACATCATTATATCACATGTGAATAATTTACTACATCTATACTAAAATCCTGTTCTTGGTAAACGATTTATAGGCACTTGCCTTATGTAAGTCTTTACAGTATGCTCACATTCATCCTCTACAGGAACACCATTAAAACTCCCTGTCAATCTTGTTATATTAGTCCACATATCATCACTTTGCACTGATTCATTAACACGCGCAAACATAAATGGCATTTCTACTGACTGGAACCCTGCTGGTACAGTTCCAAAGTATACTTTGAAAGATACTATATATTCCCCTTCTAACAATCCTATTTCTTCAAAATTTATATGGTTATTCTCTTTTGTAGATATGGCTTCTCTTATTAAACGATATTCCTCTGATTTATTAGTCCTAAAGTATACGTTATATTCTAGCTCTTCATTAAAAGTCCCTGTAAATAATCTAGTAATCCTTATATAGTCCGTTGGTAAATTGTCCGTCCACGTGAAATGATTTAATGGTACTGGAGAATTATTTTTTAATCTTGGGAAAGTATAACTGATTTCATCTAAGGGTTGAGCCTGCCTGATACCGTCTTTCTCTATTTCTAGCTCAATTTCAACTGCGCTATTTATATGTTCTATGATAACTCTTTCACCGTTTTGCCTTATCTCGAACCTACGCAGTGTAGGATCCAGTTGATATCCAAACGGCGCTTCTATCTCTTGTAAATAGAATACTCCTTCACCTAGTAAAATATCTTGCTCGAATCTACCATAACGATTTGTAGTAACTGTATAAAGAACTTCTTTATTCTCATCTAAGATATTAAATACTGCGCCATAAAGTCTAGTTCCTTCTTCATCACCAGTCCATGTATTATACTCACCTGCTATTTTATATGCATTGGCAAATCCACCTAAAAGAGCAGCATTTGTTATTGTCATCCCAACTATCTCACCTTCCGAAGTAATTTCAAAAACATATATGTTTTCATTAAGTTCCCAATACTTTGGGGTCTCAATTTCACGAATATTATATATTCCGCACTGGTAAGCCAATGATATTTATGTTTCCATTTACATCTGTAGTTTCTATTCTTATTACTTCATTAGTATCTGCTCTTGAAATTTCAAATACTGCGCCCGCTACCCTGCTACCTTCTTCTTCGTCAGTCCAATAATTATGATTTTCAGATTCTTTAATAATTTGTACCGCACCGCCTTCTGTTCTGTAGTTAAATCGTGTATTTCCATTCGTACGAGTATGCCTGAAAGTTATTAACGCATAATCTTGCCAATCTGCTCTTGGCGCTGCTCCCCATAAAATAGGATTGTTTTGTAGGTAGGCGGTTACATTTATATCAAACCCTATATACTGACTAGACCACGTGACTCCATCAGGATTCCAAATATTTGACCCTATATTTTCTTTAGGAATTAGTACTTTAAACTGTTCACCAGCATAAAAAGCGCTTCTATAATTGTTTTGCAAGTCAGTAATAATTGCTCCTTCCGGCACATTACCTGTAAGTTGCACACTATAACTAGAATGACTGAATACCGATGAAACTGTAAACACTTGACTAATATAGTTATCATTTAAATTGTCAACTCCAGCTACATTAGATACTGCATTTATAGTAGGTGCCGACCCAAACGATCCGAGCTCCATAGCGTCCTTCATTTGTAAGCCTTTCAATTGCATCTATCATTCGACCAGCTCTATCAGAAGCGCCTTCTTCTACACTTCTATAGAATGCTCTTACATCCGTACCACGAATAACAGCCCATAATGCTCTTTTAGTAACAACATATGCATCCTGCCAATTATCTACTCCGCATTTGATATGGAGTTCTAAAAGGATACCCATTCATCAAAACTCTAAGTAATCTATCATCAGTGACTAAGTCATTAACCGTAACTTGATAGGCACCCAAACCAGCTTCTCCTCCCACTCCTGGCAGATGTGGCTCAATACAATATGCAGGCATTCTTCTTCCTCCGCTCATAATGATATACATGTGCTGTCATTATATATGACCAACCTCCATCGCCAAGTCTAAACTGTAAAACTCGGGGAAGCTCTCCACCGTGTCTAAGCTGGTATGTGCCTACCTCAAAATTAGAAGGTTCTATTTGAACCACCTCTTCTGTCTCCTCTTGCACATAAGCCTTAACTGTCCCGCTTCTTTCCATTATTCCTAAAAATATTATAACCAGCAAGATGATGCTAATTATCTTTTTCTTCTCATTAAAAATTTTAAAACTGTTTTCCATTAAAGAACTCCTCTCAAATATTAAAATTAAATATAGTTATTATCTAGTGATATACTCTCATTAGCTATTAGAGTAGCTGTAACAACCAACCTTTTATTTCTTCGTTCAGTGATACAAGTTATTAAAGTAAGCCTTGTGTCTGGTGTGTTGTCTAATACACTCATATCTCTTTCATCCACTTCCTTCGTGCGCACTACTTCAAAATACATTGTACTAAACCTTGTGCTATATATTATCTCATCCCCGATTTCTAACTCATGTAATCTTTCAAACCAACTATTGGGAAATCCTCGATTATGAGCTGCAAGAGCTATGTTTCCGCTTAAAAGCGATGTGTTTGGAAAGTGTCCTACGTATCTTTCTAACAAGTCATAATCTATTCCATGTCTGATAGGTGCTTTTAGTCCAATTGCCTCACTTTCTATCCATCCTATTATGCCGTTCTCCCATATCGAATTGCTCTATTATCTGTTCATTTATTTCTTGATTTACATCTACTGTTTCTTGTCTAAATAAATTCAAATTACGCATGACAATGATTGCTATAACAACTATTATAATAACTGCTATAGCTATGAATTTTTTCATACTTATTACCTCATTTCTACTAATTTTTTCAGTTTAAATATTTCTCTATTAGCAGCTAATATTTGAGAATATGATATAACTAAGGAAAAATGCTACAGCTAAGAAAACTCACATAAATACATGTGATATTTGTAAGTGAACTACTAAATTTAAAGTGGGTACAAAGCGAATGATTTGTGAGTATAAAATATTAGACGTTTCAGAAATCATTTGGAAAAACACTTTAATTGTTCCATATAAGTAAAATGTTTTGAGAAATAGTTAGACCTGAATTAAAAAAACAACACACCTAGTATACTATGTTTTGTGTGTTGAAATTATATTGCTTTTTCCAATTTTTGTCAATTGAATTTTTCTTTAAAAATTCGACAAAACTCGCACTATCATTTTAACTATTCTGCTCAGTCTCCTCACTATCCTTCTTCTATTCTGTTCATTGACACTTAATAATATTTGAGATATATTGTTGTTTAAATATGAAAGTAGGGATTCAAATGAACTATCTCATTATCAAAAGCCATCCTTATTCTGGAAGCTTTAATGCTGGAGTGGCAGCAACCATTTATGAAACTGTAAGCATGAAAGGTCATAATGTTACAGAAATTGATCTTCTGTCTGATGGATTTAATCCTGTTATGACTGCTGAAGATTTAGAAGCATGGAAACAAGGACAAACTCTTGATCCTCTTATAAAGAAATACCAAAATCAAATTGACGATGCTGATATTCTTGTGTTTCCATTTCCTGTTTGGTGGGGAGGACCTCCAGCAATTCTAAAAGGGTTTTGTGATAAGATTTTACTTTATGGTTGGGCATATAAGCTAAACGAGAGTGGAAAATTAGTTGGTATGCTTAATTCAAAGAAAGCCATTGTAATAGCTACATCTGAAGTGGCAAATGAAATCATCGAAAGAAACTATAGGAATCCTGTTGAAGGAGCATTTGTAAAGAATACTTTAGGAGATTGTGGTATTGAAGTAATAAAACATATGTATATAGATAAAATAAGTTCTGATAGAGATTATGCTGAAAATAAAATGGCTGAAATAAGAGAAATGTTCAGTGCTTAAATCATTCACCTATTATATAGAATAGTATATAATAGTCACAAAAAAAGTTATGGTTCTATAATATTAGTTGAAGTTTTACCTTCTAACCTAATATTATAGAACCATAGCTATTTTCAACCCAAGATTTTATAACTCTATTCTTTCTAAATCATTTGGTATAAAAAGATTTCCATTATAATGATCTTCATTTTCACTTATATACTTTTCTTTTCTTCCTAAAGCATCTTCACTACTTATATGAAATAAAATTAAATTTTTGATATTTAATCTGTTTGCAATGTCACATACATCTTTAGCTGTTACATGCGCCTTTTTATATGGCTCTTTTTCTTCCTTCTCGCTATCTAAACAAAAAGCTTCATGAACAAGGTAATCTGCATTTTGAAGTAAATCAAAGTTTTCTTCTGCACATGGTTCGTCACCATTGCATACTAATATCTTTCCATTTTTCATAGTTAGTTTAAAACCATACTGCTTTTCCTTTTTCGCTTTTACATCATAAAATGTAAAGTCTTCTTCTAATATTTCTATGCATTCTCTATCCTTTACAATATTAAGTATTATTCTCTTATCAATAAAATCCGATTGAGTTTTAGCTAATGTTAATTTGCTTAATATTCTGATAGCATCAATAGTTTCAGCAGCTGCATAGATATTTATATCCACTCCCTCATCATATCCAACTTTATCATCTTCTTCAATTCCATCATACTTATTATCTTTCATTAGAATAGCAATCTTCCTTATGATCCAAATCACACCTATGATATGATCTATATGGTTGTGTGTGACAAATATGTGTCGAATAGACTTAAATGAAATCTTTGCCTTTGCTAGTTGCATAAAGATTTCTTTGCCTCCTCCGCCATCTACTAACATATATTCATTACCTTTTCTCAATGCAAAACATGAATTATAAAAGTTTACTGAACTTGCACTTCCAGTCCCTAAAAATATTATTTCTTCCAATCTTGTTTCTCCTTTACATTGACATTATCATAAGTAGTATATCATATCATCAACTGCAGTCCAATATTTGAAAACTAAAATGCATCTATATCAATTTGCATGTCAGCTTGATGTTTTTTACCCATTTGATGTCTTTTCTTTCTATTTTCTACTGTATCGAAAATAATCGAAAAATCATAATCTTCTGGATACAATTGACTTGCAGGAATTTTTAGCTTTAGCCTTTTATGATTTATTAACTTCTTGTCTTTCTGTTGCTGCACTAATACCTCTCCTTTTTCATTTGCTTTTTTGCATACAATTGCTATTTTTTCTTCTGGATAAACAGTTACGCAATCTCCTATATTAAAAAGGTCTTCTATATTTGCTTTTTCTTTATGTTCTTGCTTTTTCTGTATTTTAGGCGCTCCTTTAAACCAGTTACTCTTTTTATTTTCTTCAGAAAAAACTATCCCTAACTCTTGCATATCTGTTTTACCATAAGATTCTTCATATGCTCTTTTTATCATTGCTTCTGGCATACCTAATTTACTTGCAATATATAGGGCGCAGCTTTCTCCTGCTTTACCTACCTCTAATTTATATAACGGTTTTAAAGTCTGCTTGTCAAATGCCATCCTCGCATTTACTACCCCTTCAGTTTTTTCAGCATATGTTTTTATTTCTGGAAAATGTGTAGTAACAATAAATATACAGTTTTTCTTTTTAAGCTCTTCCAGTATTGCAATTCCAATACCCATTCCTTCTGTAGGATCTGTCCCTGAACCTAATTCATCTAATATAACCATACTCTCATGATTTACTTTTCCCAAAATTCCTAATATATTCTCAATATGCGCTGAGAACGTAGATAAATTTTCTGAAATCTCCTGTCCATCTCCTATATCACAAAGCACTTGATTGTTCATACAAATATTTGCTTCCGTGCAAGGTATATGCAAACCGCACTGTGTCATAATACTGAATAGTCCAATTGTTTTTATAGCTACAGTTTTTCCTCCTGTATTTGGTCCTGTAATAAGAATCCCACGAATGCCATCTTTCATTTCAAAATCAAGTGGTACACAAACCGTCTTATCTATTAATGGGTGCCTACCCGCTTTTATTCTTATATGCCTTTCTGTATTCACTTGCGGGCTAATTGCATCTAATTCAATACTTAGTTTTCCTTTCGCAAAAGCAAAATCTAACTGTTCTATTATTTTTATGTTTTTTTCGAATGTATAAAACTCCTCTGCTATCATTGCTGATAAAGTATATAATATTCGAATCTCTTCATTGTTTTCCTCTTGTTTTGCTTTTCCGCACTTCTTCACTTATCTTTGCAATTGCAGTAGGTTCAATAAATACAGTTCCTCCTGTACGTGATTCATCAATTACGCTACCAGATATTCTTGCCTTATACTTTCTTTTAACTGCTAAACATATATGTCCTCCCCTATTTGATATAAAGCTCTCTGCATAAATTTCTTTATTTGCACCCAACATTGATTCCGCTTTGTTTTTTGCTTTTTCTTCTAATATTGATATAGTTCGCCTAATATCCTTTAAAGTAGTACTTGCATAATCGTTAATGTATCCATTATCAACAGTCTTTTCAATCTCTTCTCTTATATCATTTAGATCTTCTAATTCATCAGCATAATATGCCATTCCTACTTGGACATCTTTTGAGCGATTTAAGAATGTTTTAAGTTGCTTTATTGCCCTTAATACATTAGCAACATATTCTAGCTCTGTTGCTGTTAGCATTCCTCCTTGATTTGATAATGTCAAAAGTCTTCCTATATCTTTCATAGATATAAGAGGAGGCGTTCCAATGCTTTCTAATATCTTTTTTGCCTCTGATGTTTCATTTAGCGCAGACGCAACTCTATTTTCCGAAAGATATGGTGTTAGTTCCCTAAACTTTTGTTTCGCATTCTCTGTATATGAGTATTCTTCTAATTTATTTAATATTTTATAAAATTCTAATACTTGAAATGTCTTCTCCATGTTATTTTTCTCCTATCTTTAATTTCTATTTTTCGCATCAAAAAAGAGTATTTAAAACGCCTACAAAAACCACATCTTAAGAAAACATTTCTTAAGACAATAGACAATTCTATACTCTTACTTTCTCACAATTAACACAAGACATTCCTCTTTTTCTTTATTTATATCTCTAGTATACTCCTTTTACTAACAAAAGTCAATATTTTGAAACCAATAATCAGGATGGTTCATCCTTTATGTCAAAAATACCCGCAAGCTTATCATTCGCTCGCAGGTATTCTTCTTCAATTAGAAGCTACTGACGTAATTACTCTGTAGATATATGGTTTCACAACCTTAATTTCCTTTAGCTATAACGTCTACCTCTTTTATTTCTTCTATGTCTCAAGCTTAGTAATATTCCGCTCATTGCTACTATTACTAATATTACATACATCCCTATTCTTGTTCCATCACCTGTTTGCATTGCATTACCTGGCCCTTCTTCCTGGTGCTGCTCTCCTTTTGTTACACCATCATTGTTTTCATCTTCTATTCCTATATTTGCTATATATAATACTTCAATATGCATATTTTCTACTGGTAATAATTCATTAATATTTTGTAATTGCGGACCATCATCTACAAACCATCCAGCAATGCTAAAGTTTGCAAATGGAGTTGCTGTTAAGTCAACATATTCTCCAAGTGGAAGTGCTATTTTTCCAATTTCATCTCCTGTTACAGTTACACCTTCTCCCGCAAGAGTGCCTCCAACACCATTTCTTACTTTAAATGTAATTATCGCTACTTGATGACCACCTCTAACATTAATATCATAGTTAGAAAATGCATGAGGGACAACAGTAATAGTTCCTGGTCTAACTTGAGGATTAGCTGCTGCTACTGCATTGTTAACAAATCTTCCTGCTCTAGCAAAGTTGTTTCTAAATATTACTTCCTGTTCAATGGTAAGTCTTGGTATATTGTCATCGTTGTGTTCTACGAATAAACCTCCACCATTTTCAGCACTATTCCCTTCTATTGTTCCGCTATTTATTCTGGCTCTTGCTTCCTGATGATAGAAAATTCCACCACCATTTTCTATGGCATTATTCCCATATATTAATCCATTATCTATATACATTCTACCATCTAACAAATAAATTCCACCACCGTTTGTAGCCTCATTATTTCTAATAATACCACCGGTAATATTTAATCTATTATTAGGACTGTTCACATGAATACCACCACCACGTGGAGTTTCAGTATTGTTTTCAATAATTGCGTCTCCCGATAAGTTAAAAGTCGCCGCTTGATTTAAGAATACTCCGGCACCTCTTCCAACTACAGAATTTGATGTAGCATTTCCATAAATTCTTCCAGAACTAACAGTTACAACTGCAGTACCATCAGCGAAAATTCCGCCGCCGCCTCCAAAGCTCGTCCCTTCATTTCTTCCAAGGTCTGTTACAGTATTATTAGATACAGTTCCATTCATTATATACAGTCTTCCAACATTAGCCTCTGTTCCACTTCCGGCAAATCCGCCTCCGCCTCTGTGCGAAATATTTTCAGTAACAATTCCATTGTACATTCTAACTATAGAACCATTGTGAAAGCGAACTCCTCCGCCCCAATTATCAGCAACGTTATTATTAATTGTACCGTTATACATAGTGAATGTTGATCCATTATCTACTATAACTCCCCCACCTGAACCGTACGATCTGTTATTATCTATACTTCCGCCGTTCATAGTGAAAGTTGCACCATTATTTAGAAATACTCCTCCACCTGTAGTAGTTTCGGCTGTACTATTGTTATGAATACGTGCTGTTCCATTCATTGTAAAGTTTCCACCTTGAGGTGCTCTAACAGCACTATTACCAAACTGAGTAATACTTACCCCATTTCCAATAGTTGCATTTGCATTTGGTCCTCTTAAGTGTATTCCTATCCCTGGACTGTTAGAACCCGATACAACAATACTTCCTCCGCCTTCGCCATTTTCTATTGTTAGATTAGCACCAGCAACGTCTAAGACATTAAAAATGTTAGTTGACGCACCCTGTCTTCTAATAGTTGCATTTGCATCATCTACAGTATTAATCGTTAAAGGTCTGCCAATATTAAATGACTGAGTCACAAGGAATTCCCCTCCCTGTAATAAAATAACACTTACACTCGGATTATTAAGTGCATCTCTTAGTTCCGTCGCAGTAGATACTGTCTCGGTATTTGCATGAACATCCGACAAGATCAGCCCTACTATCATTGATAAAATTATTACAAATAATATTTTAAATCTCTTTTTCATTTTGATTCCCTACTTTCATTATCTATTGTTTCCAAAATTTCTTATATTATAATACAGCCAATGTGTCCTAAAGTCAATGCTCATATTCATCTCTTTATATTTTTTTTTAAACTATTCAAATTAATTGTTATTTACCTAATAGCGCTGCTACCCAATTAACAAAGCATGTCCAATTTGAAGTAACGCTGCAAGCATGTTCACAGCTTGATTTTGATTCACATGTATTACAACAAATATGTTGTCCACAAACTTTTTTTCTGCATTTTGCCATAATGCTATCCTCTCTCTCTTCGTGTATAACTTAATTATTCTTGCGTCATAACTTGCCAAGTTATACCAAAACGATCTTTAACCATTCCATACATAGCTGCCCAAAACGCAGGAGCTAAAGGCTCAATTATCGTTCCACCTTCTAATAGCTTGTTATATATCACAGTAACTTCATCTACTGTTTCTTTTTTAATGAAAAGCGAAACATGATCTCCCATAGGCTTTTCTTCTGCTCCATCAGTCATAACTATTGTTGTTCCAAAAATTAAAATTTCAGAATGCATTACAAAGTCTGGTGGCAACTCTAATCCTTCCATACCTGAGTCTGCTGGTGCATCTTTAAAATATGCGATATCTTTTATCTCTGCTCCTAAAATCTCCTTATAAAACGAAATCGCTTCATTACAATTACCTGTAAAGTGTATTGCTGTTGATAACATATAATTTCCTCCTTTAAAAATTTTATTTATTTATATTTGTATTTCCATTCCATCATATGCGACTTCTATATTTCCAAACTGACTCACATATTCTTGTAACTCATAATGCTCAGTAGTATGTTTTATATGTGTTAATATCATTTTCTTCGGCTCGTATTCTTTATATATTTCTAGTGCTCCTTTTACTCCAACATGTCCCAAGCCCGAGTTTTCCATACCACTCGCATCTGATATGATTAAATCTAAATTTTCACATTTTTCAGTTTCCAATATCTTATTATAATCACTCAAATAAGCAAAACTAAAATCACTGCTTCTAAATATATATCCATAACATGGAACTGGCGTTTCTAGATAATCTTTTTGATGTTCTAATTTGATTGTATCTATTTCTACATTTCCTATTTGCTTTTTACAAAACTCTCTTATCTTAATTGTCTCATTTCTAGTTGCAAGCCACTCTCTACTAGAACCTTGTCTATCGAAAAACTCTTCTAAAACATCTTTTGGAGCTTCAAATATACAATTTTCTGCCGCTGACAATTGTTCAGATCCATTGCAATGATCTCCATGTGTATGTGTAAGAAATGCATAATCTATTTTTGCTATCTTATTTTCTATTAGCTGATTTCTAAAGTCCTGTCCAAAATCTATGATAATTATATTATCATCAATTTCTACCATAAGTGAAGGCCTATATCTTTTATTCTTTCTATCCTCACTACTGCATGTTTTGCAATTGCAGCTCCATATTGGAATACCCATCGCTCCACTAGTACCTAAAAATTTTAACTTCATTTCCATCACTCCCATATAAGGTTTGCTAATTTCATTATTAACTTTTCCACTGGTCATTAAACTCTTTTAACTCTTGTTTTGTTTGTTCTGATAGCTGATTATATTCTACATCATCAATCGCACCTTGAAGAGCATACAAGTGTACTAAGCAAAGCTCTGGATATTTTAATTTTAATCGGGCAAAAGTTTCTCTGCATCCGATTCTCGTTAACTCTTCCACCGAATTAACACCTATGGATTTTAACTTTCTATCAAATTCTTTTCCAATATTTCTTAACGAAGTTAATTCAGCCACTGTAATATCACTCCCTCAATATTTTACTACTTTTCACATCATTGATTTCAGTTTCTTTTTATTATAGCACTGTAACTGTGCCTTTAGTTCCATCCACTTCTATTAGCATTCCATTTTGAAGAACTTCAGTTGCTTTACGAGTACCAGTTACACAAGGCTTATGCTTCGCTCTTGATACAATAGTAGCGTGACATAGTCTAGTTCCTGTTACACACGGTTTATTCTTTTCCCTTGATACAATCGCAGCGTGGCATAAACGGCCACCTTCATCTGTAACATATGCAAGTGCAACGTCAAGAGCTCCACCTAATTCTGGTCTAGTCATGCTAGTTACGATGATTTCATCAGGCTCTATGACAGGATTGTTTTCACCCATAGCCAAAATCCTTACTCTCCCGCGTACAACTCCAGGTGATGTTGGTAATCCTCGAATAGTATCACCATCCTTAAATACATATGTGTTTTCTTTAACTTCATCACTTGTTGGCTGATAGAAAGAAAGTTTCCCATCAATTAGTGCAAAACAATATTTTTCGCTTCTTTGCTCTAATGTCTCTATAGATACCTGATGGACTTCATTAATTGCATCAGTTAGCTCATCACGTGTCATAAAATATATCAAGTTCACAGGTATTCCTAGTAAATCTGATAAAGCTTTATACATCGGAGTAGCATAATGATCTGCTATCGAAAGTGTATCAGTACGTTCACTCTTCCAAAAAGCTAATTCGCGTACTAGTTCTCCTAATCTTATTATGTGCTCAGGAAAATCATCTAGGAACTTCAAATTACTTTTAGTTTCCACAGTAGGTTGTTTCATGTGTTTTACTGTGTCTTCACCTGAAGGGCGAGTCCCCAAGTTATATGGAGTATATATAATTCCAAATGTATTTGCATGAAACGTTCCCGCTTCTAGAGCGCTTTCACTCTCGGTATCATCTGCAAAGCGAGACTTTAATATTTCTAGATTTTGTTCTTCTAAAGCGAACCAATTTGGTTCAGATGGAATAATAAAGTTCGGAAGTCCACTATTTACTTCTTCTTCAAAACCTGCCTTTAAAAGCTCATGGGTAAGGCTATCCATAACAAAATTTTCTATTCCCCAGAATAAGTACATACAATTTGCATGATCTTCATAAGCATCCCAGTATGTATTTAAATCCTCCAGTAAGTCTTGTCTAAGATGGGATCCACGCCAACGAGTAGGAGATGAAACAATTTGAGCGGTACGAACCAGTTTCCTTATATTACGTGACATAGTTGTAATAAATTTCTGAGCAACTATATCTGCTTTCAATTCTGGACTAAGTTTTCGTATGAACTCACTATTTGTAAGATCAAAACACTTTACTCCATCGTCCATAGAGATGTACTTAAACTCATGGTCTACTCCATAAATTCTGCGAAATCCTGCTGCAGTACAACCACGGAGTCCCAAATCTATATATAGTACAGATTGAGGGCATTTCAGACCTAGCTGAACTCCTTCTGGTGCTTTTGGTAATGGTAATAGGTTCGACATATCATTTCATTCCTTTCTTCTCTATAATTTCAAAGTAGTTATAGGTCTAGCTTGTAATAACCATAAAGTATTGTTAGAATCAAAAGCCCATTCGATATCAGCAGGAAAACCTAACTTCTCTTCCACTTCACGGGCTAATTCTGCAATCATTTGTAGCTCACCATCAGATAGTGAACATTTTTGTGTATCTTCTTCTTTGGTTTCAATCTCTTCAATACCATCTTTAGAAATTATAATCTGTTTAGATTTATATCCAATAAAAATTTCTTTAGCTTCTTCATTAATATATTCAATTGAATCAGGAGTTACTATCCCATCTACTACTGATTTGCCAAGCCCATAATTACTTTCAATAATAACCTTTTTCTCAGAAGTCAATGGGTCTCTACTAAATGCTACTCCCGCTCGGGTTGAATTTACCATAGATTGTATAACTACTGCAATCTCTTCTCCATCTATAGCTTTTCCATGATATTTTTTTAAATGTTCAGAGTTTCCACTACTTTTTACAGTATCAAAAGCAGATAAAAGTTCTTCTCCCGTTCTAACATCCAGACAAGTTTCAAACATACCTGCAAATGCTTCTGTATCAGAATCTTCCTTAACTGCTGAAGAACGCACAGCAACTATTCCTCCAAGCATATCAACTATATCTTGTGCAAGTGACTCAAGTGTTTCTCTTGTACACAATTTTGAAATCACTACTCCTACTGGAACAGCAAACCCCATCTGAATAGCTCTTGAAAGATTTGATGCTTTTGCTCCAAATAAAGAACTATCACTTGAAATAGAGTCTGATAAAGATACTATTTCTGATATCCCCTTCAGCTTTTCTGTTAATACAATCTCAATGCTTTCCATAGTTTCTCTCCTTGATTATCTTTGCATTTCCATTCTATCATAATAGAAACCCTCATGCAATCAGCCCAAAACAGACTGTATTTTACTGCCATCTTCTCTGTTTTTCATTAAGTCATAATTTTTCTCTTCAAAACGATTCACTCTTTCCTCCTATAATATAAAAAAGGAAACTTCACTTTCGTGTAAATCTCCCCCCCATTTGTCCATCTACGCATATATCTACCATCACTGCCTCTTTCTTGTTCTCAAATAAGTACTATTATAACAACTCAAGGAGTCTATCCCCTTGAGTTGTTAAATCATCCCTAATAGCATAGTAAAAATGCCATCACCCTAAATTGTTATACTCTTTTCCATCTGGATTTGACACAGGTGTTTTAATACCATCAATTTTGCGTATGTGATAATTGGGATATTTTCCCTGCTCAATTTCTTTGACAAATTGAGGACGAGTCTTCTCTCTACCTGTTGCTATGTCTTTAAATTTGATATTTCTACCAGTGTCAGATTCTTTTGTAACACGAACTGTCTTCTTCTGCATACTAGTTTCCCCCCTTTCTACATAGAGACTTTCTATTACTCTATATTTATTTCTCATGACAACTTGCTTCTTTGAAATTTTATTTGATTTTCAATAGTTGTGTCTCCAAAAGTCTTTTTCCATTTTGTCTTTGTATTCTTTATATACTTTCGGATGATCATTCTTAAACTGCATAACTGTTCTCCTTTTAGGAGGATATTCATTTTTTAACTTTTTACAATGAGTCCTCTCTTCTCCATTTTTCAAAACTCTAACCAATCTGTGTATTGCCGGGTTTGCTTTCAAATAAGGGTATGCCCCTCTCCAATAAAATCTTTCATACGAAAATATTTGATATGTTGCTACAATTCCTTTTGGCAGAAACAATATTTCCTCTCCCTCTATTTTCGGCACAAGCATTTCTGTTTCTTCCCATTCTTCCTGTTTAGAATTAAACACCCACTTGTCCACCTTCTCTATTGGAATTTCCAACTTGTATTTTTGTATAATTTCGATTGTAAAATCCAGGAGCTCGGGATACATAATATTCGTCGTTAAATCCGAAACTTTATCTGGCCCAACTCTATTGGCTAACATTAGAACATCCTTCATATCCTCTATGTGTTCTTCTATGTTAACTGCTTCATCATAAATATACAGTAAGTCTGCCTGCGAAAAACCTCTTCCTTGTGGATTTTTTTCAGGATTTGTATACCCTATTCTCGTAGCATTAATTTCTCTTAAACATCTCCCTAGTCTCTTTACCTTTTCTCTATCCTGCTTTTCCACTGCATCAAAAAACAAATCAAAGAATTTGCTTATTTTGTCTTTACCTTTCTTTAAATGTTCTCCTCTTTTTTCATTGATTCTGTATGGATCTATAAACAGTTTGTTGTCACGCTCAAAATCCTCTAATTGACTGATTTCATCAATTTCTCTAATTTTTTCTAATAATCTCTTGTTCATTTACTTTTACTCCTTATTTTTTAGTTTTGTTAACATAAAAAATAGTCATCTTTTCACCTCTCCCTCAGGAGCTTTAAAATGACTATTTTACATCTAGAACTATTTACTTTTAGAACAAAATGTATTACAATAGTAGAATAACATATAAGTCTTGCAGGATTAATATGTAATAACCACTAAGGAGTTGTTTTAAATGGCTCCTTTTTTATGCTTAATATTATTATAACACATTTTTTATGGTTTGTCAATATTTTTAGCAAACATTTCGGAATCTCTGTCTTTTATTGTTGTTTTTTGGCATTTTCCCTTACTTTCCCTGCACTATGCACTTGCTTTTTAAATAATTCGCAAAACTTTTCGATTTGTTCTTTGTCCGGTTGAGGAGATAACTTCTTTGTCTCATAATAATTTTTACTTATACTAAAATCAGCTCTTGTACTCCTATCAGAAATTTTTACAATACTTATATCTCCGTCTTCTTGGTCTAAATAAAATTTTTGATCATTTCTCATTTCTCCTTTGTCTAATATTTCTGGTATGTGTGTTGTGAATATAAGTTGAACTTGCCCATCTGAAAATTTATATAAATCTATAATGAGTTGTACTAACTCTCTGTGTAATGCTGTCTCAATTTCATCAATTATCATAATTCCATTATTTTTTATTCTATTAATTGAAATATATAAAACCCTTATCATTTTTCTAGTACCAGTTGATAATTGCCAATACTCTAATCTAGCTCCCTTGTCAGTTACAAACTTAACAACATCATCTCCATTATTATGATTTTTATCAACAACTATACTTTCAATCTTCCAATCAATAAGTTTCAGTAAGCTTTGTAATAATTTTTTTTCATCATTATTTTCCATCATACTATTTAATGCAAAAACTCCAAAAATTTCTTCATCATCAACTGCACCATGCCACATAACATTGCTTATATAATACTTGTAAAATGTTTCATAATATTTCATAGTATCGTTAAATTTTTCAACTAATCTCTTACCTACTTTTTCATAGTCCTTTACTATACTGTCCTTGTAAAAACACTTATATCCTATATCACTTATTCTGTTCTCTGAATTATAATTTTCCACTTCTATAACTTTCTTGGAGTTGTATTTGTTTCTATAAGTCAGCTTTTCATTTAAAGTCTGATCATCGTATGTAAGCGAATAGGTATAAACACCTGGCCTTTTCCCCTCAACTATAAACATTTCAATTTCAATTTTACTTTCTTGACTCTTATTATCTAAGTTCCTGCCCGGCAAAGTATTTGCTTTGAAATCTCGTATAAACTGATTATTAATTTCATCATTTCCCTTTGAGGCTCCATCAATAATTTCATTTTGTATTAAGAACAAACCTATTGCATGCATACTCTTAATAATACTTGTCTTTCCTGACGCATTAGATCCTATTATTCCGATAGTTTTACCCACATTTGTAAACTTATCGATTTCAACAATAGTATCCTTTCCTATCTTTTGTTTAGGTTTTGCAATAAAATCAAGCACTATTTCATTGTTTATTCCTAATACATTTTTAATTATTATTTTTGTAAACATTTTTATCTCCTTATAACTAATATACATATATATTATCACTTTTCAGTTCGAATTTCAAGTTTTTCGTAAACATTTCGGGTTTTTCGTAGTATATTTGTGTTGTTTGACGTTTTTCCACCTCCTTTTCTATCTTATATTTGATTGTTTTTTATTTTGAATATAGATATAGAAACCAGACTCGAACTTTTGAAAAATGCAACTTGTATCTCATAATATATAACTTCCTGAAAAAAAGAGACTCACACACTTTGTGCAAATCTCCCTTTTGAGTCTATCTACAATTCACATCTTGCTACTATGATACAGAAAGTGTTCCTTCTTTCTTCTCAGCTCTAGCATAGTATTTTCTTGTAAAGAATTTATAAACTTCAAGTATCGGTATAATCATGAGTCCTGCACCCACAGCAATTGCCCATTGTTGTAATGTAATAGGTGTAATTCCTAATGTGTCTTGTAATACTGTCAATGGTAGTATATCTAAAGGTAATAAACTTCCTACAACTAATATTACTGTTACTAGCACTGCCCAATTTACAGCTCTACTTTTGAATGGTTTAGAATGAATGATTGATTTTCTAAAGTGCATTAAGTTAAATGGATTCACAGTTTCAGCCGTTCCTAATACCACATAAGACATTGTAATTGCAATAATAGGGTCCCAATTGAATACAAACATCGCTAGTAAGTAAACTGTAAGTACCGCCATTATTTGGCATATAGCATGAATCATAATGTTCAAGCCTGTAGCTCCACGGAATAAGCTTCCTCCAGTCCTACTTGGTTTTTGCTTCATTATATCATGCTCAGCAGGAAGTGATCCCATTGCTATTGCAGGAAGTGTATCAGTAACAACATTAATCCATAAAATCATAAGTGGATTAAAGAACGGTAAATCAAATACTGCAATCAATGTTGTAAGTAGGATTAGTTCACCAATACTAAGTGCAACTAAATATACAAATATCTTAAGTATATTACTATAAGTTCTACGTCCTTCTTCAACAGCAGATTCAATAGTTGCAAAGTTGTCATCAGTTAAAATAACATCTGCTGCTCCTTTTGTAACTTCTGTACCAGAAATCCCCATTCCTATTCCTATATCTGCGGCTTTAATACTTGGCGCATCATTTACACCATCACCAGTCATTGCAACAATTTTGTTAAGTGACTTTAATGACTTAACAATTCGTAATTTATCTTCTGGATTAACACGTGCATATACGCGATATCCTAATACCTTTTCAGCTAGCTCGCTATCTGTCATTTCTCGAAGTTCAGCACCTGTAACAACTTGAGATTCGTCATCAGCAATTCCAACTTGATTTGCAATCGCATAAGCTGTATCACGGTGGTCACCTGTAATCATGATAGTTATAATACCGGCTTCTTTACATGTTTGAACACTATGAATAACTTCTTCACGAGGTGGATCAATTAATCCTGTAAATCCGATAAAAATTAAATCATTTTCATCATCAGCTGTTAATGAATCACCTTCAAAAGGTTTGTATGCATATCCCAATACACGTAAAGCCTGTTTTGCAAACCCTGTCGCACCTTCATTAAGTCTTGCCATATCTTCATCTGTCATTGGACGAATTTTTCCCTCATCTAAAATGTGCGAACAACGCATTTTAATTATTTCAAATGCTCCTTTAGTGTACATTATCTGACCTTCACTCGTCTTATTAAGTGTTGACATCATTTTTCTTGTACTATCAAATGGTAATTCACATACACGTGGATTTTCTTCCTCTAGCACATCTTTTTTGATGCGTAATACATTCGCATAATGGATCAAAGCTGCTTCAGTAGGATCACCAATTGTTTCAACTTCACCAGTATCACTATACTTTGTATGTGTGTCATTACACAAAACCATACAGTCAAGCATTCTTTTCTTATCATCCTCACAGAAACATCGCTCTGGATATGTTGCTGTTACTGTCATTTTATTAAGTGTAATTGTTCCAGTTTTATCTGAACAAATAATTTGTGTACTTCCTAGCGTTTCAATTGCAGGTAAGTTTCGAATAATTGCTTTCCTCTTACTCATTCTCTGTACACCTAATGACATTGTTACAGATACACAAATAGGAATAGCTTCTGGAATTGCACAAACAGCAATTGCAACTGTAAGTAGCAAACTGTTAATTATACTATCTCCTCTATATACAGCTTGTAATATAAATATAAATGCTGCAGCAAGACCTGCTATCGCAGTAATGATACGCATTGTTTTATCTAAGCTTAGCGTTAAAGGCGTTTTTGGTGTTTGTTCATTTGCTAGATGACCAGCAATTATCCCTAACTGAGTATCCATTCCTGTTGCAATAACGATAGCTTTACCACGACCATATGTAACAATACCACTCATAAACGCAATATTTTTCATATCTCCTAAAGCTAAACCTTCTCCTGTAATCACATCAGTATTCTTCTCAACTGGAACCGACTCTCCAGTAAGTGCTGCTTCTTCAATCATCAAGCTTGCTGTTTCGATTAATCTCATGTCAGCTGGTACAATATCTCCTGCTTCTAAGAAAACAAGATCACCAACTACAAGTTCCTCTGTTTTAATACTAATAACTTCCCCATCACGCATTACTTTCGCAAATGGTTTAGTCGCTTTCTTAAGTGCTTCTACTGATTTTTCTGCTTGGTTTTCTTGGAAAAATCCAATACTTGCGTTAACAACAATAATCAAAGCAATCAGTCCAACACCAACCCACTTTTGATTTGGTGGATCTAGCACTGAAACAACTATTGTTAAAAACATTGCAACAAAAAGTACAATCATCATAATGTGCTTAAGTTGCTTCACAAAGCGCATCCATCCTGGAACTTTTTTAGTTCCTTTTAGTTCATTTTTTCCATCTCTTTCTAAACGTGCTACAGCTTCTGCAGTAGCTAATCCCTCAGTGTTGGTTTTTGCAAATTCCATCACTTCTTCAATACTTTTGCTATAAAATTTGTTAGCCATATTCTTCATTTCTCCTTAATAAGTTAGATTCTTTACTATTTTTCTTTATACTTTAGTACCTCTATTTGTATCCTATCTTCGCATGTATCTCCTTATATTTTCCAATTGTATTGTTGGCACATAAAAAAGCAGTCCATTTTTACATAAATGCTACTATATTACATAAATGTACTTGAACTGCTCCTTACAGTAATTGTAACCCCTCACATAAATGCTACATACGGATTACTACCAAATGGCTCCCCAACTTGGACTCGAACCAAGGACCTACCGGTTAACAGCCGGGCGCTCTACCAACTGAGCTATTGGGGAATATAAACCTGGCAACGACCTATTTTCCCAGCAGGGTAACCCGCAAGTATCTTCAGCATGATAAGCTTAACTTCTGTGTTCGGTATGGGTACAGGTGTTTCCTTATCATCATAGTCACCAGAAACTTAAT
>WQVL01000014.1 GCA_009785865.1 Oscillospiraceae bacterium | reverse complement strand
ATAATTTGTTGCATTTCCAGAGCTAGTCCAATTTACTGTTACTCTTCCATTGTTTGTAGTAGTTACAGATGTTATTGTAGCTCTTCCTACTGGCCTCCATACTGCATATAGATGATGGCTAGCTAAGATATTTACCCTTTGCCCTTCGGTATAATGAACATTCCCATTTGGAATCGATGCCCATCCTACAAAAGTATATCCTGGCCTTTGCCAGGTATTCCTTCTTAAATATTGAGCTTGGCCATGGACAAAATTCTGGGTATACCAACGGTTAGCACTCCCTCCATCATTCGGCCAGAATGTTACTGTATGGGTTGGAAGCGATGGATTCACCACTACATAATGTGTTGCTGAAACAACTATATTGTTTGCAGCCACTGCTGTAATTGTGATGGTCCTTGGATTCCCTGCTCGAATAGTACCAGCATTGAAAAACCAACTTCTAGAATTCCCACTTCTACTCATTTGATACACTTGAGAACTGCCATCGAATTGTATCCTTACATTTGCTGCGTCAAAATTATTTGTCGTTGCTGTAAATGTCCAACTATCAGCAGTTGTTCCTACTGTTCGATTTGAACCAGCAGTGACAGACCAAGTCGATGGTGCATTGGGCGGTACCCAACCTACCGGAATTGCTCTTGACATATCAAGAATTCCAGCTCCATACCTATTAGCATTCCATCCATCAGGCCGATTTGTCCAGTGTCTCAATCTTAATCGCACCTCCGCCGGACTTAATTCCGGGTGACGTATCAAAGTCATTGCCGCAGCTGCTGAAACATGTGGTGCTGCAAATGATGTTCCAGTCATTACTTCAGTATTACTATTATTCCATGGCCCGAAAATATCCATGCCTGGTGCAGATATGCACACACCAGCTCCAAAGTTTGTATTTCTGTACATATTACTTAACCTTGTAGATGCAGCTACAGTAATCACACGGCTCATACGAGCAGGTGTAAGAGTATTAACATTAACGCTATTATGCCCTGCAGACACAACTACTACAATTTCATTATCTATAGCTCTATTTATTTCATTTTCCAAAGACCTAAGCTGCAAATTAAGAGTATGAAGCGGAGGAAGTTCAATACTTGCGCTAATATTAATAACATCTACACGTCTTGTAATTGCCCAATTAACACCTAGTCTCATCCTTGAAAGAGTAGGTCTTTCTTGAGTAGATGCTATTACTATTGGCATAATCCGAACATCTAAACCAGGTGTGTTTGCTATTATCACTCCTGCTACATGGGTACCATGTCCATGAGGGTCTGATGTATTATAGGTGTTATTCACAAAATTACGACCATCTAGGACTCTGCCGTCTAGGAGATGATGATTGGATTGTACTCCTGTATCCAAAACAGCTACCACGCTACGATAATTTCCTCTTCCTATACTCCGCAAATATTGTGCATACCTATCTGTTCCTACTCTTCCTACATTATCCCACCTGCCAGCACTAAATGGTTCAAAAGCAGCTTCTTGAATACCCATTTCATGTAGAGTTATTACAAGATCTGGCTCAACCCATTCAATCTCATTTGATATTAGCAGTTTATCAAACGCAACTCGCGTTTCTTCTATTGTTGCAAATTGTAGATATACTACATTATCAAATGATCTGACAACATCTGTAGCTCCCAAGTATTCAAGGTTAACTTCTCCAAATGTTTTTACAATTAGGCGTCTCGTTTGAAAATGCCTTGTCAAAATCACTTTCTCCTCTTCTGAATCCCAATAATATTCGAAACCAAGATGTTCCGCAATGGAGCTAACCGGCAACATGACAATTTCATCACCAATTGTCATTCCTCTCATCAAAGGCTCCAAAGATATATCCTCTCCTATTATTTCAATAATTGGATTAAGCGGAAGAATGATCTCATCATATTCCATTACTGGAACAGCTTCAGAATCGAGTTCATTCTGGATACCATCGACTTCCATGAAACTACAACCTGGTCTGAAGTTAATTCTCCCTACAAAGTTATAACACCAATTGTCATTTATCAGCCGTGACACTTCGTCAAAGATATGATCTTGGTAATTATATTCATAATCATAACTAGACCAATTATCATATCCGTAAACAAACTCATTTCCTAGTTCCTGTGCCTTAGATTCCGTAGTCATTATTGATGAAAACAGCATTATCAAGGCAAGTAAAAGGCTAACCCGTTTTTTGAAATTTAATTTGTTCATTACAATTCCTCCTGATTTTGATCGATTTTGTTTTTTGTGTTTCACTAACATTGTCTTTACCTCCTAAAACATTTTGAACTACGACTTCGCTAACCTACTAACCACGCTCCTCTCTTATTTAAATGTTGCAAGTTTGCATCACCCTCTCTAAAGTTTTGTTTGGTGATTATATCTCAACTCTCATATATTGTCAATTTTTGTTTTAAATTGCATTTTTCCCTTATTTTGTATGTCGTATTTGAAACAATAAAAAAGTTTAATCTGCTATTTCTTACAAACTAAACTCTCATATATTGTCATTTACCAACCGTGATGCTTCATCAAAGATATACTCTTGGTAAATATAATTACACTCACAATCATAGTTAAAGCAAATATTGTTTTCTACAATTATCTTTGTTACATTTTTGGGTATTTCTACAACTATAGCAGACCATACTGTCATATCGAGTGTTCCAACCCATCTTCTTTGACGAAGGTTGTATCTTATCACTACTGTATTATCATCTACTACTCGTGCACACTTATTTATTATATCCCATATAGGAGTTGGTCTCACCACATATATAGCTGCTAATGACTTTTCATCAAAGAAACTTGAGTCATACCTTTCTAATCCAGCTCTTTCAGCCTCATTAAATTCATTCTTAAATTCATAGTAATCTGATATAATAATTTTCCATTCACCACACCTATTAGGGTGGCTTCCTTCTAATTCAAATGAATATATTGGTAATTCACTTGAATTTCTATTGCGTATTATAAAGAATCCTACACTCATTGCTATTATTAATGCTATAACTGCTATTATTAGTAACTTCTTTTTCACTTTTCCTTCCTCCCCGACTCATTAAACTTCATACCCTCTATAAAATTATGATATGTCAACTTATGACCTTTGTCAACATTTCCTTTTATTACTTTTGCTTCCTTATATATACTTTTCATATTTATTATGGTAATATGTACTTAAATATTATAAAAAAGGAGAAATTATGAAAAACAAAAAAATGTTATTTATAATTCTAAGTATCCTGTTCATTACATTGCTTCTATTAACATTTTTTTTGTACACCGTTTGACTAGGAGATCTTTGATTATAACAGGCAATTATTTCTATGGTATACCTAATAATGAGTTTTATGAGGTCAGAGTAGAATATTGAACTATTGGTTGTTGAGCATCAAAAATATATTTTGTTTTGAATTCGAACTTCAACATATAGAATATTACAAAAAAGGAGAAATTATGAATAGAAAAATATTGTTTTCGCTTTTTTTAAAAAATACCATGCAAAATAGGCATCACAAACTTAAAAGGAATGACTTCTATTAAGTTTAGAAATCATTCCTGATAATATCTGCATATTCAATATTTCCTATTTATTTGTCCCTTTTTTCTAATTCGATCCGCTAAATTGCTTTTCAATTTAACCAATTCCATATTTTTTCTTGAATTTATCTGCTCTACCACCTGTTGTATCTCTTTTCAAGTTACCTGTCCAATATGGATGACAATTAGAACAAATATCTACTTTCATTTCTGTTTTTGTAGAACCTGTTTCAAACTCATTCCCACATGCACATGTGATAGTTGCTTTATTATATTCTGGATGTAATTCTGCTTTCATTTTGTATAGTTCACCTCTCTTTTTGTAGCGTTTCTATTACGCAAACTCTCTACTTGTGTCAATCTCAGTAACAAGCTTTGATAGACCTTGTAGAAATTACTCCGCTTATTTTAACATATTTTTTTAAATATTGCAATAATAATTATTCATCTTCTCTATTCACTCTATTTTCTCTAGTCTCTCTTGTCCCTCTCGTTTCTCTTCCATTTGTAGTTTCCCCGTTTTCTGTAGCTTCTGGAATCACTCTAACTTCAGCCTCATAAGCTTCTCCGTCATCTTCCTCTTCTTCATTATCTTCGCTAGGGTTCAATCTTTCTACTTGTACTCTAATATTCGCGATTGCAGTATCAAAAGATATTACATCGAATAATTTACTAATTAAATTCCATAAGACAGCTATTATTAAAATAACTAGTCCTATTTTTTTCCAGTATTTTGCTAACATAATCAATCTCTCCTACTCTTTAATTATACTACATTTTATTCTTTTGTCAATATTTCAGATTTTTTTGGACATACTATTTAATAACAAATGAAAGGATTTTTTAAAAATGAAATATTTAATAGTTTTACCACTTATATTAGTTTTATTATCTGGTTGTGGTAGTAATGATGAGAATGGCGAAAACAACTCAGTTCCTCAAGCAAGTAGGCTTCATGTTTCTCCTTCAAGTAGAAACGACAGACAACAAAGAGAACACGAACTCGCTTCTTATACCACTAAAATTTTGTCACAAGATCCTGATAGACAAAAAAACATCGTCTTAGCTTGTGGTGAATTAAATGGGAAGCAAGTTGATGCCAATACAGTTTTCTCTTTTACAAGTACATTAGGCCCAGCTACTCCTGAAAAAGGATATGAAAAAGCAACCACTTTCGGCGGACAAGGAGAACTCATTCAAGATTATGGTGGAGGTAAATGTCAGTTAAGTAGCACTTTATACAACGCTGTATTGCAAGCACACGGACTTGAGGTTGTTGAAAGGCATGAGCATAGTAGAGATGTAGATTATGTCCCAGAAGGTAGAGATGCTGCGGTTGCTTATCGGTGGTGTTGATCTTAAATTTAAGAATAATAATAGCTTTCCAATAAAAATATATGCCTCTGCTAATGATACTGAAGTTACGGTAAGGATCGTTAGGGCAAATGTATAGGAAAAAAGTAGATGAGTAAAAAATTTACTCATCCCTTTTTTTGTTCATAAAAACATTTCATTCTATTTCTGTTTTAGATGAATAACATTTAGTAAGTACTTTCATATTAGGAGGTTTTTAATGCGAAAAATTAAATATCTATGTACATATATACTCTTTACTTTTGTACTATCAGGTATCCTTATTCCTTTTGGCAGCGTTTATGCTGTAAACCCAAATGCTCGTTACGTTTGGTCAAGTTCTATTGAGACATCAGTTTCTCCTAGCGAAATCGGTGAAGCTATAGAAGAAAAATCACGGCAATTTCTTAGAACTTACATCTACTTCTGCTATCTTAATGGATCAAAAATCTGGCAATATATTATATGGGCACAATATACATGAAGCTCTAAGGCCTGCCAGTGTTACTAAGATAACTGTGCATCTAATGAACACTTTTGACTGTTAATTTGACAGTCTTTTTTTTTAGTTTTATCCAGAGTTTCTAATAAGCCCTTCCCAAACTTAAACTCTATGTCTAATTTAATTTTTCTTCTATCGTTATTAATTTTTGATACTGTGATTTTTTCTATTAACAATGGTATAAGTCTGTCAATGTTTTTTTCAACATTCAGTTTATTTTCTATTACCTTTCTAATTTTTGAGATGTTATCCTTATATGTACTTGTTCCCTCTTTTTCTTTTCTGATGACATCTATTTCATCTTTCAAAACTAGAATTTCATCATTTAATACAGTGTTTCGTTCAGCTAACTCTTTCATCTCTATAAAACCATTAATATTTAGCTCCAAAAGTTTATCCCTCTTGCTCTTTACTTTTTCTATTTCCTTTTCTAACCTTGAAATTTCCCTTTCAAAGTTTTTCTTAATATCGACTTTTTCATATTTAGAAACTAGATCAGCTAAAATTCTATCTTTATTTATTTTGAATTTCTTTAATACTTTCTTTAATATTTGCATTATCTCTGTTTCATATATGAAAGGTGATTCACAAGCAGTTCTACCCTTTGTATTATACTCTGAACACATCCACATTACTTCGGTTTTTCCTTTTCTTATACCTTTTCTTGTAAACACTCTGTCAGTGTGTTCTCCACAATGCATTAATGTACTAAGAGGATAACGATTTTGAAAAACATCTTTACTTTTCACTTTTTCTTTAAGGTCTTTCTGCCTTGCTTCTAGAATGGCATTTGCTTTATCCCATAGTTCTTCTGAAACTATAGCAGGTATTTTCTCTTTGCACTCGAATATTTCCCATTTCTCTTTAGGATTTCTTATCTGTTTCTTGCTCTTATAGTCTAAAGTAGGAAATGCGTTAATTCTGTAATATCCTTTATATTTAGGGTTCTCAATCATTCTTTTTATTGTTGTTGGTAAAGGCTTTTTTCCTTGTTTAGTTCTCATACCTCTATCGCCTAATGCTTTAGCTAATGTATATGTTCCATGTTCTCCTTGCGCATACATGGTATACATTTCTCTAATCCATTTCGCTTCTTCTTCTATAATTGTCAAACCTTTATCTTTTTTCTCATACCCATAAACATTATTATTACCAAGTATCTCTCTTTTTTCTATGCTCCTTCTAAAACCAAATCTAACCCTTTCTGACAGCTTTCTAACTTCTTCTTGAGCTACTGATGACATTATAGTAAGCCTTAATTCAGAATCTGGCATAATAGTATTAATATTATCAGATTCAAATAAAACTCCTACTCCATTCATTAATAACTCTTGTGTATATTTGATACTATCTAATGTATTTCTTGAAAAACGTGAAATCTCTTTTGTTAGAATTAAATCAAACTCATCTTTCTTTCCATCATTTATCATTCTCAAAAAGTCTTCCCTTTTAAGTACACTGGTACCACTCAAACCTTCATCAATATATCCGATTTACGAAAGTCCATTTAGGAACATTCTTTATATAGTTTGTGTAATGAGATACTTGATTATCTAAAGAATTTAACTGTGCATCTTTATCTGTAGAAACTCTAGCATAAAAGGTTACCCTTAGATCTAAATCGTAAATGCTTTTTCCCATTGCAAGTTCTTTTCTTACTTCATATAAATCCATTATTAATCCACTCCTCTATTGCTAAATCTATATAATAGCTACCTACAATAGGTCAATTGTGCAATTTATTTCATAAGACAGATATAGCTTTTTGTTCCTTTATCAACTCCTTAAATACTTTTTCATATGTGTTTCTATCTATAATCTTTTTCTCATATAACTCCTTGTTAATTTCAATCTCCAATTCCAATTCAACTTTTCTTTCTATATTTTCTTCAGTGGAAATACCAATTTTCATTATCTTTTGTGTAGTATTTTTTGCACTATCCAAAAGACACCACCTCTACAATAAATCCTATGAACAAGCTTTTAAATAATACCAATTTTCTTAGCATATTCTTCTGCTATATCTATAGTTTGAAACTCTTGAAATTGAATATTCATATGCACTTCTAACGTTTGTTCGTTTTGTAAAAATGTACTTTATTGCATAGCATAAAATCCTAACTGTGCATACAAAATTGCTTCTCTTTTCGTTTTATTCCCTGGTTTTAGTTTTTATTTGGAAGGAGTGATTTCAGATATTATTATTTTCTTTCACTATTTGTATGGAATTAAATTTGGGTAACACGGTAAATGCCACAAGCTAGCTACTATGCTTGCTTGTGGCATTTTTCCTCAATAGAGAATTATAGGAACTTGCTTACGCCTTTACTGCAATTGTACCTACATTGTAGGTAAAGTTTATCAGGCCTCGCCTTTCTGGAAATTTAAAAACTATTGCACACATTCCGTCACGTTGTTCAATCTCTGCTACTTCTGCGTCGCTCGCTCTCGCATAATTGCATATTTCTAATCCCTTAACAGCCGCTTGTTGAACTGCCGAGAATATAGATTTTCTCTTTTTGTTAAGCTTAACTTCAAGCCCTTCGAGATCAATATCTTTGATTTTCCTTCTGAAAGTTAAAGAAGGTAAATAAACTGCAATCCCTCCATAGGCAGGTAACAGACTATACTGTGGTGCTCTTACAGCTTTAAATAACATTTTTACAGCTCCTTTGTAATTTATTATGTACATATTATATCACAATTCCGAGTTTTTTGCAACTTTATGTAGACCATGCTGGTATCTTCTATTTACACAATTAACTCCTCGTGTCATTATGAAATTAAATCTGTTAAATACATTTCTCCATTTAATAAGCAGTAATGAAAATTATGACTATGCTATTAATTATGGAAGCTATAGATAGTGGTCAAATTAATTTAGAAGACCAAGTTCCTGTCTCAGAACATGCAAGGAGCATGGGAGGCTCACAAATATGGCTCGAAGAAGCAGAAACATTAAGTGTACACGAAATGTTAAAAGCCATAACTGTAGTTTCTGCAAATGACGCTTCTGTTGCAATGGCAGAACTTATATCTGGAAGCGAGCAAGCTTTTGTAGAAAAAATGAATGCAAGAGCTAAAGAATTGGGCATGAATGATACTACCTTTAAAAATTGTCATGGAATTGACGAAGATGGCCATGTAACATCTGCTCATGATATAGCTATCATGTCTCGAGAACTTATGAATAATCATCCTACTATTACTGATTACACCTTGATATGGATGGATAGTTTAAGAGATGGCCAGTCTCAGCTTGTAAATACTAATAAGATGATAAGAACATATAACGGGACTACTGGATTAAAAACCGGTTCAACCTCTATCGCTTTATTTAACTTATCTGCAACAGCTACTAGAGGAGATTTATCACTTGTAGCTGTGGTCATGAAATCTGAAACATCTGCTATTCGTTTTGCTGAGGCTAGTAAATTACTAGACTATGGTTTTGCAAATTTTGAATACGCTGTTCTCTCTGTAAAAGATGAAGAAGTAAAATCTATTGAAGTTGAAAAAGGAGTTGCTAATACCGTAACTGTTGTATTTGAAACAGATACCGGAACATTAGTTCCAAAAGGCACTTCTGGTAATATCACTAGCAGTATGGATCTAAAAGAAATAGTCTCTGCACCAGTAACAAAAGGTCAAGTACTAGGAGAAATTATTTATTCAATTGATGGTGAAATAGTTGGCAGCACCAACTTAGTAGCCGGCTCTGATATAATGCGGATTAACTTTTCCAAATATGCTTTCTCGCGTATTCGAAGATTGGTTTAGTTTGCTCAGATGGTAACTCAGAAAAATATAATGGTAAGCAAAAAGCCAATGAATAATCATTGGCTTTTTTGCTTTCGAGGTTCTAAAAAGATCCTCTCTTTACTTTCCTAGGAACAATTTGAGCATAAAAGCGAACGGAGATGTTTTCTTTGAATCAGCCTCATCTAATTCATCTGTGGGCTCTTGCGTTTCGGCTTTCGGCATCTTGTCGCCCCAAAATCCAAGGCAAAATTCATGCTTGTCAGAGGTATCATCATCCATTGCCATTCGGTCAGGCTGCCAAGAGATTCCAAGAGTAATCTTGAAACTTTGTGCCATTGCCATCCAATCGCGCTCCTCTTTCGGATGATACAGCAAATCATTCAGCAAGTCTTTGTTCACATATGCTTGAACCGAATTTGGTTCGAAGCCAGGGAACAGAAGTAATTCGCCGGAGTCGTTGCTGTGTGACATCACATTGCCAATTTTGAAACCCAGCTCTTTCTCCAATCTTTCGCCGATTGCGTTAAATAACTCGACACGTCCATCAGGCTCTTGGATTTCATTATCCCAACAACCAGTTTGGTTAAGCGGGGAATAAGGACATCCTGTTTCATCAAGCTGACATTTTTGGCAACGCTCAGCAGTAGGACTATGTCCATGTGACCGAGTGCCAGTACGGCAGCTAAGAATTCGGAGATACCGACTGATACGGTTAGTATCGTGGATTCCAGGAACATCCTCGAGCGGTTGCCAGTACGCACCGCTAATGAGTCCACCGCCACCCCAAAGGAAACCGTAGTTAAAATGGGATGTTTCAATGTACTCATCGACCGTGATTTCGGACTTTTCCAAACGCTGATAATCAGCATTGGGAAGAACTAACATCAACGGTCCGCGGTAGTGCATCGCGAGCAAGGGATACCCGGGCTTTAAGCTCTGAATATAATAATGATAGCCGGGGTTATCACTGTGGATGTGGTCATCACCGAGGGGATAATTGATCAACCCTGTGATCCGTTTGCTTAATTGCATTTTGAATGTACTTTCCATGAAAGTATCCTCCTATAAAATAATTTTTTTGTTCTTCTTGTAATCCCAATGTTGCAAAAATAGGATTAAACAAAAAAGATCTACTTTAATTATAGCATATTTACATAAAAATTTCCAATTTTGCTTGTTTAATCCATCTCTTGTTTTTCCCTCCTTTAGGCCTTCCCGTTTAACCTCTTCTTTCATACAAAGATTTTATCACTCCATACAAAGAAAAAGCAGATACGTATTTTTACGTGTCTGCTTTTCTCTTACCACACCAGCTTAGCCAGGTGGTAATTATTAATATGTTCTATACTAGTAATGAAGTCCTAGGTACTCTTCTAGCGTTATTCCACTTGTAAATATATTTGTAGCATGGAATGTTCCTACATACCTAATGTGCCATGGTTCAAATACAAATCCTGTAATATGCTCGCTATTCTCAGGATATCTTATTATAAATCCATATCTATGTGCATTATTTGCTAACCATATCCCTTCTGCTGTATATGCAAATGAAAACGATAGTGAATTTATATCAAATGCAAGCCCTGTTTGATGCTCTGAATGACCCGGTCTTGCTACAATTCTACTGGCTTCAGCTTCTCCACTTTGCCTCACTCTTCTTTCCCATATTTCCCTTTGTGTTTGATATGAACGGAAACCTGAAATTATAGTTAGGGTAAGCCCTTCGCTTGCTGCACTATCTCTCATCCTATTGAAGCCTGCTAATGCTTGAGGGTTTACTCCGGGATTATATGTAGGGGGCAGACCAAACTGTCTATTTACAATTAATATTCCATTAATATACGTTGGCCCTCTGTGTTCGCCTGCATCACCTGGCGGCGTTGGCGTCGGCTCTGGTGTTGACGGTGGTTGAAGGACTGACCTAGCAGTTACCTCCACTTGAATTTCTCTTGTAACGGGAGGTTCAAATTTAGTTTGAACTACAATTACAGTACTACCTGGACTGTGCGCTGTAAGTCTTCCATCTTCATCTACACTTGCTATCTCATCATCTAAAGATGCCCAAGCAAGTTCTCTATCTACTGCATCCTCCGGTATAACTCTAGCTACGATATCACGCGATTGCCCTTCTTCTATTCTTATGCTCTCTTGTTCTAATATGATCTCATCCGGTATATTTCTTACTGTTACTAGGACATATCTTTGGATTGGCTCGTCTTCTATAGTTATCCTTACAATTGCTTGTCCCGCTCCAGCAGATGCAAGAAACCCATCTTCATCTATATGAACAATTTCATTATCTATATCAGCAATATCCTCACCTACTAAAGTAAAAACAACATCCTTATTAGTACTGTTCTCTGGAAGGATAGTAGGAGTAATAAGATATATATCATTTCTATTCATAACAATCCTTGGATTAAGCAACATGTCATCTACAGGCACATGAACTAAAATATATTTAGTAGCTTCAGTCGGGCTAAAGCTCAAAGTAGCCTCATCACTAATTACTATTGTTTCATGTATTTCTAATTCTCCAGTTGACAGCTTAATATATACATCCATATTTATATTCTCAAGCTCATATTCTGAAGCATCTACTTCTACACTATCTATATAGTTAATATCGTTTTGATCAGAAAAATCAACAACAATAATGTTTAACCCTTCAAACTCCATATATTCGGATTCTCTAAACTCTATTGGTACTCTTATGCTTCTAATAGTACCATCTGAAAAAGTAGCCATTAAAGTTGTCCCAGTATTATCGTAATTATTAAATAAAAAAACATATCCACCCGCAGCAATAACAATAAGTGATATCAATATAACACTTACTAACACTACTACTTTTTTACTACTTTTCTTCTCTTCGATGTACTCTTCTACCAGTATTCTTTTTTCGACTTCGCTTGTTTCTGCCTTTTTTTCAAATTCAAGGATTTGGTTCATACCATTTCTCCTAATTAATATTTAGAATCATAGTTCTACATATTAATTTTACTACAATATTACATGTTTCGCAACGCATTACTTAATCATTCTTTAGTTTCTACTCCAATATTCCTTTAAAAAATCTCTCCGTTGTTGTCCCTCCACTTCTATTAAACCTCTTTAAGCTAAACAAGCTATTTTCATCTCGAGTAATGTAGTTTACACCACTTTCGCAAATAAGGCTTGCTTTGAAACCTAACTCTCTTAAAATCTCTGTTGATTCTTTACTATATGCCCCATACGGAAAGGTAAATGTAGTAGGTGTAAATCCTGTATTTTCTTTAAATAATCTTTGTAACTTAAGCAAATCTGCTTCCAAACGCTTTCCATAGTCCTCTACCGATTCTCCTCTTTTCCTTCTAGCTCCTTTCTGTCCATTTTCAATTCTATGTAAGTTATATGAATGATTCTGGAATTCTACTACTCCCTCAGGAATCAACCTCTTTATGTCTTCCCACCTAAAATGAGCATAGTTAATATTCATATCATTTGCTTCACTAAAATCATCTGTGTATTTTCCTACCACAGAGATTACAGCCCTCATATTATATTTCTCTAATAACGGTATTAAGTAATGAGCATTATTATAAAAGCCATCATCAAATGTTAAAATAATTGGTTTTTCTGGCAGTTCCCTTCCTTCATGTACATATGCTATTAAATCTGCCATCACTATAGTTTCATAGCCTTTTTCCTTTATATATCTCAAATCTTCTTCTAACTGCGCTGGAGAAACAATATATTTACCTGTCCTGGACTTCAAAATGCTGTGATACATGATGATCGGAATCCTTATTCCTTTTTCTTCTTCCATTGGTTCTGAAGCTCTTACACTTGTAAGCGTAGCTATTGTAATTATCATTATCATTAAAACTAATGACGCTATTGTTAATCTATAATTAAGCTTTATTACTCTAATCCTCAAAGTCGCTCCTCCTTAAGTTTATTATAGGATAACCGTCAATCCTTTATATTGTTTTCATTGCCTATTATAAATGTATTAATAAGAACAAGACTTTATGATATTTTAGTAACATTGCATAGTAATAATTCATAATAATAATTAAAAAGCTCCTTCGATACAACTTTCTTATTGTATCAAAGGAGTTTTTCACTAACACATCATCAATATTTAAATTTTACTCTACCCTCAATGCAGTAATTGGATCCATCTTAGAAGCACGTTTAGCTGGCAAAGTACCTGCTAAAAATGCAATAAACATAACTATTAGAATTACCATTAAACTTGACACTAAAGTAAAAGTTATTAACTGGAATCCAGGCATTGTGCTTAAAAATGTTTCAGCCGCTACTTGGTTGATTATGCTACCAACTCCCATTGCCGCAAGTAAACCTATGGCTGCTCCAAAGAAACCAATCATTGCAGCTTCCCAGCAGAATATCAAAAATATTTTACGTTTTCCAAGTCCTAGTGCCTTCATTAATCCAATCTCTCTGGTTCTTTCTTGTACTGACATATAAAGTGTATTTACAATTCCAAATAGTGCGGCCATAAGCGCAATAGCACCAAATAAGATAATACCAGCAGATATCGCATTAACTATTCCCATTATTTCAATCACTTGCTCCTCTAAAGTCTGTGAAATTAATCCCATATCAGTTAACACTTCTCTTGTATATTCCATTTCATAAATATCATCTACAACAACAGCCAGGAAGAAAATAGCATCTACCATCTCTTCAGGTAATCCATACATATTTATGGCTGAAATCTCATCTATTAATGCAGCGTTACCAACAGCTCCTCCTCCTCCAGCGCCCATAACTAAAGCACTGATTTGATGAATACCCACAATTGTTGCTGCTACTTCTCGTGTATAACCATCTGGCTGTGAAACTTCAAATATTACTTCTCTTCCTATAGCATCATCAGCATCACTAAATCCAAATACTTCTACAAATTCATAGCTAAGCACTATTTCTGGGTTTTCTGATTGATGATTAATATGCTCACCACTTAATAAATTCATATTCATATTTGGCAACCCAATATCCAGAGGAATATGATACCTCTCAGAATTTTCTACTCGAATATTATTAACGCTCACCATTCTAAAAACAATAACCTCAGAAACATTATCAAGATTTAAAATTTCGTCCATCTCAGATTGACTGATTTGCGCGGGTGGCAACTCATTTTCAACATAACGCCTTGGTCCATCATTATCAGTTCCAAAACCTGGTATAGGCTCATCTGTATTTTTCCAAACCATTAAAACATCCTCTGCCCCTAGTGCTCCAATTTCTTGGTTTAGAAAATTAGTTACTCCAATATTTAATCCAACTGTTAATGCAATAGCAAAAGTACCAATAAATACAGCTGAAATAGTTAAAAACGTCCTTACTTTACTTCTAAAGAGATTTCGTGTTGCAGTTATTAAAATATCAAAAATTTTCATATATTACATCTACCCTTCTAAGATTTTACCATCTTTAATTACAATTTGTCTGTCACACTTTGCAGCTAATTCAGAATCATGAGTTACAATTACTAATGTTATCCCTTGATTTTTGTTAAGGTTAAACAGTAACTCTTCTACCTGCTTACCTGTTGTCGAGTCTAAGTTCCCTGTAGGTTCATCAGCAAACACCACTTGAGGATCTGTAACAACAGCCCTTGCAATACAAGCCCTCTGTTTTTGACCACCTGAAAGCGCAGTACCTTTATTTCTTGCTTTGTCTTCTAGATCAACTGCTTTTAACGCAGCTCTTGCCCTTTTATGAGCTTCTCTCCTAGAAATCCCCGCAATTTTAAGAGGAAGCGCGACATTCTCTAGCACTGTTTCTCTTGGATTTAGGAAAAAATGCTGGAAAACAAAACCAAATTCTTTATTTCGGAGTTGATCCAACTGTTTACTTTTGTATCCTCCAACATTAGTCTCATTGATCAGCAACTCCCCATCTGTTTGCTTATCCATTAATGCAAGAATATGCATTAGAGTACTCTTGCCAGACCCTGATTTCCCAACAATAGCAACGCTTTCACCTTTTTTAATTTTCACATCAACACCATCTAAGGCCATAAAGACTGTGTCTCTATATCCATAGCGCTTTGTTAAATTCTTTGCTTCAATTACCACTGACATCACATATCACCTCTTAAATAGATTTAGATAAAACTTTTAATTTTACTTTCTCGATTATATGTTCTACGATATAGTTTGTCAACAAGCTTTATTTCTTGGCAGCACAGTTTCGTTTTATTGACATTTGTTTTACACAATAGTAAAATCAATTTCATATAGGTAGGTGTTTTTTCGAAAAAATTATATGTTACTTTTGTCTTCATAAAATATCTCTGATTTTGCTTCTTGCATTTTATACCCCTGTATCGTTTTAAATCGTTTGATATTAAGGATTATTATAACTCCGCATACCGTCCTATAAGAAGAAGTGCTTGAAATTGGAAATAAGTATATGCTTGTACATTTTCATCTATAAAAATTTCTCTTGTACTTCTCTGAGCCGGCAAAGGTAGTCCATCTAAGTTGATGTCCGTATACCTTTGTATAGCCAACAATGCTGATTTCATTTGTTCTTCTAATGTCATTTCTCTATTAGATGTAATCCTTATATCTTTTAAATTTTCATCGTAAAATTGTGCATATGCATCTTCATTATAGATATTACCAAGATGTATCAAAACACCTAAAAATACAAAAACAAAAATAAAACCTATTATCACCATTTTCTTATAATATCTTATTAATCCTGTATTGGTTTTTGGCAAACGATAAGAAAGACGTGATAAAAATGCTATTGCTAATACTGCTATTAATTGTACAAACAAATAGTTGCTCCTTATAGCTCCCATAGGCATTGCAACCTCTGGTTTAAACGTTACCCAATACATAACCACAGTAAAAATTGCAAGAGCCAACAGAGCGGCCAATTTCATTATTGCAAAAATCTTACGCCCCCTTATTCTCGTCATAATATGATGATCTTGTACTCCAAAAAAAAACATAATTTCTACCTCAATTCTAAATTAATATATTCTCAATATTATATCATAATTATTATAACATATTTTAATTAATCATGAATATTCGCTTCCATAAAATTAAACTTTCTCATGTAATCATTACTTCCTTCTGGTCTATGCACTTCTGTTCTGTTTCGTTTCAGAAAATTTATTATAGGGTAAACATCAATCCATATTTGATTTGTACCTTCCTTCTGCGATTCGTCAAATATTAGTTGCATCCCAAAATGCAAATGAGGAACATTGATATTATTTACGTTTTCTTCTCTACTATATCCTGTCATTCCCAAATACCCTATTACCTCTCCTGCAACAACAACTCTCCCTTCATACATGTCTCTTATAAATGGATTATCTTTCTTCAAGTGCGCATAGTAGTAATATCTTTTTCCATCAAAACTCCTTATGCCAATTCTCCAACCTCCATATTGATTCCAGCCAGCTGCTTCAACTATTCCAGATTCTACAGCGATTATCGGCGTTCCTATACTACCCATCAAATCATTTCCTAAATGTACTCTCCTATATCCATAACTTCTTGAGTTTCCAAAATCATCATAATGACTAAACCCATACCCTCTGGCTATAGGCAAGAAAGCTTTTAGTCCATACCTCTCTTCCCAAACTCTTTCCCCTTCTTCATTTATAGTTTCAATTTGATACGTCCCAATAAATTCACCTAAAATAGCGGTATAGCTCTCTAAATAATATGAAAAGTATTTCCTTCCTTCGGCTAGCTCTTCTATAGTTGTACCACTTCGCAATTTTTCCACCAGATCATTTAAGTCTTGTGCTTTAAAGCTCGCAAAATTATTCCCATACTTACAAGCCAAATATGCAATTAACTCTATCCAATTTAGCCTTACTTCTTCGTTATTTATATGAGACTCTATATCTAGTTTTGATGTTTTCTCCATTACCTCTAGTGTCAAACTAAAGTCAACCCACTTAATATATTTTGGTTCTTCTTCTACCTTTTCTTCCTCTTGTTGTCCCCAAACACCACGTGAAGAATTTATATTCTGATATGCTGTTACTGTACTAAATATAACTAGTTTAATAATAAAAATTATTATTAATGTAATCAATATCATTTTCTTGTATCTAACTTTATCGTTATGCGTCATAAATATTTTCTTCACCTCTTGCTTAATTATATTAAGCAACAAAAAAAACAGAACCCTCAGGCTCTGTCCTTTGTTTCTTTAATGTTAATCATCCATTTCTTCCTCTTCAATATATTCTGCTAATTCCTTATCTATATGTGTTTCTGGTTTCTTATCAGTATAGTCAAATTCATATGTTAGATTTGTTCTTCCCGAAGTGGCACGTTTTCTTGGTCTGCGTCTTCCCATTGTTTCTACCTTATCTGCTACAGTTTCTTTGATTTTATTTATATTTATATCTTCTACTTCTTCATCTTCCTGTCTCTCTTTAATTATTCCTGATTTCTCTATACTCTCATTTACTTTATCAAATAGGTCTGGCACATAATCTATCAATTTATCTATTGCTGAAGTATGCTTTACAGGTAATAATTTTACATTTTTATCAGTTACCACTAAAAATGCAACTGGATTAATATTTACTCCTGCTCCACTTCCTCCTCCAAATGGTAATCTGTATTGTACCATTTCCTCCTGCTCTTTTTTTGTATACTCATCAATTGTTTCACCTTTAAACTCACTTCCTCCTGCCGCAAACCCAAAACATACTTTAGATATTGGAATTATTGTTGTATTATTTGCTGTTTCAATTGGTTCTCCTACAATTGTATTTACATCAACCATGTCTTGAATACTGTTCATGGCCGTAACCATAAGACCTTCTATTGGATGTTCCATCATATTTCTTACCACTCCTTCTTCTTACAAACATATATATTATATTTATAATATGTACCATTTTTATATCGATTATACAGTTTAATTCCATTTTTTAGAGATTTAATTCATACATAATCTTAAAGGCAATCCCTCTATATGTTCGTTGACATAATTTGCAGTCGGTGATATAGTTATATTCAAGTTAGTTATAATTTGGCATATATGATTGTTAATATATGCGGAACAACGACTATCTTTAGTACTAAAAACTATGAAGGGAGTTTTCACCATGACATGGATATGACCTAAGTTCCATCACAACAAACACGTAACAAATTGTTTTATGAGGATCTTAAAAAAACATTAAAAGGAGAATCAGTATGTTAGATCTTAAAATCATACCAAACGTAGTTTCGTTGGGAGAAATCATGGGAAGATTTTCACCGGCTGGCACTTCTCGCATCGTTCAAGTAGACAAAATGGATATATCATATGGCGGCGCAGAAGCAAATTACGCCGTATCATTGGCTACTTTAGGGATAAATGCCTCTTTTGTTTCGCGGCTACCTGAAAATCAGTTAGGTTACGCTGCGCGCAATGCATTACGCAGATTCGGTGTAAATGTTGACGACATCGTTTGGGGCGGCAACCGCTTAGGCCTCTATTTCTTAGAGCATGGCTCAAGCCAGCTACCATCATCTGTAACCTATGATAGAGCAAATTCAGCTATTGCACACGCATCCCCTGATGACTTTGATTGGGATCTCATCTTTGTAAATAAAGATTGGTTCCACTTCACAGGGATCACACCCGCTTTAAGCGACACCGCAGCTAATGTAGTTTTAGCAGCTTGCAAAGCAGCTCATGCCAAGAAAATCAAAATAAGCTGCGATTTAAACTATCGCAATGGCCTTTGGTCTAAGGAAAAAGCTGGCAAAGTCATGAGCGAACTTATGCAATATGTATATCTTCTCATTGCTAATGAAGAAGATGCTGAAGATGTATTTGGAATACATCCAGCTAATAGCGATGTTAACCGCGGCCAACTAAATCACGATGACTATGCGGATGTAGCCAATCAGCTCGTAGATATGTTCGGCTTTGCTAAAGTAGCTATTACTTTAAGAACATCCATTTCAGCAAGCAACAACAACTGGTCCGGCATGCTTTATGACGGCAAAGATCACCACTTCGGCATCGACTATGATATAACACCTATAGTTGACCGTGTAGGTGGTGGTGATAGTTTAGGCGCGGCCCTAACTTATGCACTTTTGAATGACTATGATTCAAAAAGCGCTATCGACTTTGCGATAACCGCAAGCGCATTAAAACACAGCCTGCCTGGTGACTTTAATCACGCCACTCTTAGCCAAATCCAAAAAGTATTGAATTCTGGCGGGACTGGCAGAGTCCAAAGGTAACACCTGTAAAAAACTAAATAATTAGTCGATTAAGTACTAAAGGAACCCGAAGATTTTATAAATCTTCGGGTTTTCTTATTGCACTATTATTTCTTGTTTCAACTACCTCAACTATAATTTTCATTGATATTAGCATCAACCTTATTTCGAATATTGCTCATGTCTATGAGTATAAATCTCTCTAGTAGAGGCTTCATCATATTCCTCATCATTTCTTTTTCTCAAGATCATATATATTATATTTATAATATGTATCATTTTTATATCGATTATACAATTTAGTTTCATTTTCAAGAAATTTTGGTTTATATATGCAGGTATTACTTTATATTTATAGTTTACTGCTCTCTCTTTTCTTACATTGTATGCCAGGATTATTGAAATCATAGAAGCAATAGCTGCAGTTAAGTATGCAGTAACTACTGGATTTTCTGTACCAACTTCCATATCTATTTTTAACTTAGTCACTTCCATCCTTAAGTCTCTAAATCTTTCCCACGTCTCTCTCCTAAAAATTCTTTTTCTCTCTCTAAGTATAAATTTTGATATATCTTTGAAGTCTTCTTGTATTTTTGTATTTAACTTCTTATTTATCCATTCTAGTAGCTTTCCTTCTTTAATATGCTTGGTCTCTTCATGGCCTATAGTTTTGCTGTACGCTCTGACCTTGTTAAATAAAAGCACGGATATTATAACTATATAGTCTTCCACTGTGCTCTTTGCTTTAAGTTTATGACTCTCTCCGCACACCGTCATAATCTTCCTTCATACTTACATTTAGGTCTCTAATTTCTATTTTTAGAGTAGCTGTAATTAACAGTATAAAAGCAACTACCATAAAAAACATTATTCCTAAAATTATTAAAACTATTAACATATATTCTTACCTCCGAATACACATTAATAGTTTTACCAATTTTTCTCATTTTATACTATGATGCATCTACTTGCTTTCTCTTCCTTGTCCTTTCTACAGTTATATCACCAAAAGCTTTTTCTTGCATCGCTTGCACCTTATTCTTCCTTGAAAGTTCTAGTAATCCTGTAAAAGCTGTTACTGTTTCTAACCTTGTATACTTTTTTGTTTTACACATTTTATTAAATACAAACTTAGGTTTATGTAATAATTCTCTAAATATATCTTTCACTTTGCTTGATACTGTTACACTCTCTGTTATCGCTATTTTCTCAATATTTACTATTGCCTGCTTGTTCTCTTTAAGCTCAGTCCTTTTTAACATGTTCTCATATGTGCTTACTAATACTAAGTGATTATACTCTTCTTCTACCCTTCTAGCTGGCAACTGTATCTTGTCTGGAACCTTATACGATCTTTTTGAAAATATCTCATATGATTCTTTCAATCTTTTAGATACTTCCTTATATTTCTTGTACTCTATAATCCTATATATTAATTCTTCTTCAGTAAGTTCCCCTTCATCTTCTACTTGAGTAGGTAATAGCCCCTTGGATTTTAAATATACTAGTGTTGATGCCATAAGAACAAATTCACTAGCTATATCTAAATCTAACTCCTCCATTGCATTTAAGAATTCAATATATTGGTCTGCTATATTTGATATATTAACTTCATGTATGTCCACTTTATTTTTATCTATTAAATGGCATAACAAATCTAGAGGACCTTCAAAATTGTCCAATCTTATAGCATATCTATTTGTTTCCAAAGTTAATATCTTATTCATCAATTGCTCCCTTTATTGCTTCAGCCTTGTATCCCTTTTTATTTAAGTACTCTGAAAGTTCTTGCATAGTATCTGAATCTATAGGTCCACCTTTGCTCTTCTTAAGCACTATGTTCTTTGCTGACTCCACTTCATATTCACATAGTTCCTCTGAATTCTTATCCATATAGTCTTGTATGAGCGAACTATTAAGACCTTTAGCTAATAACTTATACTTAAGCTCCTTCAAGGACAAATTCTTAAGTCTCATAAACTCTTTTACCGCTTTATCTACATATACATTATCATCAATATATTCTAGTTCCTTTAAATTTTCTATAACTTCTTCCAACATATCTTGATCTGTCTCTGCAAACTTTTGCCTTATCTCTCTTTCCGTCCTTTTTTTATACATTATGTATTTTAATACTTTTGTTTTCAGTTTGTCAAATTCAACTATTTCTTCTATCATATTACCACTTCCTCAATCAATATCCCCTTAGTCTTTGTACTACTAATAATAAATGTTTTCTTCTAAATCATCTGGATGATTTCTTTCCTGTTCTAATATTTCCCAAGGATAAAGCGGAAGATAGTACTCAATACCTAGTTCTTTACACTTCTCTTTTGTAAACTCATTCCTTCCATTATAATGAAATACCATATCCTCATATATAACACTATCCCCAAAGCTTTGGCATCCATATTGCTTTGCTATACAAACATACAATATCTTTGCATCTTTGTATCTACTCTTAAATTCATCTATGCATCTTCTTGCACTCTCACCTGAAGCACACGTTCCATCTACTAATAAAAACACAGGCTCTTTTTTAGTATTATTTAAAGAATCAAACGGCATAAATAGATCTGCATATCCAGTAGTTCCATCACTATATGCAACATGCTTTACCTGTATAGGTGCACACTTAACAATATTTAATCTGTTCGCAATATACATAGCGGGCACTCCACCACTTCTGAGCATAGGAGATACATAGTCTATTTTGATATTGTTTTCCTTAATAAATTTTTGCAATCTAGATGCTATTTTATCTATGCATAACTCGAACTTTTTATGTGAAAATTTTTTATGCTTTTCCATAATAACCAATCCTATCTTTTTTAGTTTTCTAATTTTACTTACAGCTCTCTATGGTTATTAATTATATCATAAAAATAGCAAAATAATGAAGTTAATTTATTGATGTTTTCCTATCCTGTTGATATAATAAATTCATAAGCGCAGAAACTCGTTGGAGTTTACTCAAAGCTTGTTACTACGGGTAGGACAATGAAGTCTAGCCGTAATAATAATTTAAGGAGGGAAATCATGATAATCGGTATACCAAAAGAAATCAAGAACAATGAAAACAGGGTAGCTATTACCCCTAGCGGCGTATTTGAGCTCTGCAATTTAGGTCATTCCATTTTAGTAGAAGAAAATGCTGGATTAGGAAGCTCTATTACAAATGATGACTTTCGTGCTGCTGGTGCAACAATCACAACCAAAACTGATTTATTTGACAAAGCAGAAATGATTTTAAAAGTTAAGGAACCTCTTCAAGAAGAATATTCATTCTTCAAGGATGGACAAAAACTCTTTACTTATTTACACGTGGCAGCTGATAAACCTCAATTAGATTTCTTACTAGCAAAAAAAATAATGGGAATTGCATATGAAACTGTACAATTAGAAGATGGTAGTCTTCCTCTGTTAACTCCAATGAGTGAGGTAGCTGGAAGAATGTCCGTCCAAATAGGAGCAACAATGCTTCAAAAGAACAATGGCGGCCAAGGAGTTTTAATGGGTGGCGTACCTGGCACTCCTCCTGCTGAAGTAGTTATAATAGGAGCAGGTATAGTAGGTATGAATGCTCTTAAAATGGCATACGGTATGGGAGCAAGAGTAACAATTTTAGATATCTCAAAAAACAGATTAAACTATATAGACGATGTATTTAGTGGTAATATAACAACATTAATTAGTAATTCATATAACATTGCTGAGTATGTAAAAAAAGCTGACCTTTTAATAGGGGCTGTTCTAATACCTGGTGAAAAAGCTCCAAAACTAGTTACAGAGGACATGGTAAAAACAATGAAAAAAGGTTCTGTAATAGTTGACGTTGCTATCGACCAAGGCGGATGTGTTGAAACAATTGATAGGGTGACTACGCATGAGAATCCATATTATGAGAAGCATGGTGTGTTACACTATTCTGTTGCAAATATGCCTGGTGCGGTTCCTAGAACATCTACATATGCACTTACAAACATAACTCTTCCATATATAAAGAAATTAGTATCTGGAGATGTTATAGATGTATTAAAAAACAATAAAGACCTACTTTTAGGGTTAAACTCATATAATGGTTTATGTACAAATGAAGGAGTAGCTAAAGCATTAGATGCTACTTATACTCCTCCAATTGAAGCTATATCGTAAAACAAGGAAGGATGGATAGTTAATCTTATGGCAGTATTAATTAATTTTAAAATATGTGATAATTCAAAAGATTGTAACGGTTTGGCAGCCTGCCCAACAGGAGCATTTGACTGGGACGAAGAAAAACAAACATTAGTAATTCATGATGATCTATGTGTTAACTGCGCTAAATGTGAATGTTGTAGTGTAGATGCTATTAAAGTAACACATTCAGATGAAGAATATGAAAGAGTAAAAAAAGAAATTGAAGATGATCCAAGAACACTAAACGATCTATTTATTGATAGATTTGGAGCAGCTCCAATACAAGAAGAATATTCTACAACTGAAGAAAATATAGATACTGTTTTACACTCTTCTAGGCCATTCATGTTAGAGTTATATAGTGAAGACACAATTGAATGCTTATTAAAATCGATACCAATCCGAGAAATACTTCAAAAATTTGATAGTGAAGCAACATTTAGAAAAATAGAAGTAACATCAGATAAGTTATTAGATAGGTATGGTGTAAAAGAACTTCCTGCTTTAGTGTTTATACGAGATAACAAAGTATTAGGTAGCGTAGAAGGTTATTTTACCGATGAAAATAATAGAGAACTATATAATAAAATACATGAGCTAACTACTAAATAAAATATTATAAGATTTTAAAAAAATTAGGAGGTAAGCAATCTATATGATTCTTACCTCCTTTTATGTATTATTCTTTTTCTTCTAACTCTTCTTCATCGCCATCTTTGTCAATTGGTTATTCATTTTAATTATTATAAATTATTAAGTTTTTATATCTTTTATATTACAAATAACAAAAAGCTAACAAATAATGCTAAAATTAAGTTAATATTCGAAATATATTAAAGGAGCTATTATGCATACAATCGTCAAAGATGGAAAACTTATATGTAGTCAAATTGAAAGAGATGATATTTCTATGCGTGGTGTTTTGCGTATTCCAGAAGGCATACACATTATTGCACAAGATGCATTAGATGATTCTCTTCGTGATGATATTATAGAAATTCAATTGCCAGAATCTCTTGAAAAAATAGAAACTGGTGTGTTTTCAAGTTGTTTCCATTTGCAAAAAGTGCTTGGGGGAAAAGGATTAAAGAAAATTGGAACAAATGCTTTTTCTAATAATGAAAACTTAACTACTTTTGACTTATCAACAGTAGAAGAGGTTGGGTCATTCGCTTTTTCTGATTGTACATCACTTGAAAATGTTGGTCTCATAAACGCAAAATCATTAGGAACACAAGCATTCTTTAACGTTCCAATAGTCTCAACATCAATAGACCCTTCAAAGATTACTTTATTTCTCGCACAACAAAACGCTTATTTAAAAAAGTTCATTATTAATGATGATACTAAATTTAATCCAAAAAAAATTGCAGATTGTAAATTCGGAAAAATAATTTTTAAAGGTACAAACGATAAATATCTTCGTGCGCTTTTACAGTCTAACCAAATAGAAGTAGATAATCTTATTTTTCAAAAAATTCCAAATCAAAAGCACCTCTTTGATTTAAATAGAGTCAATCGTGTTTCTCTTGGCAAGTTAGGAGCTTTTGAAATTCCCAAAGCTAATGATGATGGTAACTATAAGGCAAGGTTTATTGGCATAAAGAATCGCGATAAAATAATAATGGTTATGTCTAATTATAAAGAAGAATACGATGAAGAGTTTGATGAATCAGAATGGTCCTATGATAACCATAGCTTTTTGATAGATGGTAAACAGCTAAGTTCTGTTGAAGGGTTACAAAACATTCTAGGAGCTAATGATGTACAAACGTTTCAAGATGTCGATCCATACACACTATTCAAAACTCTAAACTTTTGGAATAAGTTTATACCTGCAGAACAAGATTATCCCGAACCATATATATTAGCAAATATGAATACCGATAAGCTGGCTAAAGAATATTTAAGCAGTAGCAAAAGATACTATGATTTAATACGTTACACAGAACACATTGAGCAAGCTCCTCTTACTGGCGAAGTTAAAACCGGCATTTTGAAATTAGCTTACCACTTAGGTATATTTTCGACTAATGGAAATGCAAAAAAGGAAGCTACTCAATTCATAAAACAACTTGTTGCTGAGAAAAAGGATGACGATCAAAAAGGTAGTCATTTTATACACACAACTTTTGGAAACATGAGACTTAATACAGATTTTAATCCAGAAGCAGCGAAATTCCTTATAGATAATACGGACAACTCTAAAATTGCTCACGTATCAACTAGATTTTTCGATATGTTTAACCAGTCGAAGAAACATTTTAAAAAGGACTCGTCGGATTTAAAATATATAATAAAGAGGAAAACCGCAGAACTACAAACTATAGAATCTGATGCAAATTTAGAAACATTACGTTCAGAGCTTGAAGCTCTAAAAAGTCAGCAAAAGGAATTAAAATTTGATATTGAATATATTAACAACTATACTTCGTCAAGAGACTATATCACTAGCCATGAATATACTGATGATTTGTTAATGGCTGTCAGCAAATACAAAAACATATATTCTCAAGATGATTTCGAAGTACTTGAAGCACTATATGCAACCGCAATAGATAATGATCTATATGGTGAAGCACACAAATACTTCGTAGCATGTCGTGATGAAAGCCAAAAAGGTTATCGTTATCTCTGGGCTGATCCAACAGATGTAAGACTATATATTGCAGGAGCTGCAGTTAATTGCTGTTTTAGACCTAATGACTCTGCCTTTGCAGGCTTAGTCGAAGCAGCAACTTCACCAGATGTAAAAACATTATTGGTATTAGACACCGAAGGTGAAGTAGTATCCCTAGGATTAACACGCTATGACAAAAAATCAGGAACATTTTTGATAAATAACGCTGAAGTTGCAAGTCATGCAGAGCAAGATAAAGTTTGTGAAGCTTTTATGCGTGGAGTAAACGAACAAGTAGAGGCACAAAATCTTTCTATATTTGATTCACTATTACATAATGCAAATAATGATATATCAGCAGTAGCTATACCAGAAGGCATGTCATTTGTTAACAAAGTGCACATAGGTGGAGGTATGAATGATTTAGATCAGCTTAATGAATTAGACCCAACCACAACTTTAATTCCGACTAAAACATATAGAGTTGGAAAATTTAAAGAGCACTTTGAAGAGCACATGGACCAATCATTATCTATAGACTTGGAAACATATGGTGGAGATGCATCACTTATACAATATGAGTTGTACAATAAGAGCAATGAACAAATTCTAGAAGAGCTAAAACAATCTTTCATCGCCAAACAAAAAGACTCTGAACAAGAAATCCTATCTTTGGCAAGTAAAAATGCAGAACTTTCCTCATTAGAAATTAGAGATGATCAATTAGCAGATTTAGAAAATGGTTATCAAGAATTGACAGGAAATAAGAAAGCAAAAGAATAACTCAGATTATGGAGGAAAAATGGAAGAAAATATATGTGAAAAAAATTTAACAGTAACTTCAAAAAACGGATTATTTCATAGAATAAAAACATCTCTTTTAAAACTATTTAAAAGAGATTCTCCTATTCCAGAAACTTCTTTTGAAGAACTATCAACAGAAGCTACTATTCATACAGATTCTGCTTTTCGTAACTATATAACAAATATAGAAAATGAGGATACTTTATTATTAAAACTACAAAAGCAGTATCGAAATGGCGATATATCTGAAAAAGATTTATCACAAGAGGATATTCAGAAACTAAGTCAGTTGTTTGATTCTCAAATAGCTACACTAAAAAAATCTATACAAGCAAGAGAGCAAAACATATTAAAATATAGAGAAATGATTAATCACAACAATCTTATTAAACCCACCTAATATTATTTGAATCTCCCACTGAGCAAGCAGTATCGGCTTATTTAAAAAAACGGCAAATATTCATCTGAATTATTTGCCGCCTCTTATGTATTATTCTTTTTCTTCTAACTCTTCATCATCATCTTCTTCATCAAGTGGTTGTCCATCAATTAAACTTTTTTCAAAAGCTTGTGAAAAGTTATCTCTTATTTTTTCTTCTAGCTCATCCATTAATTCTGGATGCTCCTCTAAATGTATTTTTGCATTTTCTCTACCTTGTCCTATTTTATTACCTTCATAACTAAACCATGCTCCACTTTTTTCTACAAATTCTAAATTAACCGCTAGGTCTAATATGTTTCCTGATCTTGATATCCCTTTTCCGTATACAATATCTATTTCTGCTTCTCTAAATGGTGGAGCTACTTTGTTTTTTATTACTTTTACTCTTGCTCTACTTGCTACCATTTCTCCATCTTGTTTAATTTTTTCTATTTGTCTAATATCTAATCTTACTGAAGAATAAAATTTAAGTGCTCTTCCTCCAGGTGTTGTTTCAGGATTTCCAAACATAATTCCAACTTTTTCTCTTAATTGGTTAATAAAAATTACAGATGTTTTAGATTTGTTTATAATACCTGCTAATTTTCTTAATGCTTGTGACATAAGTCTTGCTTGAAGTCCTACATGACTATCTCCCATATCTCCATCTATTTCTGCTTTTGGAACTAATGCTGCAACAGAGTCGACTACTATTATATCAACTGCTCCACTTCTTGTTAAAGCTTCTGCTATTTCTAGTGCTTGTTCTCCTGTATCTGGTTGTGCAACTATTAAGTTATCTATATCTACTCCTAAACGTTTAGCATATACTGGATCTAATGCATGCTCTGCATCTATAAATGCTGCTTCTCCTCCTGCTTTTTGTGCTTCTGCTATTATATGTAGTGCAAGTGTTGTTTTACCAGAAGATTCTGGTCCGAATATTTCTATTATCCTTCCTTTAGGTATACCGCCTATTCCTAAAGCTATATCTAAATTCAATGCTCCTGTCGGGATTGACTCTACATTCATTTCTTGAAATTCACCAAGTTTCATTATTGATCCTTTACCAAATTGTTTCTCAATTTGTCCTAGTGCCATCTCCAATGCTTTTCTCTTTCCTTCACTTTCGTTACTCATAATTTCTCTCTCCTTTAAATTAATATTGATTCATTTGTTCAAAACGTTTGTTTGGTTTTATTATATAGCATAATTTTTCTTTGTCAAGCATTTTTTTAATTTTTTTAATTTTCTATTTTGGATAATTATTGTTTAGAATAAAATTTCAGATTAAAAATTATTTAGATTTATATGCATTCTCAAATTCTCTTGAACTGTGAAATATAGTTATTACTTTTGCTATCTTTATATCATTTTCTTTTATTTCAAATATAATTCTGTAATTCTTATATAACAATTCATGAATAGTATCATCATTTAGTTCCGGAACTTTTCTCCCCATATAAATACCAGTTCCAAGACTAATAATTCTGTCATAAATTTCGTTAACTGTCTTCTTCGCATAATATATAGAATCTTTAGCAATATAACTAGCAATTTCATTAATTTCTTTTCTAGCTCTATCACTTATTTCAATATTCATATTTTTCATCCAGCTCTCTTAGGCTACATGCTCTTGCTTCTTCTAATGACATGACTCTCCCTTTTCTTATATCATCTAGCCCTCTCTCTACTGCTACCTTCAACTCCATAGCATACAAGTTATCATAAACCTTTTGAACTGCTTCAACAACCTCTTTTATTGTTGCTTCTTCTGGTAGCTCATTAATAGCTTTAATAGCTAACTCCTTTACATTCATTTTAATCAACTCCTTTTTTAGTATATCACATACAGACCATCTGCATAGTCTTTTTGTAAAATTTTTAATTGTGCACTATATGCCATGTATGAATATTATAAAGTATATTGTGCCAATTGTGCACTATATTCCCTCTAAGACTATTGTTTGATATTATAATATTTGCATTAAAATAAAGACTTATAAATGGCATTTCTTCATTGTATATTTCTATTATTCTCCCATACTTTTCTTTAAGTATATTTGGATCTTTTATACTATTTATTGATATTAATAAATCAATAACTTCTTCATTATAGTAGTTAAATATATTTCCCTCCCCGAAAAAGCTATTAAGATCTGGGTACAAAGGAAGTATACTCCCAGTTAAAAGCATCTCATAATTTTTGTATTCAAGATATCTTTCAAAAGTATAGTCATCCACTCTTCTTACATTAATAGTAATACCGACCTCTTGTAATTGCATTTTTATAAGTTCAGCAATATATATCCTATATATATCATTTTCATTCACCAATAACTCAAACTCTAATCCGTTTGACCATCCATTATCTTCTAATATCCTCCTTGCTTTATTAATATTGTGATCATTCTCTATATCTTCACTATTGTAAAGATAACTTCCATAAGCTAATGGAAAGCTACTTACAATATAATTATTTTTAAACACATTATGAACTAAACTCTCTTTATCAATCGCATAATTTAATGCTCTTCTTAACTCCTGATTAGAAAGTAACCTATGGCTAGTATTAATGGCTAAATAATCAAATTCTCTGCCAGGAGCTCTGCGACTATTAAAACCAATTAATCCAATATAGTTTTCATAGTATATATTTGTAGTATTTATAAAATCTATATTTTCTCTTGATAAGTTATTGTATAACTCTGCAGCTTCCTCATATATCTTTATTTCTATTCTTGTAGGAGGCTGAAATCTATACCCGTCTATTAGTATCAACCCTATCCGCCACTGTATCCCTTTCTAATACAATTACACTCTCATTCATTTCAGCAATCCTATACTCACCTGTTCCTACGGGCAATTCTTCTTTGCTTTCCAATGTATATTCGTTATATGCTTCTCTTGATAATATAGGAAATGTCAGCATATACTCAAAAAAGGGAACTTCTCTATCTAAATCTATTCGTATAAGATAATCATCTATGACCTCTACTCTAGATATATATTGTACGTTTTCCCTATATATTGAATTCACTTGCAGATTCTTTATTCCATCAATCGTGAATTTTACATCATGACCTGTAAGTAGGGTACCATCATGCCAATGTATACCTTCTTGTATTCTGATTAAGTAAGCTTGATTATTTAGTCTAGACCACTCCAGTACCAGATCATTTTCTATCCTAAATTCAGGAGTTACTCTTAAGAGCGATCGGTAAATTAGCTTACTTATATATTGAATATCTCTGCTACTACTTAGTATTGGATTAATTGTGTCGTAACCTGATATTCCTATGCTAAACTCAGATACTATATTTTCTTCTCTTCTAGTCGCTGCTAATACTTCAGTCCTTTCATCCTGATCTCCATATAAATAATATATCGCTATACCTATAAGTACAATTATAACTGTAAAAAAAACATGCTTTATCCAATTTATTCGCAAAATCTCATCACTTCCTTTATGTATTCATACTCCATTAAAACAAACAAAAAGAGGCTATATTAAATTAGCCCCCATTATTCTATTCATATTATGCACATATTACACAAAATTATTTTCTAGTCTCTATAATAAGTTTCATACCTGTTCTGTTTTCGCCTTCTACCTCAACTTCTGCGAAAGCTGGTATGCATATTAGGTCTACCCCTGCTGGTGCCACAAATCCTCTAGCTATTGCTACTGCTTTCACCGCTTGATTTAGTGCTCCTGCACCGATTGCTTGCATTTCTGCTCTGCTATTTTCTTTTACCAATCCTGCTATTGCTCCTGCTACTGAGTTTGGGTTTGACTTTGACGAAATTTTTAAGACTTCCATTTTTTCCTCCTTTTAAAATTAAAACTAATATTGTAACCATATTTTTTACTTCATGTGTTACTCTTATTTTATAGTTATAATATATCTGGGAAAAAATGTCTATATTGTTTTGGTAAAAACAGGAAGTTTCCATCGCCTTAATTCGACAACATTTGCCTTGGCATTATGCCTTTATCCTCTCTATCTTCATTGCTCGACCATTATCATCATTTACTTCTAATATACATCCATTAAGTACAACTTCACTGTCTATCGCCACCTTATATCTTTCAGGTAAAGACGTCACAAATCTTTTTATCGACGCCTCTACTTCCATCCCTATAACAGACTTCTTAGGACCCGTCATTCCGTATATCCGTAATATATGCGGTCCCTCCCTCTAATACTTCTTCATCTGCTGTTGGAACATGTGTATGCGTTCCAAAAAGGCATGTTACTTTACCATCTACTAAATAACTCATTGCTATTTTTTCTGCTGTTGCCTCTGCGTGAAAGTCTACTATTATCATATCTGCCCTATTTTTTAGCTCTTCCAATATTTTTTCCATTTCTATAAAAGGATTCTCCGATAGAACACCCATATCTACTCTTCCAATTAAATTTACTACAGCTATTTTCTTACCATTAACTTCATATACTCCATATCCGTTACCTGGTACACCTTTAGGATAGTTTGCTGGCCTTATAAGTCTAGTATCATCTAGTATATTAAAAATATCTTTTTTACCCCATGTATGGTTACCCATAGTAACAACATGTACTCCCATGTTCATAAGGTTATTAAATATTTTAGCATTTATCCCCATTCCCTCTGCACTATTTTCTCCATTTGCAATTACAAAATCTATCCCATGCTCTTGTTTCAATTTTGGTAGAACTTCTTCTACTTTCTTTACTCCAATCTCTCCTATAATATCTCCAATTATTAAAATCTTCAAAAGCAATCATCCTCTCTTTAGTTATTTGAAAGTTTATCTAAGACTTATTATATACCACTCACTCATATTTTACAATTAAGTTTTCATTCATTTTAATACAAAAAAACAACCCTGCTACACAATTCATTCGAATTTATGTAGCAGAGTTGTTCTTAACTTAAAGGAGAATAGCTTCAAATTATCCAATACGAACACCAATAAAGTGAAAAGCTCCTATCGTGGTTTAACCTTGCATAAGCTTTCAATTCACGCCGCCGCCCAAAGCCTTGACCACCTGTTTGCGCTTCTCTTATGACTGCGAGTTTTCTTTCCACATCAGCTTCTGTGGCATATGGGCCTAAAAACACTTGCCGTTCTGCCCTTATCCGAGATTTTTCAATTTTCCCCTCCTCCAGTTCATATGCGAGCTGAAGCAATACACTCTCACTCGTCGTGGTTACTTCATCACCAGGAAGTAGAATTTCAAACGTTCTTTTCATGTTATAACCTCCAATTTTTTTATCGCTCACTCTTTGTGGCGTATTAACATAATTATACCATATTTTGTGCATTTTTGCAAAAAAATGGATGAGCGTTTACTTCTCATCCATTCCTTTATTATTATACTTATTTGTTTAGTCTTCAACTTTAACTGCTGTTCCATAAGCCATAATTTCACTAGCTCCATCCATAACATTAGATGTAGTCATTCTTAATGCTGTTATAGCATTTGCTCCAAGAGCTTCTGCTTCTTCAACCATTCTGCTAATTGCAATTTTTCTTGCTTCAGTTAATACTTCTGTATAGACTTTAATTTCTCCACCTACTATTGTCTTAAATCCTGCTAGTATGTCTTTACCAATATGCTTTGCACGTACAGTTGATCCTGTGCAAAATCCACAATGCGCAACAGTTTTTTTACCTGGTACATTTTCAGTCGTTACAATAATCATCTTCTTCATCTCCTTATTTCTATTTTATGAGACCATCTTGTCCATTATTTAGCGTATTCTATTGCTCTAGTTTCTCTTATTGCGTTTACTTTTATTTGACCCGGATATTCCATTTCTGCTTCTACTTTTTTAGCTACATCTCTTGCCATAACTATCATTTCATTATCTGATATTTTTTCAGGTTTTACTATTAACCTTACTTCTCTACCAGCTTGTATAGCAAATGATTTTTCTACCCCTTCAAATGAGTCTGCAATTTCTTCTAGTTTTTCTAATCTCTTTATGTATGTTTCTAGAGTTTCTCTTCTTGCTCCTGGTCTTGATGCTGATATTGCATCTGCTGCCTGTATTAGAACTGCTTCTAGCGTTTTAGGTGCTACATCTTCATGATGCGCCTCTACCGCGTTTAGTACTGCTTCATTTTCTTTGTATTTTTTAAGGATGTCTACCCCTATTTCTACATGAGTTCCTTCCATATCATGGTCTAAAGCTTTACCTATATCGTGTAGTAATCCTGCACGTCTAGCTATTTTAGGGTCTAATCCTAATTCCTCAGCCATAATTCTAGCTAGGTTTGAAACTTCTATTGAATGATTTAGAACATTTTGTCCATAACTTGTCCTATATCTTAGTTTTCCTAGTAATTTTACTATGTCTCCATTAAGTCCATGTACTCCTGTTTCTAACAGTGCCCTTTCTCCTTCTTGCTTTATAGTAGCTTCTACTTCTTCTTTAGCTTTCTCTACCATTTCTTCTATCTTAGCTGGATGAATTCTTCCGGTCTTCAATAAGTTTTTCTAAAGCTATTTTTGCTACCTCTCTTCTTAAAGGATCAAACCCTGATAAAATAACTGCTTCTGGAGTATCATCAATTATTAAATCAATTCCTGTTAGTGTCTCTAAAGCTTTAATGTTTCTTCCTTCTCTTCCTATGATTCTACCTTTCATATCATCATTTGGAAGTGCCACAACTGATACTGTTGTTTCAGATGTATGATCTGCTGCACATTTTTGAATTGCATATGCAAGCATTTCTCTTGAACTTTTCCTTACTTCGTCTTTTACTTTGTTTTCTGCCTCTTTAATTAAAACTGCCTTTTCATCTCCTAAAGTTCTATCAAGTTGTTCTAGAAGAATGCTCTTTGCCTCATCTTTAGATAATCCTGAAATTCTTTGTAACTCTTGCATTTGCTTGTTTTGTAGTTCTTCTAGATTTTTCTTTTTATTATCTAATTCTTGATACTTCTTGTCTAGGTCTTTTTCTTTACGTTCAAACATTTCAGAACGTTTTTCTATTGTCTCCTCTTTCTGCATTAATCTGTTCTCTTTTACTTGTATGTCATTTCTTCTCTCTTTAATCTCTTTATCTAACTCATTCCTCGCTTTTAAAGCTTCTTCTTTAGCTCTTAAAACTTCTTCTTTTCTTGCATTTTCAGCGTCTTTCTTTGCGCTATCTAATATTCTTTTAGCTTCGCTTTCTGCTCCTGCTATTTTAGACTCAGCTGCTTTCTTTCTTATTACCATACCCACAGGTATCATTACAGCTGATGAGATAAGAAAGGTGACAATACCAATTAGTATTTCCATAATCAAATCACACCTTTTCTTTATTTTAATTTTCAATGTTCAGATTTATATATATAAATATATCTTTAATTTTTCCTAGAATATATTTAAAATTTCTGTACCATTCCATTTTACCTTTATTAAGTCAAGCTGTCAAGGTTTAAATGATTAAAAAGCACGTGGCAGGGAAAAATTCCCTGCCACATTAAATCTGCTTGGATAAAATTAATTAAGCTACAACTCTTAGGCTACAAACCCTGGTTTGCCAAGCCCTTGGAACATAAATCTTTTGTAGAACTCGACATCATCTTGTGTGAACGGTGGCATAGTATCACTATACATATACGCACTCATTGCTGCCGCGCACATATAGAACATCATGAGCGCACCACAATCGCGTTCTGTTTTTTGCACGTCATAAATGTCTTCAACTGCCATACCACTTTGCTGATGTGCCTTCTTGAGAGCTTTCATCATTACCTTGTCCGCATACTCAAAACTCTTACCCTTCAAGTAATACATTGGGGCTTCTGGATCATTCCCTGGCATGATGATTTGATTCTTTGGTGAAACATGAATCATAGTCTCAAAGAATATCTTGTTGCCTCCAACAAGGAACTGCTCAAGGGAATGCGCATCTCTAGAATAAAGTATCTCATAAGGGAGAATACCTTTTTCCTCTTTGCCTTCTGTTTCCGCAATAACCTGCACAACCCATTTGATGAACATACTGATATATTCATCATTTGTAGAAATTAACTCTACAGGTTTGCCGGCTTCAAATTGCTGATGCCTGTAGATTACATACCGCACAAGAGGATTATCAATTCCAAACTCTTGCACTTTTTGAAGCATCTCTGCTCCGCCGGCTAAGAATTCGTCAATGCTCAATCCTGAAAATGCAATTGCAAGAAGGCCTACTGCCGACATAACTGAATACCTTCCACCAGCGTCTTCTGGTATTTGGAACATCTTCCAGCCATTTTTCTTTGCTTGTCTGTACAAATCGCTATTGTCGCTATAGCCTGTTATGGCTATCATGCTTGCATTAGCATTTGCTACTCCAAAATTCTTTACAAGGAAATCGTAAATCACTTCTTGAGACATTGCTGGCTCCGTGGTTGTCCCAGATTTTGAAATAATTACCCAGCAGACTCTTTTGCCTTTCAAGATCTTATATAGATCATGCAGTTTGTCTGAGCTAAGGTCATTACCAACATAATACACTGGGAAATCACTTATTTGGTTACGCCACGGCCCCTCTACAAATTCTTGGACCGCCTTTGGGCCAGCAAAGGATCCTCCTATGCCAACCACTACCATTACATCAAAGTCCCGCCGAAGCTCTTTGGCTGTTGTGCCTATGCGCCGATATTCCTTTGTTCTACCATAGGTGTTAGGCGCATCTAACCACCATGTCCAGTCTTTCGCGCCAAGCCCTGTTCGTTTGAACAATGAGTCATGCGCTTTTGCCGCTCTCGTAATATGGTCACCTGTTAAGTGATTGATACTACGAATTTGTACATTTAACATGCACTTCATCCTCTCAGATTATTTTTTGAAAAACTGTATTCTAACAGCATTTCAAAAAAATTGTATCACTTTCCACCCCCCCTGTCAACTGTTTATGTGAATTAGCTTCTTGCTAATTTTATATTACTTCATAAGAAAAGAGCAGCTACATTCCTCTGCTCTTCTAAAATTCTTTTCTTGTTAATACATTCATAATAGTATAGGTTGAATCTGTTCTCTCTCTAAAGCTTTTAAAACTGTAGGCAAAGTATAGTTTAGGTCAAAAACTAAAGATCTTGGTTTCGTTATCGGGTTATCCTGTCTAAATGGTATAAAGTATACATCCCTTTTATTGAGTAATTTCCCTATGTTTTGTGCGCTTCCGAGAAAGTCCGGTCATTAGTAGATATCCCTAAAACCAAAGGATTCTCATTCCTTAAATGCGACTTTGCAGCCATAAGAACCGGTGTATCTGTTATTCCATTTGCCATTTTACCGATAGTATTCCCGCGAACATGGAGCTATTACCATTATATCCGTTAGTCTTTGCGGTCCTATTGGTTCTGCACCTTCTATCGTATGGATGATCTTCTTCTTTGTTATCTCTTCTATTTCCTTTACAAAGTCTGCAGCCTTCCCAAATTTAGTATCTAAGTTATAGCTATTAAAAGACATAATAGGTAACACTTCTGCTCCCTCTTCTATTAGCTTTGAAATTTGGGGAATTGCTTTTTCGAATGTACAAAAAGAACCTGTAAGTGCAAATCCCACTTTTTTTCCTTCTAGCAACATATTATTGGTCCCCCTGTCTCCTATATATTATGAAATTATGTTAAGAGAAGTGAGCAAATATAGAATTAAATTAAAGATTTCACCACCACGATTCACTTTATAACACAAATTTTAATCTTTAACTTGATATTTCTTTGTTTCTTTGTTACAATGATACAAAGAAATATGAATAAGCATATGAATGTTTGAATATAATAAGGAGAAAACCTATGAGTATAATTGAAATGGAGAAATATAAAATGAAACCTAAAATAATTTCTGTATCGAAAAAAAGACAGATAACATTGCCAATCGAATACTTCAAAGCTCTAAATATAAGCAATGAAGTAGAATGTATTATTCAGGAAAACTGTATTATCATTAAGCCTGTAAATGATAATGAAGATACTGGCTTTTCAGAATATATTTTGAAGGATTTAATCGATGAAGGTTATGAAGGAGATAAACTCCTATCCAAGTTTAAAGAGAGAAAGTCTAAAATACGTCTAGCGGCTAAACAGCTAATTAAAGAAGCTGATAAGATCGCAGAAGACTCCTCTCCATATACAACCATGGGAGACATATTCGATAAGGAGGGATAAGATGTATGAAATTAAATTCTCTCCAAGAGCAGAGAAATTTTTAAAAAAATTGAAAAATAGTAATTTGAAAAAACTATTACAAGATGCTTTAATCAGAATAAGTCAAAATCCCTACATAGGCGAAGCAAAGAAAGGAGACTTAAATGGTTTCTTCTGTTATGACGTATACTATGATAAAACAAATTATGAAATAGCTTATAGAATATATGAAGACAAGATCGTCGTTATAATTCTAGTAGGAACTCGTGAAAATTTTTATAATGAGCTCAAAAAGCTTAAATTTTAACTACTATAATACATAAAGAAAAGATCCTTAGCATAGCAGCTCAGGATCTTTTCCTATCACCTCATTTATGACTTAATACTATAGTAGTTCTTTTACAAGCTCACTATGACTCTTTGGGCTAAGTAATGCAGGTGCTATATCAAAAACAGTCTTTGCACCCCTGTCTCCGTTATCATACATTCTCTTTGCTGCCCTTGCATAAGGTAACATCGCAGACGCAGTGAACTCTGGATTCTTTGCTAATTTCAAAGAAAACTCCATTGTTTCAGGATTACGTTCTGCTCCAGTAAATCCTGTACGAATTACAAACCCTCCATGAGGCATACTAGAATGGTTTTTTATAAACTCTTCTTCATCTACAAAATCTACAATCGTGTTATATGGCTCAAAATAGTTAGGCATTTCTTTTATAGTTTTCTCTATTACTCCTTTATCTGCTCCTTCTTCTGCAACAATAACACAATGTCTAAGTTGTTTTTCTCTTGGTGTTAAATCTAAAATCTCTCCATTTTGTACTTTCTGTAAATTTTCATCAACTGGTATTGTGTATTGAACTCCTTTCTTCACTCCATCCACTGCACGAACCGCTTCTGAATGTCCTTGGCTTACACCAGGTCCATAGAAAAAGTTTGTCGTTCCATCAGCTAAGAAAGATTCAAATAACACTCTATTAATTGAAAATATTCCCGGGTCCCAACCAGTAGCAATTACAGAAAGAGTTCCTCCTTTAGTTGTCGCTTCATTCATTGCTGCAAAATAGTTTGACATCTCTCCATGATTATCATAACTATCAATTGTACAAAACATACTTGCAAGTTCTGGTCCTTGCGAAGGAAGGTCTGTAGCAGATCCATTGCATAACATAAGCACATCTATTTTTCCGTTCGTAGTTTGCAAGATTATCATATAAGTCAACTTTTGCATCACTATGTGTTTTTACACTATCTGGATTTCTCCTTGTAAATATTGCTACAAGCTCCATGTCAGGATTCTGCAAAATTGCTTGATGAACTCCTCGCCCTACATTACCATAACCTACTATTCCAATTTTTATTTTCATACAAAACAACCCTTTCTATTCTCTATTTATAAGAAAAGCTCCTTCAGCATATGTATACATGCTACGCATGGCATAAAACCAATCAAGCTTAACCTTGTTATTCCAAAAGTTCTAACGAACTTTATTACATAATAAAAGTATATAACAACTTCTAATCGAGTGCAAACAAAAAAAGAAAACATCCTACCTAGAATGTCTTCTCAAAATATATATTTACTTTTATTATTATATTCGTTGTTTTCTTGCAAAAAGTCCTATCGATTGGATTTCTCTAATTGCATTCCATCTCATTCCCCATATTTCATATATTGAACAGTTCTCATAACCTCTAACTTTTCTAGAATATGAAGACATAACCGCACTAAGCATTGTCGCTAAGTTTAATAACACTAGCATTCCTAGTGTTAGAGCGCCAAATATTGTATTTCTTTTTATTGGTTGTTTTATTGAATTCTCTCTCCATGCTTCTATTGGATGTTTAAGCATCTTTCGTAACATTTATAATCACTCTTCCTTATTATTCGTCTAAGTCGACAAGATTAAGTATAACTTATTTGCAAGTAGTTGTCAATTCTTTAACATAAATGTCATTATTGTCATCCTTTTGTCACTTTTTTATTCTTATGGTCTTCCTCTCTCAATGACATCTATTATCTCAACAATATACTCTCCAATTAGAGGAATGTTTAGCGTAACTAAACTTTGCAATATATATATAACAACAGCTGTAACTATAGTTACTCCTATAGTAAACCCTATTCCTCTAGCAATCCCCGCTAAAATATTTCGTTTGAAAATCTCCCTTTTCCTTCCGACAATATAAATTAAATCTATCAAATTCGTTCTTTCTAAAATTTTATTTAGTTTATCAATTTTTTCATCTAACTTTTTTGACATCAAAAAACACCTCTATTAATTTAAGTTCTTTAAATTAGTTTGGTGCTTTTTTCATTTTTTATTCGCTTACAGTCGTATTACGATTAGATCCACTTTCTCTTCTTTCTCTGCTCTCTCTTTCAAGTTCTAAATCTTCTAATCTACGTATTAGCTCTTGTAATCTACTTATATCTCTTCCAATTTGCTCCCAATCATTAATTGCATGTGATTGTTCTAAGTTTCTATTTGCAGTTATGATCTGAGCTATTAACTGCTCAGCACTTTCTCCCACTATTTCAATATTAATTTCTTCAGTAACTAATAATTCCGCAATCGCTTCTTCTAAATTGTTACCGATTGCCACTTTATTTCCAGAAGCTACTACTACTCTACGGAGTATCGGCACTTCTGATTCATTTACCATTACCTGATAAATTGGCATAACATACAATAGTGCATTATTGATCGGGACTACTATAACATGTTTTTCCAGTCTAGTGCCGGTAACATTAAATCTATTTAACTCTCTTAGAAGATTTTCATTTTGATCAATCAAAGTTCCTATTTGCATTGTTCCGGAGTATCGCGTTCTCTGCATTAAATCTATATAGCCTCAGTCTTGCTCCATGTTCTAGTTCATGTGTTCCTACTAAGTACCCTATCAGATTCTGTCTATATGCTATCGTATATGGAACCATTAGTGCTAACTCTAATCCATTAGTTACTTCACATCTAATTGCTACATAATATGGTGCTATATCTGTTCCGGGGCAAGGTTCTATTTAGATTTGTACTTTCTGTTGCTATCTCCCAGACATCTTCCGCTCTGTATAAAACATCTACTCTAACATCACGATACCTTCTTAGCACTTCTGCTTGAATATTGTATAAAAATCTCGGATACACTATCTGTCTTGTTATGCTTTCTGGCATTGGTTTATCTAAATCTTCAAATAAACCAGGATATAAATTTCTATATGCCATTGCGATAGGATCTGTCCTATCTATTATATAAAAGTACATTGTCCCATCATAAGCATCTATAAGTACCGTAATAGAATTTCTAATATAATTTATTCTTGTCCTTTGCCAATTTCCAAGGTCCACTAAAACCGTTTGCGAAAAAGGATGTTGATTAGACATTGTATACCCTTGAAGTACCCATACTAATCTACCCTCATCTGTAATTACTATATATGGTTCTGGATCATATTCTATATGTGGAAGCACTGTTCTTGCTCTATCTATTATATTACGTCTTGATCCAAGTCCATAATTTATTACCGGCTGTTCAATATGCATATCTATGTGTCCTTCTTGTACATACTCTAAAAGACCTGTAGCACTTACTCTTGCTGCATAATTTATTACTGCCCCTGACCCATGTCCCGCTACATTATTGCTCGTAGCCTCTCTTGGACTCATATATACTAAAGTATCTTGACCATTTATGCTAATCATTGCAGGCATTGTAGATGGGAATATGTATTCTCCAATATTTGTCTGATATTCTTCCAATGTCGCAAGTACAATCTGTTCACTTAGCAAGTTTATATTTGCTATTAGATCTTCATTCCCTATAAGGTCCCACTCGGTTATTGCACCAGTATTTTCTGCTTCTATTTCTTCTATACGAATATTATATGCACTTCTTGTAAAATTCATATTGTATTCTATAAATCTTCTTTCTCGATATAGCTGATTACCTCTAACGAAGATTAAATCTGAACCTAAAAGAACTCCAAACAATATTAGTAAATATGCAGGAATAGTAAGTGCAGATATAAGCATTTTTTTAAATTTACCTTTTTTAAAATACCCTGTCGCCAATACTGTAGCTACTATTATTACTAGCGATAAAATCCTATATCCCCATAACCTTATTGTTACATCTAAAAACCCTGCTCCGAGTAAGTGCTGTTCCATCACTCAATGTTAAAAATCTTCCAAGAACTATTCCTTGTGAATTTAAGAGTGTGATTCCAGCTACTCCTACTGAAATAAGTATTATATTCCATACTAGATGCCTTACTGCTATACTCTTTTTCAATAGCTCTCTATCTATTCCCTGATTAAAGAATTTATTGAAAACTACTATGTGATAAATGATTACATATAGTGAAAGAACCACCATTATTCCTATGAAATAGTATAATAGTAATTCAATAAATGGCTTTTGAAATATAAAATATGAAATATCTAGATTAAATACAGGATCTCGCATTCCAAATACACTTGTATTAAATGCAAGTATTGCTCTTTCTGTAATCATATTAGACGTAATCATACTCCCAATTATTCCTATTACAAGTGATAATGATTTATGTGGAAGCTTTGGCATCTCTTTTTTCTCATCATCAAAAAACTTCTTCAGCCCTTTTTTAATAAAGATTGTTGTTACAAATACTACTAAGAATATAAACACAAAATTTATGCTTGTTACAGTAATTCTATATCTCATATTCTGCCAGAATACTGGTACAAATCTTTCACCTATATTAAGTATTTGCAAATACTCTATCCTTATTGCTATAAACAGATATAGTGCATAAAGTGCTAAAAAACTAATTACAAAAATTCTTTTTTTATTTACCTTCATATTGCTCCTCTTTCAATGCTCCTTGTATGTTTTCCTCTATGTTCTCTTTCTTCTTCCTTATTAAAACAATTCCTACAATAGCACATATCAATATAACACTCTCTAATATCATTCCGAATAATGAATCTATATAAAAACTATAAGAAATCCATAACAAACTAACTGGTATTCCTAAGACTCTATAAACCATATTGTTCTTTTGCCATATAGAATAAGTAAATAGTGACGTTGCAAATACAGATAGCAAACTTAAAAGTCCTTCCTGCGTAGGTATTGTTACAGCTATTACAGCTAAGTATAGGAATAACAAAATTGCAACATCTTTTCTCTTTATCTCTGTGCTCTTTCCGTTCTTCTTTTCATCAATCAAGAATATAACATTCCTAGTTATAGCTATAAATACCATCGCTAATCCTGTGTATGCAGATAAAAGAATAAAAGCACCACCTGAAAATACGCAACCTAAAAAATTTATTGCTAATATCTTTCGCCTATCCTTCAAGTAGTATGTTATCGCTAAAGTAACATACATTGCTATTACTAGCACTTGTGAAATTATATAAGGAACTGTCCACTCCATTTTTTCTCCTTTTACTACTCTATAACTTATTTATATTCTATGAAGCTATTTAAAATATTGCATTAACAAAATCATTTGAATTAAATATTTCCATATCTTCTATCTTTTCGCCTACTCCAATAAACTTTACTGGAATTTTGTTCTCATTAACTATTCCGAACTACTGCCCCACCTTTCGCTGTTCCATCCAGCTTAGTTAACACCAGTCCTGTTATATCTACAGTTTCTTTAAATGCTTTTACCTGCTGAATAGCATTTTGTCCAGTTGTCCCATCTAGAACTAATAACACTTCTTTTGAGGCTTCTGGTAATTCTTTTGCTATTACTTTTTCTATTTTAAGAAGTTCATCCATTAGATGTTTCTTGTTATGAAGTCTTCCTGCAGTATCACATATAAGAACATCTGCACCAATTCTTTTTACTTCCTGTATTGCTTCATACACTACCGAAGCCGGATCAGTTCCTTCTTCCTTTTTCACAATCTTGCTTCCTGCACGTTCAGCCCATATCTCCAGCTGCTCAACCGCTGCTGCTCTGAAAGTATCAGCAGCGGCAACAACAATTTGCTTTCCATCTTGCCTTAATCTATTTGCCATTTTCCCAATTGATGTTGTTTTTCCTGCTCCATTTACACCAACCACTAAAATCACAGACGGCTTAGTCTCTAGCTTCAATTCTTTGTTTTCTACATCTAAAATATCTTTCATCTCTTCTTTTAATGCAGTTTTGACGAAGTCTTGATCTTCTATCTTATCTTTTTTTATTCTTTCTCTTAATCTTCCTATTATATCTACCGCTGTATCTACACCTATGTCTGACATTATCAGAATCTCTTCTAACTCTTCTAATAACTCTTCATCAACTTTTTTAAATCCTGCAAATACATTATTCATTTTATCGCCTAGTGAATCTCTAGTCTTTCCTAATCCACTTCTTAGCTTATCAAAAAAACCCATACTTTTCTCCTTTGTTTTTGGCCTCTACTTACAAAGTCTATTATAACGCTGCCAAAAGACGAAGTCTTTCGTGTATTATTCAGGCAAGCGTTTCAATAGGCCGGCAGGCCTATTATATCACACCTTTCCGTAATGAACAATACACTACAACTTAACACTCTCACTTTGGAATTTTCAATCAAGTTAAAACGAGTTGCTTACCAATAAGGCAAGCAACTCATTTTTTTGTTTGTTTCGTCTGCATTGCGGTAGAACTAAAACATCATATTTCGTTTACACTTCTCCACTTATTCAAGAACCGCATGGTGGAAAAATTTCCATCATTCCATTCAATAATGTATGGATTTGGTCCCACTATTTCTAAGTAGAGTGAGCCTACCATTTTTAAATATTGAATGTACTGCTCAACTTCTTCTGTCAAATTTTCTTCAAATTCTTGGTCTGAATATAAATTGCAATATTAAGTGTCCGTTTTTTTAACAATGTAAATGTTATTAAATTTTTATGCTACTTCTAATGATGTTTTAT
>WQVL01000013.1 GCA_009785865.1 Oscillospiraceae bacterium | reverse complement strand
TGTTTTTGTCGTCGTCTCCTTTCATAGTATATTTTTCGCACACTTAAAATATGCAGTGCGCGCCATGTATGCACATATAAGCGCATCATTATATAAATTATACCATTATTTGACATAAAAGTCAAGTAATCTTTAGAGCCGTGCAAGCTTTCTGGAATAATAGGGGATATGAAGTTATGTTTGTAATTTGCTATAAATCTAAATTGAATAGTGCGTTTTGTAAAATTAGGCCAGTGTACAGAGCTGAAAAGGAAGCTTGTAATAATTTGCCGAATTATATATGGTTTAATTGATATATTTTGTTTAGATGTAATAGAGAGTACTTGAAGAAGTACAGATATACCTCCAAATCCAATTAAGAAGCTAGCTATGATTATTGTAGTAGATAACTGTCTTGAGTTTATTAGAGATATAGCTTGAACTCCGTTTGTAAGTTCGAGTATACCTGATATAATTCCACTAATATAATTATCTGGTATTCTGAGGAGTGTTAGTATAGGGCTCAGTAGTTCTGATAATATGAAAAGGGTTCCTGTGTTTTTAAGCATAGATATTAGTATAGAAAATAGAACCACAAATCCTCCAATTAGGAGAATGGTGTTAATAGCACTTAATATACTTTTAGATAGTATTTCTCCTAAGTTGGATAGATTTATTGATGTAGGAGCCACTTTTTGTAATGGATTGTATTGGTTTGAGGCCATATGTTCTTCTTGTATATATTTTTTGTCTCTTTTCCACCATCTGAATATGAAGCCGGACGGTTATGCTTGCGAGGATGTGCGTAAAGAGCAAGAGAATGCCAATTCTTGCGTTATGAAAGAAGCCGCGCGCCGCACTGTTCCGGACAATGAATAAAGGACCAGAGTTGTTAGTAAAGCTAAGTAATCTTTCTGCTTCTATTTTTGTTAAAGTTTGACGTTCTTTAAAATCTGCTACTATTTTTGCGCCCATAGGATAACCACTAATGGTACCCATTAGAAGAGCAAAAGAACCTTCTCCAGGCACATTAAAAAGAGGTTTCATTATTTTGCGTAGCAATTTTCCTAGAATGGAAACTACTGAAGTGTGAGATAAAAGATTCGTTGCAATAAAGAATGGCAGTAGTGAGGGAACAACAGAATTTGCCCAAAGAGATAAACCGTGACCTAGCGGCTGTGAGGTTATCTCCTGAAAATATAATTAAGAAAAGCATGAATAAACAAATGCAAAAACTAAAAATCAGGTTCTTAAGTTTAATAAATATAAATCTAGACTTGCCCATAGTACCATATATATTGTATATTATATAGAGATATGACTTGTACGAATCAAAAATAGGAATCTACGTCGTTAATTTGCCTAGAGTCTTGCTACTTTTGATTCGTTTTAATAAAACGATGGGGACTATAGAAAAGAGGAGCAGAAGATGGAGAATAAATTAAACCAAGCTAAAGAACTTTTGAAAGAATATGGTCAGGAACATATTTTAGATTTCATTCCAAAACTTTCAAAAGAGCAAGTACAAGCTTTAATAGATCAAATAGTACGGAATTGATTTTGAAGAACTAAACGAATTATATGATTTGGCAAAGTCAGATATTCAAGTAGATATACATGAACTTGAACCAGTAGAAGCTTTAAATCCAGCTAGATTACCTAAAGGAGTACTAGATGAGTATAGAGAAGCTGGAAGAAAAGTTATTAAGGATAATAAGTATGCTGTTGTTATTATGGCAGGTGGACAACGGAACAAGACTACGGAAATGATGATCCAAAAGGAATGTTTAAAATAGATGTAGGTGAAGAAGGAAAATACTTATTTCAAATACTTGCAGAAACTTTGGGGAGAGCAAATCTTAAGCATGATGTTACAATACCGTGGTATATAATGACGAGTAGAGAGAACAATGAAAAGACCGTAGAATTTTTGCAAAAACATGATTTTTTTGGATATCCAAAAGATTATGTAGGTATTTTTGAGCAAGAGGAACTACCGTTATTGGACATGCAAGGAAAACTAATAATGGATGAAAATATGCTAATAAAGGAAGCATCTAATGGTAATGGTGGAGTCTTTAGTTCTATGGCAAAAAAAGGTGTGCTTGAAGACATGTATGCAAAAGGAGTTGAATGGGTTTTTGTAGGTGGGATTGACAATGTATTATTAAAATTAGTTGATTTACCACTAGTAGGACTATGTATTAAAAAAGGAACAGAAGTCGCAGCAAAGACCGTTCTAAAAGCAAGACCAGAAGAAAGAGTTGGAGTGTTTTGCAAAAGGGATGATAAAGTTAGAATAGTAGAGTATACTGAGCTTCCTCCGGCTGCAGCATCAAAAGTAAATGAATATGGAGAACTTGTTTTTGGAGAGACTAATATTATAGCTCATATATTTTCTTTAGATGCTATAACAAAGGCAAGTTCAAAAAATATGCCATATCATGTAGCGTTAAAGAAATCTAATTATATAGATAAAAATGAAGTATTAGTGGTGCCAGAGGAACCAAATTGCTATAAGTTTGAGAAGTTTATATTTGATGCTTTTGCTTTATTCGATGAGATTTCATTATATAGGGGTATAAGAGAAAAAGATTATGCACCAATTAAGAATGCAAGTGGACTGGATAGTCCGCAAACAGCTAAAGAGTTATATGAAAAATACTGGAGAGAAAAAAACAATGCATTTTGAATATTGAAAAATACTATGTAATTATGATATATTATTAATGAAAAATGAAAGGGGCAAGGATTTGTATGAGAAAAGGTAGAAGATACGACCCGGAACCTAAATTAAATTACAAGAAAGTATTTGGTGTGATTATTGCTATAGCTGTAACTGTAATGATAATCATTACAATTGTAAATTTAGTAACACGAAATAGCGGAGATGATGAACAAACAGTTAGTTTTTTTGCCAGCTATTCTAATGGTAGATGGGGTGTAATTAACAGTTTAGGTGAGGTAGTTATAGAAAATACACATGAAGAAATGGTGATTGTACCTAACAGAAGTAGAGCGGTATTTATAGTTACAGATAATATAGATGATGCTTTGGGAACATATAGATCAAGAGCTATTAATGAAAATGGAGAACAAATAATTACAGGCTTTGATAGAGTAGAAGCAATAGATAATTTTGATTCAAGGAACAATATATGGCATGAAGAGAATGTTTTAAGAGTTAGTAGAAACGGCAGATATGGCCTTGTAAATCTTGATGGAGAGATAATTTTAGAATACGTATATGATGAGATACAAGCTATTCGTCGGAGCAACTTCAAATTTTGTAGTTACAAGAGATGGACAAGTAGGACTTGTTGATGAAAGAGGTGAACCTATAATTCCTGTTAGGTATGCAGAAATATTTACACTTAGAGAAGGACAGAGGGAAGCATATGTAGTAGTGGATAGCTATGGGAACCACGGGTTAAGAAGCATAACTGGAGCACCACGATTGGAGACAATATATGAGGCAATACTATGTGTAGGAAGCACGGAAATATATGCTGTAAGAGAAAATGGAGAATACAAACTTGTTAGTATTTTTGGAGAAACAATATTAGAAGGAGATTTCGGCGGATTTACGGATATAAGAGGAGAAAATATAGTTGCTAGAAGCAATACAGGTTCACAATATGGGATTATAAATAGAGCTGGAGAAACAGTAGTTCCATTTATGTATGAATCAATTAGATTTGCTTTTGGAGAGAACTATATTGCAAGACTAGATGGAAAATATGGAGTTATTAATTTAGAAAATGAAACTATATTAGATTTTGAATATCTAGCTATGACATTTATCGATACAGGAGACTTTTTCATGGCTGATAAAACAACATACATGAGTGTAATTATTGATAATAATTTTGCAGAAAGAATTGTAGGAATAATTACAGATTTAGATACGGAAAGAAACTTCATAACTGTGTTTGCAAATGGTGAAAATATTTTCTACAATTTTAGTTTTGAAAGAAGAAACTCAAGAGATATATTAGTAGCGAATACATTATTCTTAGATAGAAGAGATGGTAGATTTGGGTTTGTAGATAGTTATGGGAATGTGGTTGTAGCACATACTTATGATGATGCTAAAGAGCAAAACAGATATGGATTTGCAGCAGTTAAAAGAAACCGGTAGATGGGGAGCAATTAATAGAGCTGGAGTAGTAGTACTTGAACCGTCAGTAAATTTAGATGGAGATTACGATATTCTTATAGACTTTATAGGAGAATGGCATTTAGATAGCTCAAGATTATTCTACAGAAGATAATATAGATAAATATAAAGGGGTAGAAATGAGAATCTTATGTGGCACAGATATAATAGAAGTAAGCAGAATTAGAAGGTCAATTGAAAGAACCGGAGATAAATTTTTAAAAATAATCTATACTCCTAAAGAAATAGAATACTGTGAAAGCAAAAAATTATCTAAGTATTATCACTATGCTGGGAGATTTGCTGCTAAAGAAGCTATTTTTAAAGCAGTTTCTTCGTTACTTGATAATAGATTTGACTTATCATGGCAAAACAGCCAAGTTGTTAATGATGTAAGTGGTAATCCTAAAGTAGAGTTCTTAGGTATAAAGATTGATAAAATAAAAGATATTGATATAAGTATATCGCATTGTAAAGAATATGCTGTTGCTACTGTGATAGTGATGGTAGAAGAATAGACTAGAGTAATTGATTTGTTTTACGAATAGTAACAAAATGATCAAGATAAAAGAGAAAACCTAACCATTTTCATCGTATGTATGAAAATGATTAGGTTTTGTTTATTCTTAAATTTAGAAATCATCCTAGGCATGTTAAATACTATTATTTTAAAATACTTCCTTTTAACTATCTTCTTGTAAACATTTGTGTCCAAAATAATGTGCCTCTATTGTCTCTTGCTACACCTACACCTATTTGGTTAAATGATGGGTTTAGTATATTGGCTCTATGTCCTGGCGAATTCATCCATGAATTTACTACTTCTGCAGGTGAACGCTGTCCTCTGGCTATATTCTCGGCAGCAGCGGAGAACTGAATCCCAAATGAATGCAGCATTTGAAACGGAGTTCCATAAATGGGTGAATTATGTGAAAAATAATTTCTGTCTATAAAATCTTGTGATTTAATTCGAGCAACGCGTGCTATTTCCCAATTCCCGAGTGAGTGGTGACAAACCAGCTCTTGCTCTTTCGAGATTAGTCAAACGTACTACTTCATTTTCAAAGGACATAAATTCAGGAGCGTTTGGAATATTGATTATTTGACCTGGAAAAATCAGTGAGGGATTTGTAATTTGGGGATTTGCAGCTAATAATTCGCTAAATCCAACTTGATGTTTTACAGCTATTCTCCACATACTGTCTCCGGGTACAACTCTATAAGTACTCACTATAATCATCCTTTCTACATATTTTATTGCATATTACAATATATGAACAAAAGACATTTTTCGTAACACTAAGATTATGAAATTTCACAGGGATATTATGGGAAAATATAAGAAAAGCTGTCATTAAAAAAAAGAAAGTAAAGAATTAGAATTGCATAGATGATGAGGAATATGGTAAAGTAGTACTGGATTAATGGAAGATTTGGTAAGCATTTAGACAAAGCATTGAATATTTGATTTTCCAGAAGTGGAGGATAAGATGAGGTTTTTTGATTCACATGCTCATTATAATGATGAAAGATTTGAAGATGATAGAGAAGAAGTACTTAAAAGTGTATATGAAGAGGGAGTAGTAAAGATATTAAATGCAGGATATGGAATAGAGTCATCTAAGAAGGCAATAGAAATGGCAGAAGAATATGATTTTATATATGCATCAGTCCGGGATATCACCAAATGATTTAAGTGGAATCATATCTGAAAATGGAGAAGTACACATTGAAGAGTCTCTGGAGCAAATACAAGAGTTAGCTAAGCAAAAAAAAGTAGTTGCAATAGGAGAGATAGGACTAGACTATTATTGGAACAAAGAGAACAAAGAACTTCAACAAGAGATATTTATAAAGCAAATAGAGATGGCAAATGAATTGAGTTTGCCAATAATTGTACATACAAGAGATGCAGTAGAAGATATTATAGATATTTTGAAAAACAAAAAACAATGCAAAAACAAAGGTGTATTTCATTGCTGTCCACTAAATAGAGAGCTCATAAAAGAAGTATTAAAACTAGACTACTATGTATCTTTCGCAGGACCAGTGACATTTAAGAATGCTAAATCAGCAGATGAAGTTATTGATATGGTTCCATTAGAGAGAATGGTAATTGAAACAGATTGCCCTTATCTTAGCCCAGACCCACTAAGAGGTAGAAGGAATGATTCTAGAAATCTTAAATATATTGCAGAAAAGATAGCTAATGTTAAGGGTATGAAAGTAGAAGAGATTGCTGAAATTACATATAGTAATGCAAAAGAATTATTTAGAATAAAGTGAAAGAGAAATCCTATTAATGGTAATTTTCTTGTACAAGTAGGCATATAATATAACATGAAAACCTTACGGATTTATGAGTTTTGGAGGTTTTGAAGGCAAGAGAATTTGACAAGGCATATGAAAAGCTGTATAATGGAAAGTACCGTTAAGGAGGGAAATGATTGTTATGGGCAGAAATGAAAAGGCTGCGTTATCATTAAGAAAGACATTAGCGATTAGCTTAATATTTATATTTATCTTAGGGATTAAGGCAGTTATTGCAAGTAACGCAGAATTAAATAGTGTTACAATACAATTTTCAAATAATCATGAAATTACAGTTTTAACATCAAGAACAAAGGTATCAGAAATTTTAGCAGATAATAATATAATATTAGCTTCCAATGAAACTGTTTTACCGAGTCTAGATGAAGAAATTACAGAAACAAGAAGAATAAAAATTTTTGAGATAGGTTCAGAAGAGTTTGAAGTAATAGAAGTTGCGGAATCTCCAGATGAAAATAGTGTAGAAGATATCTTACAAAGGTATGAAGATATAAAACATAAAATTGAAATAGTAGAAGAGGAAATACCTTTTGAAACAATTACAAGAGATGTTTCAAGTGGAAGCACCGATACTGATAATAGAGTTATTGAACAAGGTAGAAATGGACTAAGAGAGACAAAGTATAAGATAACATTTCAAAATGATATAGAAATAGCAAGAGTAGAATTAGAAACTAGAGTTGTTAGAGAACCACAAAATAGAATTGTACAAACACAAAACAGACCTACAACAAGGTCGGGAGCAAGAGATACAGGAGATGAAAGAGCAGTTGTTGAGTCTGGGTGGTTCCAAGCTACAGCATATTGTGCATGCGCAGCAATTTGTACAAGAGGAAGTAATGTGGCAGGTCAAGGGATAACGGCTTCTGGTGCAAGAGCTACAGCTAACCGTACAATTGCGGCACCAACAAGATTTCCATTTGGTACTCAAATGCGAATCTGGAGTAATGGGAACTTAGTAGGGGTATTTACAGTAGAAGATAGAGGTGGAGCAGTAGTAGGAAATATATTAGACATATACAAAGGTTGTCATCAAACAGCGTTAGGTTGGGGAAGAAGACAGGTATATGTAGAGATATTACAATAGAATTTATAAGAAAATTGATAAAAGAGTGGTTAGCCACTCTTTTATGTTGGAAAGTTTTTGGATTAGCATAAGAGTAATGGTGTATATAAGCAAGTATAATTATAGTACAAAATTTACGGATATACATGTTTTAGCGACTTTAAAACAGAAAATTTGACAAGATATAGGAAGAGTTGTATAATAAAAAGTACCGTTAAGGAGGGAAAAAATTGTTATGGGCAGAAATGAAAAGGCTGCGCTATCATTAAGAAAGACACTAGCGATTAGTTTAATATTTATAGTTATCTTAGGGATTAAGGCAGTTATTGCAAGTAACACAGAATTAAATAGTGTTACAATACAATTTTCAAATAATCATGAAATTACAGTTTTAACATCAAGAACAAAGGTATCAGAAATTTTAGCAGATAATAATATAATATTAGCTTCTAATGAAACTGTTTTACCAGGTTTAGATGAAGAAATTACAGAAACAAGAACAATAAAGATCTTTGAGATAGGATCGGTAGAGTTTGAAATAATAGAAGTTGCGGAATCTCCAGATGAAAATAGTGTAGAAGATATCTTGCAAAGGTATGAAGATATAAAACACAGAATTGAAGTAGTAATAAAAGAAATACCATTTGAAACAATAACAAGAGATGTGTCGGAGGGAAGTGGAGATACTGATAACAGAGTTATACAGCAAGGTAGAAACGGAGAAGTAGAAACAAAATATAAAGTAACTTTCCAAAATGATATAGAGATAGCAAGAGTAGAAATAGAAACTAGAGTTATTAGAGAACCACAATATAGAATTGTACAAACACAAAACAGACCTACGACGAGAGCAGGCGTGAGAGGTGGGGATGTTGGATTATTTCAAGCATATGCACATGAACACGTAATAGCAAGAGGCTGGTCTGATTATGACTTTCAAGCATTAATAAATTTATGGAATCGAGAGTCTAATTGGAATCCTAACGCTAGAAATCCAAGTTCTGCAGCTAGAGGAATTCCTCAAGCAATGATGGGAACCCATTTCCGAGGACAAGGAACTGGTTCCGGAGGTTCTTGGGAACCTAATCCGGGAACAGCAGCATATACATATATAACATGCTGGCAGACACAAATTAGATGGGGTATAAACTATATTGCAGGAAGACATAGTACACCAACAGCAGCATGGAATCATTTCCTAAGAGTAGGTTGGTATTAACAAATATCATATAAAAACATTACAATAGAATATATAAGAAAAATAGTGAGGAAGAGTGGTATATTATTATTGCTCTTCTTTTATATTGAATTTTTTTGACTTTCAAGTCGAAAAAATATAAAAACACAATAGTTTTTGACTTGAAAGTCAAAAACTATTGACAAATTTAAAGGAGGTTGTTATAATTTAAATATAGGAAAATGGGGTGGAAATACATGATGATGAAGAAGAATAAAAACAGAGATAATTATATGAAGGTGCTATTAGAGTTTAAAGATAAAAATGCAGTGAAGATAATAACAGGAGTTCGTAGATGTGGTAAATCTACATTATTAGATCTGTTTATAGAGAGGCTGCTAGAAGATGGAATAAAAGAAGAGAATATAATTAAAATGAATTTTGAATCAATAGAGCATGATGATATTAAAGAATACAAGGCATTGTATAAATCAATACAAAGCAAAATTTCCAATAACGACAAAACTTATTTAATATTTGATGAGATACAGATGGTGAAACATTGGGAGAAAGCTGTGAATTCATTTTTAGTAGATTTTAATGTAGACATATATATAACTGGTTCTAATGCTTATTTACTATCGTCAGAACTTTCTACATTACTATCTGGTAGATATGTAGAGGTAAAGATGTTACCATTGTCGTTTAAAGAATATTTAGATTTTAATATTTTTGAAACAAATATGACTATGGATGAAAAGTTTCAATTATTTGTAAAGAATGGTGCGATGCCTGTTATATCTGAATACGAACATAATAGAGAGAGAATAATAGATGTGCTAGAAGGAATATATTCAACGGTTATATTAAAAGATGTAGTTGCTAGGAATAAGCTTACAGATGCATTATTACTTAAAAAAGTAGTTATGTTTCTAGCAGATAACATAGGTAATATTACATCTTCGAATAACATAGGAAATGTTCTTGGGAACGAAGGTGATATAGAAAACACCAAAAGAAACCCAGCAAGTAGGACGATAGATAATTATATTAAGTATTTAGAAAATGCATATATTTTCTATGGCGTAAGAAGGTATGATGTAAAAGGAAAACAGTACTTGAAGACACTTGGAAAACATTATATTGTTGATACTGGAATAAGAAATATGTTACTAGGATATAAGGAGATGGATAGAGGTCACGTACTTGAAAATATAGTATATTTTGAATTAATAAGAAGAGGATATGAAGTATATATAGGTAAAATAGGAGAAAATGAAATAGATTTTATTGCGGTATCAGCATCAGATAAAAAGTATATTCAAGTAACAGAGACGATGTTAGGAGAAGAAACAAGAGTAAGGGAAATTACTCCATTAAGAGATATAGATGATAATTACGAGAAAATAATATTGACTTCGGATAGGATTTTTACTGGAATGACTGAAGAGGGAATTAAGATTGTGAATGTGATAGACTATTTGATAGAAGAGGATTATAAAAATTAAATTGTGATTTAGTAATTCTAGATTTGACAAAAGAGATACAGTATAAGATAAAGATGTAGCAGAGCTAGGAATATTTCAATGGAATATATGAGACGATTTAAGGGAGAGTAGTTTTAATAGAGCTACTCTTTTTTGATTTGTACAATTTTCCATTTTAACATTTTCAGGGTAAATTTATTTTAGATATTACAAGTAGTTTTAAATATTTCGAAACTTATAAAAAATTTGTTGAAACATGAAATATTTTGTCAAGAAAGGGAACAATAAAAAATATTGGAAATGATAAATTTGGCTGATATGTAATAAATTCGATTAATTAAAAGAAGAGGGAGCGGCAAACTATGCAAGAAAAAAATGGGAAGGATAAAAACTCCATTATTTATATTAGGAATAAAAAAAAGATGATGAAAAAACTAGCAATTACATTATTGTTTATAGTGATTGCTAGTGGTGCATCTTTTTTATCAATTTTTGCACAAGGAGTTGTTTCATTTAATTATACAGAGAGAAGTAATCTTAATTATAGAGTGAATTTAAAAGAAAACGATTATTATGATGTATCATACTTGCCGGCAGGTATGAGCTATATTGCGAACCTAATTAATTACATTGATGTTACTTTTGATTATAATTTTTCAATAGATGATGATAGTAATATTAGGGATATGGAATATATTGAGTATACCTATTTTGTAGAATTAGAAGTTATGGTTTTTGAAAGAAATAATCAAAGCGCAATCATTTTTCAAAATACAGAAAGGCTAACCCCAGAAACTACAAGAAGATTAGAAAATTCAAGTGAAATCAATATTAGTAGAAATGTAAGAATAGATTATAGTGCTCATAATAAATTTATTAGAGAATTTAAAACTTCTAATAATATCGCAGCAGAGAGTACTTTAACTCTAAATTTCTATGTTGATATAAACGGAAAGCACGAGAGGATTGGGGAACCGGTAAATATAAATAGTAACATGAAAATGGTGATACCATTAGCGGAGCAAACATTTATGACTAGTATAGATCACACTGAAATAAATGCAAATGACGATATTTTCGTGGTTCAAAATGGAATGCTCACTACTATTTTAAAATATATTAGCTACTTGTTTATAATAATTACTGTTATTTCTATGGCACAAATCATTTTATTAATAGTAAAAATAAATGGTAAAAAAAGTTTATATCAAAGGCAAATGGATAGAATATTAAGGAACTATGACAGAGTAGTTATAGAAGTTAAGAAGATGATACAAATACAAAATGAAGAAGCAGTTATTGATGTAACAAGCTTTGAACAATTATTGGATGTAAGCGACAGGCTAAGTAAATCTATTTTGTTTATGGAAATAGATGAAAATCAAAAAAGTTGGTTTATTGTAAAAAATGGAGAAGAAGTTTATAGATATATTTTAGAAGATAAAAGGTCATTAATAGAGAAAAAAGAAAAGGAAGAATTAGATTAGATGTTTATATTAAGTTTTTAACATTTCTAGCTATTAAAATAGAGAGCTAGAGTGAAAAATATATTAAATTATACAAAGGAGGAAAGAAAACGATGGAAAGACAAAGGACAAGAAAAGTTTTTGTCATCATCGCATTGTTACTAATAGTAGCAGGTGTTACGGTTGCGTTTGCAGCTCTATCAACAACACTTAATATCGATGGTACAGGACTAATACAAGCAGAATCTTGGGAAGTTAGGTATGAAAACCTTAGGTCGCCAGCAACAGTAACGGGTGAAGCAGTTGTAGAAACAATGCCAACATTAACAGCGACATCAGTAACAGGGTTTCATGCTAGACTAAGCCGTCCAGGTGATTCAGTAAGAATAGTATTTGATGTTACAAATGCAGGTACCATACCAGCAGAAATTGGGACGCTTACTAAGGAAGGAATAACTTTTACTGGATTGGCAACAGATGTAACCGACAGAGCAGCTGATGAAGCATTAATGGCAGCTAATGTGACTTACACATTGACTTATACAGATGGGGCAGCAGTTGCAGTTGGTGATACGTTAACGGCCGGACAAACAAGAGAACTATGGTTGACATTAAGCTTTAATTCTACAGCTAGTGCATTACCGACAGATGATGTTGAGATCGGTGGATTAGGAATAACAACGATATATGTTCAAGATTAATAATTAATATATAGAAGTGGCCTAGAGTCATTCATGGGCGTACTATATAGTGCGCCCTAAATACTTTTTTGTTTAATAGTAAAGTTCAATTTTCTGTGTATATCGAAAGGAGTAAAAGCCAAGCATGAATATGAAGATTAAACCAGGATATATGAAAGTACTAATGGTAGAAGCTATTCTAATAGCTGTCTTTATTCTTCATATTGTTTTCGGATTTTTCACAGCAAATACATTACTTGTTTTTTTAGCAGTAACAACAACCATCCTTTTCTATTTCTTAGGATATGAAAAAGATAGAAGCCGCTATAAAAAAGATATAATATTAACAACAGTTATTTTTTCTATTACTTATTTGATTATTACTAATTTAATAGGATTTGCACTTGGATTTGTAAGAACTGCATATTCATTAACACCTAGCGATATTATAAGGCGTGTAGTAGTAGCTATATTTATAATTACGCTCACAGAGATTATGAGATATATTATCGTTACAAAAGGGAGCAGATATAGAAGCCTTTGTATACTATCAATATTTCTTTTTGTAATAGTAGATATTGCTTTAAAATTAACAATTTTTAATTTGGCAGATATAGAAGGACTTATAATGTTTACAGGTCTTATTCTCTTACCATCAATTACGAAAAACATCATGCTTACATATGTAAGTTTAAGAGTAGGATATAAACCAGGCTTAATATACAGATTTTTCTTTGAGCTACCAATACTTTTTTTGCCGATTTTCACAAACTTTGGTATATATATGCTGGCTATAATAGAAATAATAACGCCTACAATTTTCATGTACATTGTTTCACGTAGTCTTATAAAGGTAGACCCTAAAACTTTTAAAAGAAAGAGAAAAGGTGTAACAATTGTAGGAACAATTGTGGTTGTTCTTATGATTGTTATGATAACATTAGCATCCGGATTTTTTAGATATTTTACAATTACAATAGGATCCCGGAAGTATGTCAGGAACAATTAATGTAGGAGATATTGTTATTGTAAGAAGATTAACTGATGAAGAAAAAAATGAATTAGAGAAAGGCGAGATTTTAGTATTTTACTATGAAGACAGAGTCATTGTGCATAGATTAATTAGAATCCTTGAAGTAAATGATGAAAGATTTTTTTACACAAAGGGGGATAACAATGCTACAGAAGATGGTTCTCCAATTCCGGCATATGATGTAATTGGAGTTACAAGATTTAGAATACCAGTACTAGGATATCCAACGGTTATGCTTAACAGGATGATGAGGTAGAGAAGTTTTAATAAAATTTGGTTTATAGTTTATGAATCAACTAATGTGGAGAAGAGAGAATGAACAAACAAAAGTCAACAGGAGAAAATCATGTATTAAAGAAAATAAATATTCCAATATCATTGATAATGGCAATAACAATGGTATCTATATTTCTTGTGTCGGTTGCCTTTTCAGCTTTAAATGAAGACTTAACAATTAGTGGTGATGCTGTTTTTAGAACTGAAGCAGATGTCAGAATTACAGGATTAAGACTAGTTTCTGGAACAAATGGAGGCATGGAAGACTATAATTCACAGTTTGCGGTAGCAGGAATTATAACTGGAGTTACTTTGCCAGATTTAGAGAGTACAGTAACTTATGAAATAACAGTTACTAATTTTACGTATCAACCTTTTGTTTTAGAAGAGATTCTTAGAACAAATTTCAATAACGAAAACATGACATATACATTAACAGGAATAGAAATGGTAGAAGATCGTATTGGAGGATTTGAAACAATAACATTCCAAATAACATTTAGGTATAGATCAGATATAGCTACTTTACCTGAGGAGCAAAGTCTAGGTTCAAGATTAGAGCTTGTATTTGGAATCCCGCAGACCACGCCAGTTATTGTAGTAGCGGACAATATACCAAATTTCTTCTTTATGGGTCAAGCCAATAATTTTGATTTTACGTCATATGTAACAGCAGATGATGAAACGGATGGGAACTTAACAGATAGTGTAACTGTTAGTGTATCACCAGGGTTAAATGCGGGTAGAAGAACCGTGACGTTTAATGTCACAAATTCACAAGGGAATAGCGCCGAGCCAGTAACTGTGAATATAGAAGTTTGGAATTTTGTTCAGATAGTAAGTGGGCAAAATAATACGGCCCTCTTAAGTTCAGATGGTAGAGTCTGGACATTTGGTGCAAATGATATGGCGCAACGTGGACAAGGGACTTCAGGAACTTCTAATTCAGTTGCGCTTCGTGTGCCAACACAAATACCACAAAGCTTTTTTGAAGATCTTCCAGTTACGCAGTTAGCAAGTGGGCAAAACACGATATTTGCGATTAACAGTAATGGACATGCATTTGCTTGGGGTAATAGAGCTAGTGGAAGACCAGGAACTAGTGCTCCGACAACTGCAGGAGTTCTTAATAGGCCAACACGTGTAGCGGGAACAATGACATTTACACAAGTAGATTCTCAATGGGCAGCAACAGGTGCTATTGGGATTGATGGGAATGTATGGACATGGGGGAGTCAATCTGACACAGGAGCACTTGGACAAGGTAATACTACTGCTGATAGAGCAGCACCTGTTCAAATTACAACAAGTGGAAACTTTGTATATATTGCAATGGGACGTTTTGGTGGAGCTGCAGTAACTAATGAAGGACATGTATATGTTTGGGGAAGCAATTTACGTGGACAACTTGGAGATGGAACCACACATGCTGAAACAGCTGCGAATAGATTTACGCCACGCCGAGTTCCTAATTTAGAGAATATTGTGAAAGTAGATTATGGAGAAAGACATATTTTAGCATTATCAGCTGATGGATATGTATATGGATGGGGAACTGGAGCGCTGGGGCGTTTAGGGAATGGAATGACAGGAGCTGAAGGTGCAGCAACAAACGTAACTGTTCCTACACGAATACCAGGAATATCTGGAGCTAGTGATATAAATACACGGAAATTCATACTCGCAAATTAGAGTTGGAAATCAGATTTATTCATTTGGACCTAATGTTGATGGAAGACTATTTAATGGAGTAGCTACAGGAACTGTTGCTGTCCCAACTAGATCGGCTATGGCAAATGTTGTAGGGAATGTAAGAGATATGTCTGGAAATTCTGAAAACTCATTTGTATTATCGGTTGACCGGAAGTAGAGTATGGGGAGTTGGTAGAAGTGTTCTAGCTAATCAAAGTTTTGGAACATGGTTCCCAACAGCTGGAACTGCAATGGTATTTAGTGTAGCAGAAGCACTCTCATGGGACTTCGTACCACCACAGCCAACAAGGATAACTTTACCTTGAAAAGCGTGTACAAGTATGATATAAATGGATTTGTGAAAGCAGAGAAGAATGGTATGATAGGAAAAGAAAATAATACTTCGTTTACAAAGAACCTAATGATGCTTATAATCTCACAATTGGTGATTAAGCTATTAGGTTTTGTTTATCGAATAGTAATGATGAATATACCAGGCTTTGGAGATGTAGGAAAAGGATTCTACAATTCAGGCTATCAAATTTATGCAATTTTGCTTACTGTTTCATCAGTTGGAATACCAACAGTTATTTCTAAGTTGGTTGCAGAAAGAGTAGGTAAAGGAGATAATAAAGGTGCTCATAGAATATTTAAAATATCTTTAGTCATGTTTACAAGTATAGGGTTAATGTTATCACTTGCTTTATTTTTTTTCGCTGAACAAATTGCAACATTTGTGTTAAACATACCAGAGATAGGCCATATCTTAAGAGCACTTGCGCCAGCGATAGTATTTGTGGCAGTGTCAGCAGTATTAAGGGGATATTTTGCAGGACTAGGAAGCATGAAAGCGGCAAGTGTTTCACAAACATTGGAACAGTTTTTGAAGTGTGTACTTACAATTACACTAGTGTATAGTTTTATTGGTAGTGATCCAGTTATCATGGCGGCAGCGGGGAATTTAGCTACAACACTTGCGATTATAGTATCGTTTAGTTACTTATTTGTTTTTTATCAAAGAAGACGAAAAGGCATATTAGAACCAATCCAGAATAAAGAAGTGTCAGAAGAAGCAAAAGAGAAAACATGGACTCTTGTTAAAGCAATACTTGTGATTTCTGTGCCCATGACATTGGGGTCATTAGTTGGAATTATAAATGGTACGATTGATACTATAACTATAGCACGTGTTGTGCAAGGTACGTATGAAGGTGTACTTACGAGGCCAGAGGAATTAAGAGCGTATGCAATGGAATTAGTACGGAATGCTTGCTAAAGTAGAAGTGATTATGCACCTGCCAATAGCAGTGATTGCTGCATTTTGTACGGCTCTTGTTCCATCTATATCATCAGCTATAGCAAAAAACAATATGGAGGTTGGGGCTAGGAGATTATCGTTTTCTTTCTTTGTAGCAATACTTATTATTTTGCCAGCAGCGATAGGAACAGCAGTAATTAGTGATCCAATACTTAGAATGATATATCCGGCAGCGCCAGAGGGAGCAGGGTTACTTGCACTGACAACAATTACAATGATATTTGTGTCGCTTAACTTCGTAGTAAATGGTGGATTATATGGACTTGGGAAAGTAATGATACCAGTTGTTTCGTTAGTGATAGGAGGAATAATTAAACTAGTACTAAATATAGTGCTAATTAGTAATCCGAACATTAATGTATATGGAGCAGTTATAAGTTCTATCGTATGCCAAGTAATTGTTTTTGTAATATGTTTTGTGGTACTTAATAAACATATAAAGTTGAATATTAATTTCAAGAATCATATATTTAAGCCATTGATTGCTGCAGGAATTATGGGAGCGGGAGTGTTTCGGTATGTATAACTTAATGTCTGTGTATGCAGGCAATACTATTTCCACGATTACTTCGATAATTACAGGTATGGTTATATATGTAGGAATAATAGTGTTAATAAAATGCTTGAGTAAGGAAGAATTTCACATGATACCATTTGGACCGAAGGTTTATAGAGTGTTAGAAAGGGTGAAGTTATATAAATGAAATTGATATCATGGAATGTGAATGGACTTAGGTCCATACATAAAAAAGGATTTGAAGAGTTTTTTAATGAAATAGATGCAGATGTTTTTTGTATCCAAGAAACAAAAATGCAAGAAGGACAACTAGACCTAAATTTTGTGGGATATAGTAAATATTTTAATTCTGCAATTAGAAAAGGCTATTCTGGGACTGCTATTTATACAAAGATAGAACCTCTAAATGTTATATATGATATTGGAGTTCCTGAACATGATGAAGAGGGAAGAGTTATAACATTAGAGTTTGAAGATTTTTTCTTAGTCAATTGCTATACTCCTAATTCAGGAAGAGAGCTTTTAAGATTAGGTTATAGGGTAGAATGGGAAGAAGCTTTTAGAAAATATCTGAAAGAGCTAGATTCTAAAAAACCAGTAGTTCTTTGTGGTGATTTAAATGTTGCGCATAAGGAGATAGATCTAACTCATCCAAAGACGAATAGGAATAGTGCAGGTTTTACAGATGAAGAAAGAGAAGAAATGACTAGACTTTTGGATGCAGGCTTTACAGATACATATAGAAAAATGTATCCAAATAAAGAAGGTGCATATACTTGGTGGTCATATATGGCTAAATCTAGGGAAAGAAATGTAGGGTGGCGTATTGACTATTTTGTTGTATCTGATAGAATAAATGACAAGATAGAGAAAGCATTGATTTTCCCAGAGATAATGGGAAGTGATCATTGCCCTGTAGGATTGCACATAAAGGTATAGGAGGAAGTATTATGAAGGACAAAAAAAATTGGACTAAGTGGATATACTGGTTTACATTGGCAGTAGCAATAGTAATGGTATTCCACACAGTAGATAGTTTTGAAGAAAATGTGACAGTATCGTTTGGAAGGCTAATGTCAGTATTAAGACCATTTCTATTAGCAATATTAGTAGCATACTTATTTTATATACCGTGTAGAGCTATAGAAAGATTGTATGCTAAAGTCAAAGTATTGAAGAAAGCTGCAAGACCATTATCAGTTTTTACAGCATATATTTTAGTGGTATTACTAGTTATAATGGCAGTAAATGTTATACTTCCAGCTGTTTCAAGTAGTGTTATAGATTTAGCTAATAATTTACCAGGTTATTATAGGGAAGCGATTGCGTTTATAGATACTATACCAGATGATTCTATAGTTAGTAGAGAAGCTCTACATGATATTATTTACACTTTAGAAAGTATAGATATTACTACTTTTATTAATCCGGATAACATATCTGCATATATTAGTGGGGTCATGCGGAGCAGTAAATACTCTATTTAGAAGTGTTATAACAATATTTGTTTCAATATATATTCTGTTAGGCAGAAGAAGTATTTTAGAATATATGGGGAAAGCAAATAGAGCATTGTTTAAAGAGAGAACAAGCATGGTTCTTGCTCACTATTGTAAAAGGGGTAATGAAATATTCTTTAGATTTGTATCAAGTCAAGTCATAGATGCTATAATAATGGGAACTATGGTAGGTATTACTACATGGATTATGGGAATAGAATATGGAGTGCTTTTTGCAATACTAGTAGGTATAGCCAATATGATTCCAGTGTTAGGATCTATTGTTGCTACCGCAGTGATATCATTTATTACACTATTTACAGGAGGATTTACTCAAGCTTTATGGTTCTTGATAGTAGTAATTATCTTACAACAAATAGATGCTAATGTTATAAATCCTAGACTAGTAGGTAGAATGTTAAAAATGAGTCCAATATTAATAATATTTTCAGTCCTATTATTTGGAGAATTTTTTGGAATAGTAGGAATGTTCTTGGCAGTACCAACTGTTGCAATTATAAAAGAGATTATAAATGATCAAATAGAGTATAGACTTGCAAAGAAAGATAAAGTTGCTTAAGCGTTAGTTAAAGTAAAATATTTTGAGAAGGTTAGATGAGATGTCTAGTCTTCTTTTTTGTGTTGCAGGAATTTTTTGTTTATGGAATGTCGAAAAATGTCGACAAAAAGTCAAACAAATTCAAAGGAAACTATTGTGAGAAAATGTACTCCATGATACAATTTGTCAAATTGATCAAAGAAAGGAAGGATAATTAATGGCAAATGCTGTAATTGATAAAAATGAAATAGTTGAAAAAGATGTCGAGGAATTAATCCTATCTGCAGATGTATTAATTAATAACACCATTAGAAATATTAATACACAATTAATGGAGCTTTATTGGAATATTGGGAAAATGATTGTTGAGTATAGGAGAAAAAATGATTTTCAGTATGGTGAAGCTGTTATAAATAGATTTAGCAAAGAACTAGGAATAAAGTATGGAAAAGGATTTGATTATTCGAACATAACTAGAATGATTAAGTTTTATAAAATTTTTTCAAATGTTGCTCCGGAGCAATATTTCATAAAGGTAAATTGGTCTCATATTAAGGAGATGTTAAGAATAAGTGATTTTAAACAAATAGAATATTATTTGAAAGAAATTGAAGATAAGAAGCTTACAAAAAATGAGCTTGCTTCGCTAATTAAATCAAAAGGTTATGAAAGAACTATTTCTAATCAGAGAAAAAGCAAACTAAAAAATGAGCTGGAAAAGACTTTAAAAGACCCTATTGTATTGAATATTGATAATAAAAAGCGAAGTGAAAAAGAGTTGGAAAAAGAAATATTAAATAACATATCTAACTTTAAAAGAGAGATTGGTAATCATGTTATGTTTTTTGAATCGCAGTATAAAGTTAATATTAATGGGCTTACTCATAAGGTTGATTTAGTTTTCTTCGATAATGAGATTAATTCTTATATTTTAGTTGATTTAAAAATAAATAAGGTAACTAATCGAGATGTTTTTCAAATGCAAATGTATATTGACTATTTTAATAAATATATGAAGCAAGGTAAGTTTAATAAAACAATAGGAATAATTCTTTGTGAAACGAAAGATGCTCGAGTTGAGACAAATAACGAGATTTACCAAGTGAAATATTTAAGCGAGATTCCAAAAGATAAGGAATTATTGAAGATAATAAATGAAAATAAAATTATACTGTTAAAAACCGAACATCTAAAAATAGAGAGCAAAGACTGCATTGCCAAGTAGTAGCTTTTAATTTATTTCCTCAGGTTACTTTATTTTCATTATTTCTTTTTGAAATAATTTTGTGGCTGTATTTAAACCAACAATATCCTTGATAGGAGCGAATTCTTCTTTACTTACTCGGAAGAGCAGCAAATTTTCAAAGTGACTAAAACTATCAAATATGAATTTTTCGAATTTAAAAGAATTTCTTTCTTCAGGAACTTGCTTCATGCCTTCGTCGTTTACAAAAGTTGCTTTTTTATATGCTCTATTATAAGGAAGGTTAAGATTAGCTGATTTTTCTAAGGCATCTATGCTTAACAAATGAGATAGAACATTAGCTTCTCTGTAAAGATAAGCCCCATCATCATTTTGGGATTCTGATAGTTCTAAAGTTATATCTTTATAGTGTAACATTCCTGGTTTACCATTAATCCTAGCGAAAACACATTCAGTATCTAATGGCATTTCTTTGAATATAGTTTTTGAGGAAATCTTGTGACCTTCTGAAATTGTAATTCCTAAAAAGAGAGGATCTACGATGCGTAATAAGATGTTATCAACTCCACAAAAGAAAACCCATTTTATATTTCTGGATTTCATATCTTCAATCATGCCACTTCTGAGTAAGGCATTAAAAACATCTCCATTACCATTAGGCCCTTCTTGGATTAGATAGGGTTCTGAAAGGAGTATTTTACCTTCTGTATCAACTATTGGCAATTTGTCTTGAGAGAAGAAACGAACAGAGTTCTTAGGATAGTTAAAGTAGTTATTTTCCTCAAAGAATTTTCTAGTTGAAGCACAATTTGAGTGACTTGTCATGATATACCAAGGGATAGTCACATTATACTCCGAAGAGGCTTGCCTTAGACCATCATTTAATATCTCGAATAAAGATTTTTTCCTAAGAGGCAGAGCTAATTCGAAAGTACCTTTAGGACCAGAATGTCCAAGTCTTGTACCGTTCTCCTCCAGATAAAGTTACTACAGCAAATTCTGCATTTCTAATAGCTTCCGCTCCTAACGCTTTGAAGTGTTCTTCTTCATTAGGCTTTAACTTTGATTTATCTATATGTTGTAAAGGAGCCAAAGTTTCCATACATACTTCAGTATCTGTGAATGAATTTTTATACAGCAGGGCTATTTGTTCAAAATCAATAGTCAATATTTGATCTAAAAGAATTTCTTTTTGCTCATCACTAAGTTCATCATAAAATGAGAGCAGATGCTCTTGATCATATTTACTGAGTATTTCTTTTACTGAACATAATTTGCTGTTCATATAAATTCAATCCTTTCTATATATTTAGTACGTAGCAACTTGTAATTTCGCAATTGTTTTTTCTTTGTCAGGCATATCCGATGACTTTAAAAATTTAATTTCCTTTTCTAAATCGTATGGTAATCTAACTAAGTTAAATGATATAGAACTTAATTCACGAGAACCATATTCGCCTTCTAGAATCATATATGAAGGAAGTGTAGAAAATTGAGAATATGGGTCGGATTTATCTATGTTAGCAAGCTCCATTGGAATACCAATACTTCCAGGGTTAAATATGGTTTTGTTTTTGAATCTGTATAGATTAGGAGTGTGTATATGCCCATACCCTACTATGTTTGGTACTTCATCTTCAGGAGTTTTACCAATAAATGGAGTATTCTCAAATAGAGCATCTATACTTGGAATTTCTAGATCTCTATATCTCCCTTTATTTTTATACATAGGATTAAAAATGCTTTCCAAATCAAAAGGGGAAGCATGAAATAATCTTATCAAATATCCGCTCATGTAAAAATCATATGATATAGGGAGGCTATCTAAATATTTAGTTCTTTCTTCTCCCAATCTTTCTCTTGTCCAAAATTGCATAGGAATAGTGCAGTTGTTCGCAATGATGTCATCGCAGTTTCCTTTTACAACTACTTCACAATTTTCCTTTATGGTATCTACTACCAAATCAGGATTTGAACATTTTATAACCAAATCTCCAAGACAAAAAATTCTATTTATATTTCGTTTTTTGATATCTTCTAATACGGCATTTAATGCAGTGATATTACCATGTATGTCTGATATTATAGCTATTTTTTCCAAATAAATCACCTACCCTTTAGTTTTCTTAACTGTTAACGACATAAGGAGTGTTACAGTTAAGTTATGCTTTAGTATTTCTAGAAGCATAAAATATAAACCGATTATATTATATTTTCTCTAGAAATACAATGACAAACAAGTGACAGATATATAGCAATTATGATAAAATATATGATAATCATTTTTAATGATTAAATTTATATAACATAGTAGAGTGGAGAAGGAAGCAAATATATGATTTCAAAATATATTAATTGTAAAGATAAAGAGAATATAGATTATGAAATGCTAAGGAAACCTGCTGAAGAGATAAGAAATGGGAATTTAGTGCTATTTCCTACAGAGACAGTATATGGGATAGGTGCAAATGCACTTAAAGCAAGTGCTTGTCTAAAGATTTTTGAAGCAAAAGGAAGACAGCAAGACAACCCCCTTATAGTTCATGTGTCTAATATAGAGATGCTTGAGCGGTATTGTAAGTGAAGTGCGGAGAGGTAGAGCAAAAGTTAATAGACAATTTTTGGCCAGGGCCGTTAACAATAATTTTTAATAAAAATGAGGTTGTTCCTAAAACTGTGACTGCAGGATTGGATACAGTAGCAATTAGAATGCCAGAAAATGAAATTGCTAAAAGACTAATTGAATATGCTGGAGTACCTGTAGCTGCGCCTAGCGCAAATATTTCTGGAAGACCAAGTGGTACAGTTGTAGAGGATATTAAAGATGAGTTGGATGGGAAAGTAGAATATATAATAGACGGGGGAGCTGTAGATATTGGACTTGAATCTACAGTAGTGAAAGTAGAAAATGATGCTATACATATATTAAGACCAGGAAAAGTGACTAAAGAGATGATCCAAGATTTAGGGTTTGTTGTTCAAGTACAAAAGCAAGTGCTAGGAGAATGTAAAACAGATGAAACTGTGATGTCTCCTGGAATGAAATATAAACATTATGCGCCAAAAACGAAATGTCTTTTAGTATATAGTGAAGATGAAGAAAAACTAATAGAGAAAATCAATGAAGTGATTGAAGAAGAAAGTGGTAGTGTTTTAGTGATGGCAAAAGCGCAAAATTTAAGTAAGTATAGTACGGACCATAAAATAGATATGGGGAGTGACTTAGAGAGCATAAGCAAGAACATGTTTACTCTTCTTAGAAAAGTTGATTCATATAATGTAGGGTTAGCGATAATAGAAGGTGTAGAAGCAAAAGGAATAGGACTGGCTATTATGAATAGATTAATTAAAGCATGTGAGAATAATTATATAGAAGTGTAGGAGATAAGATGTAAGAAAACTATTCAAACAGCAGATGTAAAGGAGTTTAGGATATGGAAGTATCAATAAGAAAATGGAGAATTGAAGATGCAGAAGAACTCAGTAATGCTATGAACAATAAAAAGATATTAGACAATTTAAGAGATGGAATACCTTATCCATATACTATTGAACATGCTAAAGAATTTATCATGAAAATGTTAAGTGTAAAAACAGATAGTGAGTATTCTTGGGCAATAATTGTAGATAACAAAGTTGCCGGGAATATAGGGGCAATTCGAAAGAGCAATATACATAGTCATACAGCGGAAATGGGATATTACATATCAGAACCACATTGGGGCAAAGGTATCATGACAAATGTTGTTAAGGAAGTATGTAAGTATATTTTTGAAAACACAGACATAATTAGAATATTTGCAGAACCATTTGCTGATAATATCGCATCTTGTAAAGTATTAGAAAAAGCAGGATTTGAATTAGAAGGAGTATTAAGAAAAAATGCTATTAAGAATGGTGAAATACTTAATACGAAAATATATTCAATTATTAACGAGTAGAAATGTTAAGGAGGAATTATAATGATAGAACAACTTTTAAAAGACCCTAATACAAAGTTAACAGATGAATTTTTTGCTCAAGTTTTAGGCAACAACTATAAAACATGGGAAACATTTAGTAAAAGCTTGTCTACTTATGATATTTCGATAGAATGGCGTTATTATAAAGATGGTGGTTGGCTAGGTAAAGCTTTAAACAAGAAAAGAACTATATTTTGGGGATCGTTGTCAGATGGTTTTTTCTCGGCAAGTTTTAACTTTTCCAATAAACCAGAGTTGGTTGAAGGCATTGAAAATCTTGATATTTCTGATGATATAAAAAATGATATTACTGCTACACCTAGCGGAAAATATATAGGGGTTACAATTAATATATCAAAAGAGGCGGAGCTATTAGATTTATACAAGATGATTGATTTTAAAAAATTAGCAAAATAAGATGGAATGCAGGGGGAAAGTAATGTACAATAGTAAAATTTTGATTTCAAATATAGACAAAGTAAGTACAACAGCAATGGGTATTGATAGAATAAAAAGAAATCTTGATTTAGAGACTGATGATGTTGTTCTATGGTGCAAAGATAAAATAAAAGATGTCAATTGTTCTATAATGAGAAGAGGTAAGAATTGGTATGCAACTATTGATAATTGTATAATAACAGTTAATGCTTCTAGTTATACAGTTATAACCGCTCATAAAGTTAAGGCGAAATAGATCAGGAGGGATTGGAAATGGGAAAGAAAAATTATAGAAAAGGTGGATTTTTCGTTATTCCTGCAACTACAATAGCATTAGTGATTGCTTATTTTATGGAAGCACCATTAGGAGCATTATGGAGTATAGGTATTTGTGGATATGGAGTTAGCATATTATTATTTTTGTTAGGCAACAAAAGTCATAAATAAGTTAGAACATATCGATTATTTAAGTTTATGGAGTAGAAGGAGGCAATCAAAATGATAATACATACCATGAAAAGCGAATTGCCAAACGCAAAAGCTGAAAAATTTTATGATTTTATGATAGAGCCAACTGATGAGGCATATTCTAATTGGCTGCCAGAGCATTATCAATACCATATTGTAAAGCGTGGGAAACAAACTCCTATTGGCGATTTAGTTTATTTCGACCAAAATATAAGCCCGAAACATAGGTTGAAATCGTATGCAATAACCAAAGTAGCTAATAGACCAAATCAAATTATTGTTCAAATAAGAATGTTTGGGATAAACCTTCCTGCATATATGGAATTGCAATTTACAGATACTGCTAATGGGATTTTGTTGAAAGAAGAATTGCAAGTTGGCTATAATGGTATAGGTAAAATACTAGATCCAATTATTAGATTATTTATTAACAAGTCTTTTTTAGGAGCGTTAGATGCACATCACAAAAAAGAATGGGCTAGGTTAGCAGAAATTCTAAAAGGGAAGTGAGACAAAGAATGGATAAATTTGCAGGGAAAAGTATTAAACAAAAAAATAAGGACAGGTTGCGAGAATTAAAAGAAATATTTGGAGAAGTATGTTTAGATATACATCGATAACTTACAAATTTACTATTAGTAAACAAAATGCCCTAAAATATGAGAGTTATATGTAAAACTCATATTTTAGGGCATTTCAATTGGTGAATTTAATTAAGAAATTAAAAATATTTTAGCCTATTTTTGAAATTTTGTTTTTAAGATGTTCTATTTCAATAGAGTGTTTTTCAGTAGTTTCTTTTAACTCATCCACATTATAACTCATGCGTACATGTCTTTCGCGATTGGTAGTAAATTCCTGATATATCGTGTCGATTTTTCTGCCGTGATCATACTCAATAACAGCTACTGAATTACTAATTGAATTAATAGTTTCTTTCATGTCTTTTAGGTGTGAGTTATTTGTCACAAAGTATTTGGTGTTTTTTGCAAATTCAGTATCCATTTTTGCGTTTTGTGTGTCGAGTCTTTTCTCATGTCTATCAAGTCGTATATTGATTCCTTTAATCTCGCTATTGATTCCTTTAATCTCGCTATTGATTCCATTAATTTCGTTATTGATTCCTTTAATCTCGCTATTAATACTTGATAGCCCTTCTAAGATTTTTACTTCTGTTTCATTGCTCATGTATCTTTCCTCCTTTCTAAAATAATCTTGTATACGAAGTATAGTATATGGTCATTTAAATGTCAACACCTTTTTGACAAAAAGAGAAAAGTATTTTCTTTGGGTAACTTTTTTAAAAAAAGTATTGCATTTTGAATATCAATGGTGTAGAATTACACAAAGTGGAGGAAAGTGGAGCGAAGTGGTAAGCCACTGAATGTGAGGTGAGGCATATGTTAATAGGCGAATATGAACACTCGATGGACAGTAAAGGTAGATTAATAATGCCTGCAAAACTGAAAGAAGACATTGGAGAAAAATTTGTAATAACAAAAGGACTAGATGGATGTTTATTCATATACTCACAGTCTGAATGGAAAAACTTCGAAGATAAACTAAGAACATTTCCGCTTACAAATAAAGATGCCAGAGCACTAATGAGATTTTTTCTAGCAGGGGCTATGGAATGTGAGATAGACAAACAAGGAAGATTCCTTATAACAAGTAGTTTAAGAGAATTTGCCGAGCTAGATAAAGAAGTAGTTATAATCGGAGTTCTAACGAAAGTAGAAATCTGGAGCAAAGAGAAATGGCTAAAATATAGTGCAGATGAAAACCAAACAGCTGATGAGATAGCAGAGAAGATGGCAAACTTAGGTATATAGCTTGAGAAAGCATATATAGATATACAAAAGATAAAGGCTAGGTCTTGTGCCTAACTTAAAAAAGTACAAAAGATAAAATTTTAAGAGAATACAAAAGATGAAAAATTAAAAAATACCAAAGACAAATTACAGTTTATACAAAAGATGTTTAGGGGCGATTTCAAAGCTCGCCCCTGAACAAATAAGATTATGGTTATAATTTACGAAAGTTAAGAAAGCTGTTTGAGCGAAGCGAATTACAGATATCTTACGTAAAAAGGTTTAGCTTTTTACGCATTAGATAGATTACAAAAGATAAGGTGTTGGCGCCTTAGGGTGCCTTCAAAAAATTACAAAAGAAAAAGAAAATAATTCAAGAACCAATGACAAAAGCAGGCTATGTCCTGCTTAATTTCTACAATTGATGAAAAGTGTTGAGGTATAAACATTGGAATTTAATCATGAACCAGTATTGTTAAATGAATGTATAGAAAACCTAAAGATTAAAGCAGATGGAACATATGTGGATGGAACTTTAGGAGGAGCTGGTCACAGCTTAAAAATTGTAGAGAATCTATCAAAAGAAGGTTTACTTATAGGCATAGATAGAGATTCATATGCTATTCAATATGCAAAAGAGAAGCTCAAAGATTTTAACAATGTTCAGTATGCAAATAATAATCATGACAACATAAAAGAAGTGCTTGAAGAATTAAACATTGATCTTGTCAGTGGGATACTATTAGATTTAGGAGTTTCATCATATCAATTGGATGAAAAATCAAGAGGATTTAGCTATATGAAAGAAGCAGCTCTTGATATGAGAATGAATCAAGAACAAGAACTTACAGCAAAGATTGTCCTAAATACATATAGTGAAGAAGAATTAGCTAGAATTATCTATGAATATGGAGAAGAAAAGTTTTCTAGACAGATTGCAAGAAACATATGCAGATACAGAGAAGAAAAAGAAATCGGAACAACGATTCAGCTAGTAGAGATTATAGAGAAAAGCATACCAGGTTTTAGAAAAAATCAGGGTGGACACCCTGCTAAAAGGACTTTTCAAGCAATAAGAATAGAAGTAAATGATGAAATAAGTCCATTATACAATACAATAATTCAGTCAGTAGATTGTTTAGAAAAGGGTGGAAGATTATGTGTAATAACATTTCATTCTTTAGAGGATAGAGCAGTTAAAAATGCATATAAAGATTTAGCAGATCCATGTGTATGCTCAAAAGAATTACCATATTGTGTGTGCAATAAAAAATCAATAGGAACAATTGTTACTAAAAAACCAATTTTACCGAGCGAAGAAGAAATGATGAGAAACTCGAGAAGCAAAAGTGCTAAATTAAGAGTTTTTGAAAGATTCTAAAGATAAAAGGAGGTGCAAATATGCCAAGAAATTTTAATAAGTATCAATATGAAACAAGTCCAAGAAAACTTGAGCCTGAGTATGCACCACCAAAAACACCAAAGAAACCTAAGAAGTCCACAGGAAAAAAGAGAACAGTTCAGAAAAAACAAAAAGCTGAAGAGATAAAAATAAAAAAGAGGAGAGTTGTTGCATATTTATTGATAGGCTTTGCGGTTTTATTTGCAATAAGCTATAGAAGCTCACAGATTGATGAACATTTTGCAAGAATACAAGGATTGAGACAAGATATATCAGACTTAGATAGAGAGAACACACAACTTGAAATAGCAATAGCAAATAGTACAAACTTAAGACATGTAGAGCAACAAGCAAGAGAACTTTTAGGAATGCAAAACCTAAACAGTAATCAAATAGTATATGTAAGCTTACCTAAATCAGATCATATAGAGCCAGCATCAGAAGTTATAATGACAGAAAACACGTCAGTGTTTCGAAGAATACTAGATGGATTTATGAATATATTTTAATAGAGATTATTAATTTAGAAAAATTAATAGTCTTTATTTTTTTATTTGGAGGTTCTTCTATGAGACAAATTAGCATTGGTAGGAAGAAGAGAATGAGAAACATGATATTAGTATCATTTATCATTCTCTTTGGCTTAGTTATAAGGATTGGATTTATACAATTTGTACAGGGTGCAGAATTACAAGCAATGGCACATGCACAGCAAACTTTGAATAGAAGAATAAGTCCTAGAAGAGGTACTATATGGGATGCTACAGGGGAAAACGTTTTAGCAATGAGTGCCAGCGCAGAAACGGTGACAGTAAATCCTAGAAATATTCCTACTGAAAGCAGATCAAAAGTAGCAAAGGCGATGGCAGACATATTTGATTTAGATTATGAAGAAATAACTAGAAGATTGAGTAGGAATAGTGCAATAGAAACTATAGTTAGGAGGGTTTCGAAAGAATATACAGATGAACTCAGGATATGGATGAATGAAAATAATATAACAACAGGAATTAATATAGATGAAGATACAAAGAGAGTCTATCCGCATTCTACTTTAGCATCCAACGTAATAGGGTTTACAGGAATAGATGATCAAGGGCTAGAGGGATTAGAAAAATATTATGATGAAATCTTAAGAGGTGAGCCGGGACGAATTTTAAGAATGGCAGATGCTACTCGGTGCAGACTTGGGAGCAGGAGGAGAAAACTATATAGCAGCAGTGCATGGAAAAGATATTGTGCTATCAATAGATTTAACTGTACAGTCAATAGCAGAAAGACATCTTAGAAGAGCAGTTATAGACAATCAATGTTTAGGTGGTGGCGCCATTATAATTATGGAGCCTGCAACTGGAAATATATTGGCTATGGCAGAATACCCAAATTATGATCTGAATGACCCGTTCACTATAAATAACGATGAACTAGCTGTAAGTTGGGACACCATGCGGAGAAAATGAGAGAACGGCTGAGCTTCAACAAATGTGGAGAAGCAAAGTAATATCTGATGGTTATGAGCCAGGGTCTACCTTTAAGATACTTACAGCAGCAATATCCATGGAAGAAGGGTTAACAGAAGCAGATAGAATCCGGAGAGTTTCATTGTACTGGTTCGATTACTATTGCAGATAGAAGGATTAGGTGTTGGAGACATCATAGACCTCATGGAGCACAATCTTTAAGAGAAGGGTTAATGAACTCATGTAATCCAATATTTATTTCATTAGGTCAAGACATAGGAGTTAGTACATTTTATAGATATTTAGAAAAGTTTGGACTGCTAAGTAAAACAGGGATTGATATTTCACGGAGAAGCACAAGGTCTTTTCTTAAGAGAAGAACGTGTGGGTCCAGTAGAGCTTGCAACACTTTCATTTGGACAGAGATTTGAAGTTACACCTATGCAGATGATGAAAATGACGGGAACTATAGCAAATGGAGGAATTCCGGTTACACCAAGATTAGTGAAAGCTACGATAGATACTGAAACTGGAGAGAGAATAGATTTTGAGGTAGAAAGTCATGAGAGAGTGCTTTCGGAAGAAACAGCAAGAGAAGTTTTGAGTATGATGGAAACAGTTGTTGATGAAGGGACAGGAAGAAATGCTGCGGTGAGGGGGTACTCAGTTGGAGGGAAAACAGGAACATCAGAAGTCGGTATAAATACTAATAAATTTATAGCGTCATTTGTAGGTGTTGCAAGTATAGAAGATCCAGAAGTAGTAATTCTTGTAATACTATATTATCCATCAGGAGAAGGCGGACATCAAGGTGGTGTTGTAGCAGCACCAGTTGCAGGAGATGTTTTAAGAGAGGTGCTTCCATATTTAGAGGTATCAAGAAGTGAGGCCTTAGAGATTAAAGAAAGTATAGATATGCCAGAGGTGACAGGTTTAACATTAAGTGAGGCAAGGACTATATTAATAGAGCTAGGATTAGAATATGAATTTAGCGAAGGGCAAGACGGAAGTATGGTTGTAAGGGAGCAGTTACCTAGAAGAGGGATAGTCATAAATACGGGCACGAGAGTGATGTTGGAAACTTACTAAAATACATAAAGGAAAAATGAAGATTTAGCTATACAAAAAACCAATTTTAATATACAATGTACTATGAATGTAACTGCATAATTTTTCACGTATTTCTAAGGTCCACAGGGATAACTCATTTGTAGGTATATAACTTATCTGTAACTTGCTATGCTCGAACAGGTAAGAAAATGCTACAACTGAGAAAATAATACGAGTGAAAATTTACATCATATATTGTACATTAGAAGAGGAGTGGTAGATATGATCTTAAAGGATATATTGAATGGAATAGAAGGACTTAAAGCAAAAGGTGACTTGGACATTGATATTAAAGGGATTACGCACAATTCAAGAGAGGTAAAAGAGGGGTACCTATTTATTGCAAGAAAAGGCTTTGATTCAGATGGACATATGTATATAAAAGATGCAGTAGCAAATGGAGCCGTAGCTATTATGGTAGAAGAAGTAGCTAAGATAAATAAGACGGATGTTAATAGTGATACAATAATAATTGTAACTAAAAATACGAGAGCAGATTTAGCTAAAGTAGCTAGTAATTTCTATGGAAACCCTGCGTCGGCGCTTAAATTAATAGGTGTAACAGGAACAAAGGGAAAAACAACAGTAACCTTTATGGTCAAATCTATTTTAGAAAAACAGGGACTTAAAGTTGGTCTTATAGGGACAGTTGCTAACTATATTGGAGATGAGAATTTAGGTGAAAGTGAAAGAACAACTCCAGACTGCATAGAGCTTCAACAGTTATTAAGAAGAATGGTAGAAGAAAATGTAGAAGTAGTTGTAATGGAAGTATCTTCACAAAGCTTAAAATTACACAGGGTGGACACATTAGTTTTTGATGTAGGACTATTTACAAACTTTTCAAGAGATCATATTGGCCCGACAGAACATCCAACAATGGAAGACTATTTTGATTCTAAACTTAAATTATTTAATATGAGTAAAGTAGGATATATAAATACTGATGATTTTAGAGTTGCAAAGGTTAAGAATATAGAAGTAGCTGCTGAAATTAAGTCCTATGGTATTGATAATGCTGCAGACTTAATCGCAAAAGATATAACTGTAACAAATGTGTCAGCAGATTTTAAGATTAAAATTGGACCTAGGAATGAAAGAGTAAAAGTAGGAATACCAGGCAGATTTAGTGTATATAACTCTTTAGCAGCAATATGTGCATCGATGCATTTTGGGGCTGAAGCAGAAGCAATAAAAGAAGGGTTAGTAAATGTAACAGTTCCTGGGAGGAGTGAATTAGTTCCGAACAAAAAAGACTTATGTATAATGGTTGATTATGCACATTCTCCAGACAGTTTAGAAAGTATTTTAAAGGCTGTAAAGGGCTATACCAAAGGAAGAGTTATTACAGTGTTTGGATGTGGTGGAGATAGGGATGCAGCAAAAAGACCCATAATGGGAGAAATATCTGGACTAATATCAGATTTTACAATAATTACTTCTGACAATCCGAGAACAGAAAAACCTGAAGCAATAGTACAGGAAATAGAGGAAGGAATTAAGAAAACAAAAGGGGAATATGTTATGATTGCCAATCGAACAGAAGCAATAAAGCATGCAATAGAAATGGCAAACAAGAATGACATTATATTGCTTGCGGGTAAAGGACATGAAACATATCAAGAAATTGATGGAATAAAACATCCTTATGATGAAAGAGAAATTATTCAAAAGTTGATGGGATAAAACATGTACAGAAGCAATATATTAGTATGAGGAGGAAGAAGCGTGTATTTTCAAACAAGAATATTGTTTGTATCATTTATAGCAACAGTGATATTATCTATATTTATAATACCTATACTTAGGAAATTGAGAGTAGGACAGATAGAAAGAGATGATGGACCAAAATCTCATTTTAAGAAAGAAGGAACACCTACAATGGGAGGGGTCATAATAGCCTTGGGGATTATCATTGGCACAATAGGTGGATTTATTTACTATCTTTCAAGAGAACCAGAAATAGGATATGCAATGCTTCCTTTATTACTTATGACTATAGGATTTGGAGTAATAGGGTTTATAGATGATTTTAAAAAATTAGTATTAAAAGACACTAAAGGATTGAAACCGAAACAGAAAATGCTTGGATTATTGATAATTTCAGTGGCATATGTAATATATTTAGTAAGTGTAGCAGGAGTAGGAACAGAGACACTAATTCCTTTTCTAGGGCAGTACTTTGAATTACCAATATGGGTATATATACCTTTTGCAACATTTGTGTTATTAGCAATGACTAATGCTGTAAATTTAACAGATGGAGTAGATGGTCTTAGCACAAGCATATCAGCAATAATGGCGACATGTTTAACTGTTATTGCCATAATATTAGATGTAAAGGAAATAATCGTATTTGGAAGTATAATAGTTGGTGCATGTTTAGGGTTCTTAATATTCAACTTAAATACTGCAAAAGTATTTATGGGAGACACAGGAGCGCTACTTTTAGGAGGAGTACTTTCAGCAATGGCATTATATTTAAGAATGCCATTCATATTATTAATAATAGGTATTATACCGGTGCTAGAAACAGTATCTGTGATGCTCCAAGTTATTTACTTTAAGAAAACAGGTGGGAAAAGATTGTTTAAAATGGCACCATTACACCACCATTTTGAGTTATCAGGATGGAAAGAAAATAAAGTAGTAGGAGTATTTTGTGTTATTACACTTATGATGAGTGTTATTGGACTTTATTCTATTTAGGAGAGTGAACATGGCAGTTCGAACAATTAACAAAACTAAATCTAAGCCAAGGAGAAAATTAACGGCTAATGAAGTTTCAGATAAGCCGTTTGATTTTGTGCTACTTGTGACCGTGCTAGTGCTTTTAGGAATTGGTATAGTAATGGTGTTATCTGCAAGTTCACCATCTGCTTTAGCAATGACTGGAAGCAGTTTTACTTTTGTATCAATGCAAGCAATTGCTGCAGTTATTGGTATTGCTGCAATGTTGTTTGTTTCTAGAATAGATTACAAATTATATACTAGATTTTATAAAATAGCATATGCTGTCTCGATATTCGGACTATTATTAGTATTAGTTCCTGGACTTCGGAAGGACTGTAGGTGGAGCGACACGATGGATAAGCTTGCCGTTTGGAATGTCTTTTCAACCATCAGAGATTACAAAAATAGGATTGATAGTTTTTTATGCAGCATATCTTTCACTACATAAAGATAAGTTGAGGGAGTTTAGGAGAGGTTTTGTTAAGCCATTAGTATTTCTTATACCTCCGATAGCTATATTAGTTGGAATTCAAAATCATTTAAGTGCTTCGATACTAATTATTGGTGTTACAGGAGTAATGATGTTAATGGCAGGAAGTAAATTGTCGCATTTCTTAACAGCGGGTATCGCAGCTGCACGGAGCAGGGCTTGGGACTTTATATATATTAGCTACACATTTTAATTTTGGTGCATTTAGATTAACAAGGATAACATCATTTTTAGATCCGTGGGCAGATAGGCAAGACACAGGATGGCAGATAATACAAAGTCTATATGCTATTGGCTCAGGGGGACTTTTTGGAGTAGGACTTCGGGCAAAGCACACAAAAATACAGATATATATCTGAACCTCATAATGACTTTATCTTTGCTGTTTTAGCAGAAGAATTAGGATTTATAGGAAGTGCAATTGTAATAATACTTTTTGCGATACTAATATGGAGGGGTGTTTTAGTTGCAATGAAAGCACCAGATATGTTTGGTAGTATGCTTGCTGTTGGGGTAACTGCAGTAATAGGTTTGCAAGCAATAATAAATATAGCAGTTGTAACATCATCGATGCCTGTAACAGGTATGCCATTACCATTCTTCAGCTATGGAGGAACATCATTAATTATTACCTTATGTGCAGTGCGGAGTACTTTTAAATATATCCAGGCAGAGTAGCAAGATATAAGATGTAAATATAGAGACAAGAGAAATGAGGAGGGAACGGATGAAAGTAATTATAGCGGCAGCAGGAACAGGTGGACATATTAATCCTGGTATAGCAATTGCGAATAAAATAAAAAAGGAAAATAAAAATGCTGAGATTACTTTTATTGGAACGACTAGAGGATTAGAAAATGATTTGGTTCCTCGAGCAGGGTATAGTTTAAGGACGATAGAAGCATATGGGATAAGCAGAAAAATAAGTATTCAGAATTTTAGGAATATGCTTAAAACATTTAAAGGATTAGGAGAGGCAAAAAAGATTATAAAAGAAATAAATCCAGACATTGTTATTGGAACAGGAGGATATATTTGTGGCCCTGTGCTTTTAGCTGCTGCAAAAAATAAGATTCCAACTACGGTACATGAAAGCAATGCTTTTCCTGGTGTGGCTGTGAAACTATTATCTAAAAAGGTAGATACAGTACTGGTAGGGTTTAAAGAAGCAAGAGGGAGACTTCCTAAAGCTAACAAAATCGTTGTGACAGGAAATCCTACAAAAATTGTTTCTGGAGCAGCACTTAATCGTACACAAATCAAACAAGAATTAGGAGTAAAGAATGATTTACCAATAGTTTTAGTGTTTGGAGGAAGTCAAGGAGCGAAAACTATTAATGAAACTTTAATGGAAATTATAAGCAAAAAGTTAAATGAAGAGTATCAATTAATATGGGCATGTGGACCAAAGCAATATGATATAGTTAAAGAAGAGTTATCAAGTAAGGATATTAATATAAACAACATACAGAATACAAAGATATTTCCATACATTCATAATATGGAAGAAGTAATGGGAGTTTCAGATATAGTAGTTTCAAGAAGCGGGGCTATGACAATAACTGAAGTAGCTATGGCTGGAAAGCCAGCAATATTTGTACCTTTCCCATTTGCTACAGAAAACCATCAAGAGTATAATGCAAAGGTACTCAAGAATGTAGGTGCAGCAAAAATAATATTAGATAAAGATTTAGATGTAGATACATTGTCGAAAACTATAAGGGATATGTTTGGAAATCCAGAGAAACTAAAGTTAATGGGAGAAAATGCGAAAAAAATTGCAGTTCCAAATACATTAGATATAATATATGAGGAAATAGTGAGATTATCCAAAAAGAATAAGTAAGATTATGAAAGAGTAAAGAACAAAAAAATTGAGGGAAGGGGGTAATAAGAGTTGGAATTAGATACATTAGAAAAAAGTATACGGATATGTGTTTAAGAATAAAGAATTAATTAAGCAAGCGCTTACACATACTTCACATGCAAATGAGAACAAAGTTTGTAGTAATGAAAGGTTAGAATTTCTTGGTGATAGTATACTAGAATTTGTAGTTAGCAAATATCTATATGATAATTATACAAATCTTAAAGAAGGGGAAATGACTAAAGTTAGAGCCACAGTTGTTTGTGAGAGTAGTCTTTACAAACTTGCATGCAAGCATAATTTTAGTGATTTTCTGTATCTTGGTAAGAGTGAGATGAATAGTGGAGGAAGCAAGAAGCCAGCAATTTTAGCGGATAGCATAGAAGCAACTATTAGCGCAATATATAAGGATTCTAATTTGGAAGAAGCAGAGAAATTCATCATACGAAATCTTAAAGAATCAATAGATATTGCAAGCAGAAGTGTAGGACTCAAGGACTATAAGACAGTGCTTCAAGAAGAACTACAAAAAAAGCGGAAGTGTATTAATAAAGTATACTGTTATAGAAGAAATTGGACCAGATCACGACAAACGATTTACTGTAGAAGTTGAATGTGATGGTAAAAAAATGGCTGAAGGGCAAGGACATACTAAAAAAGCGGCAGAAATGGAAGCGGCAAAGTGTGCGATAGAAAAATTATAAGCGTAATAAGCTGAGCAAAAGGAGAAAGTAGAATGCAGAACAATTATATAATACCAATATTTGTACCACATCAAGGATGTTTGAACGAATGTACTTTTTGTAATCAAAAAAGTATAAGTGGACAATCAAAAAAGTTAACGACTAAGGAAGTAAGGGATACTATAGACGAATATTTGAGAAGCTTTAAAGATCCATATAGCTATAAAGAAATTGCTTTTTTCGGAGGAAGTTTTACAGGAATTGAACTGAAGAAGCAAGAAGAGTTATTAGAAGTAGCAAATGAGTATATAAAGAATAAACAAATAGATAGCATAAGGATTTCTACAAGACCGGATTATATTAATAAAAATATCCTAAAAATGCTTAAAAAGTATGGTGTAAAAACTATAGAGCTTCGGAGTTCAGTCCACAAATGATTACATATTGAAGCAGTGTAAGAGAGGACACACATTTGAAGATGTAAAAAAAGCTTCTAAACTTATTAAAAAGCGTAAATTTAATTTGGGACATCAAATGATGATCGGTCTTCCTGAAAGCACAAGAATAGATGAGATAAATACAGCAAAAGATTTAGCAAAGCTAAAACCCAAGATTGTAAGGATATACCCGGTTCTAGTTGTGAAAAATACGGAACTTGAGAAAGAGTATGAAAAAGGTGAATATGTGCCTCTTACCTTAAATCAAGCAGTTGAAAGATGTAAAGAAGTATTCTATTACTTTACATCAAAAAAGATCAATGTCATAAGAATGGGGCTACAAAGTTCAGATGTAATTTCTGATCCAATGAAAAACAGCAAAAGTGATGTAGTAGCAGGACCATACCATGAAGCATTTGGTCAATTAGTAGAAGATAGCATTTGGTATGACAGTATATTAGAGAAAATAAAGAAGTATAATGTTAAAGTAAGAGAAATTGAAATAGAGATTAATCCAGTTAATGTTAGCAATGTAGTAGGGCATAAGAAAGAGAATATTGATAAGCTGAAAGAGCTATATGATGTTGATGTCAAAATCAAAGAAAACAAATACATAAGACCGGGAAAGTTTGAGATGAAGATTTTGCAGACATATGATAATTAAGATAATTGGTAACCGCAAAAGTGGTTTGCCACTGTAGAGCTTTAAAAATAACCTAACCTATGGCGACAGGGGGTTATTTTTTTGTTATTCCAAAGACAACAATATATGATAAAAGCGGAAACGCGTCAATACAAAACAACAAAAACAAACATAGAAATTTCTTTGTAGCAACTCAAATCTTGTTACTGAAGTCGAACACAAAGAAGAAATTTTGCGTAATAAAAAATGTAAAAAGATGCATAATAGTAGTATGAAAGTTAGATTGTTAAGAACTCTTGTGTATACTAAGAGAATTACTGCTCAAACAATTCAAATAATAATTGGTGCGGCTTTGATAAGTGCAGCGGTTATGTTTTTTTTGCTTCCAAATCAAATATCTACAGGAGGATTTTCTGGGATTGCAACAATTCTATACTATTTTCTTAATATTCCAGTAGGACTTTCAGTAATTGTACTTAATATACCACTTTTTATAGTAGTATTTATAAAAGGTGGTAGGAAGTATTTTTTAGGCGCGTTATTTGGTACGGTGATACTATCTGTGCTACTTAGTATATTTGCAGTCTTACAACCACTGACGGAAGATAGGTTGCTTGCATCGATTTATGGTGGAATTATGTCAGGAGCAGGAACGGCTGTAATCTTTAAAGCAAGAGCTTCAACGCGGAGGAACAGATTTATTAGCTAACATAGTGAAACTATTTAAACCAGAAAGAAGAACTGGTTCTATGATGGTAATGTTTGACGCAGTAGTAATTGGGTTAAATACATTGTTTTTTGCGGAAATAGAAGTTGCTCTATATTCAGTAGTATCGATATTTGTGGTAGGGAAAATATTAGATATACTTTTCGAAGGATTTGATTTTTCAAAGATGGTATTTATAATTTCACCGAAACATAATGAAATAGCTAGAAAAATAGGAAAAGAACTCAGAAGAGGAATAACAGCTTTTTATGGGAAAGGTATGTATAAGAAAGAAGAAAAAGAAATATTACTTTGTGTAGTGGCTAGAGGAGAGATTGCGGATGTGCGAAAGATAGTAAGAGGAATAGACCCAAATGCGTTTATAGTTATATCAAATGCAAGAGAGGTTCTTGGGGAAGGATTTAAGGATATATAATAGTGGAAGCAAGACATCCTGTTTCGCTCAAACATTGTATTGACATTGCATATACTTTGTGTTACGATGTATAAATAAGGGGATGAAAAATATGAAATCTGCAAATTACAATATACGTTTAGACCCAAAAATTAAATCCAAGGCAGAAAGTACTTTTGCCACTCTTGGGTTAAATCTTAGTGAAGCTATTAATGTATTTCTTCATAAATCTATATTGGTACATGGATTTCCTTTTGATGTTAGGCATAATCCGAATGAAAGAACTATTAAGGCGATGCAAGAGTCAGAAGACATTTTGGAAGGAAAAATTAAGACTAAGAGTTTTAATTCTACTGAAGATTTATTTGATAGTTGGGCAGCGGAAGATTCGGAGGAATATTCTTGTGAATAGTACAAAGTATATGATTATAGAAACTACTATTTTTAAGAAAGATCGTAAAAGCCTAACAAAGCAAGGGGTAGATATGGGCAAACTTCAAAAAGTTATCACTACACTTGCTAATGGAGAAGCGTTAGATAAGAAATATAGAGATCATAAATTAAATGGAAATTATATTGGTTATAGAGAGTGCCATGTTGAACCGGACTGGTTACTTATTTATAAAATAGAAAAATCAAAATTAATATTATCATTAACTCGTACAGGCTCACATAGTGAATTGTTTAACATGTAGAAATCAAATATGAGCGCTCTTATTCTGAGCGTTCATATTTGATTTCTGAACAAGTGATATATAAGAGTATTAAATTCATGAGACATATATATTTTTTTAAAAAAATATTGTATAATAATAAGCCTATTGAAACGCTTACTTGAATAATACACAAAAATTCATAGTAGTAAGCAAATAAGCATATATATGATACTTAAGGAAGGAAATCTAGATGGACGAGATTATAAAAATATTACCTAACTTTAAAAAGTTTAACAGTTACATAAATGATGTTAAATCTGGAGTTAGCCCAATAATGTTGTCAGGCCTTACAGATAGTGGTAAGGTTCATTTTGCGTATTCAACTTATTTCTATAGTGAGAAACCAGTTTGTATAATTACATATAATGAAGTTCAGGCTAAAAAGCTTGTTTCTGACCTTAGCTATTTCCAGACGCAAATAGACTATTTTCCAAGAAGAGAAATACTTGCATATGACTATTTAGCAGAAAGTGGCGATATTAAAAATAAAAGAATATCTTGTTTAAATAGAATCCATAATAAAAAGGCGAAGATAGTTGTAACAACAATAGAAGCTGTGATGCAGAAAATAATTTCTGAGAACAGCTTATACAAAAATATTATAAAGTTAAACACGGGAGAAACTTTAGGATTAGAAGAAGCTAAAGAGCAGTTAATATCTTTGGGATATGAAAGAGTAGAAATAGTAGAAGCTAGCTCTCAGTTTAGTATAAGAGGAGGAATTATTGATATTGCTATCTCTAGTACAAAAGGAGTAAGAATTGAACTTTGGGGAGACGAAATAGATAGTATAAGATATTTTGATGTGTTATCACAAAGGTCAACTGAGACACTAGAAAAGATAGAAATATATCCAGCAACAGAATTTGTATTAGAGGATACATTAGAGAACACCCTGAGTAAAATTACAGATGCTGGTATGGAGATTGACTCCAGTTTTGAAGATATTGAATCTATCAAAGAAGGAAACTACTTAAGTAAAGTGGACAAATATTTTAGTAGTTTTTATGAGAATCCAAGTACAATAATAGATTATATAAAAGATGATTATATTATATTTATCGATGAAGAAGCCAAAGTAAAAGCAAGATCAGAAAACATTTTAAAGGATAATCAAAATGTTATTACTTCGCTGATAGAGAAGAAAAGAATAGTGCCACAAGCGCTAACTAACTTAGATGATTTTGTGAAGTTTTCACGGGAATATCAAAAATATTCAAACTATATATTTAGAAAGACAAGATATAGGGTTTGGAAGTGTCCAAAGTATGCATGCGAAAAGAAACGGATATAGCTTTAGCTATAGGGAGGTTAACTTTTTTCGTAGTTCAATGGATCTACTGTTACAGGAAGTGGAAGAGGCAGCTAAAGCAAAGAAATACGTAAAGCATAACTCATCTGTAGGTATCAAAGATGCGACAGCTGAGAAAACAGTAGTGATATTGACAGGGAGTAAAGAAAACAGCAAAAAGATTATTTCTCTGTTAAAAGGATATAAAGAAAATGTAATAATATCAGATGGTACTATATCAACTGGTTTTGAATGTTATGATTTTAACCTGCTAGTTATATCGGCGGTCGATATTTTTAAAACTTCGGGGCCTAAAAGAAAATTATTTAAATCAGAGTTTAAGCAAGGAGAGACTATAATATTTTCTGATTTAAAAATAGGTGACTATATAGTCCATAGAACAAATGGTATAGGTCAGTTTATAGGAGTAAACACTATTAAGTCAGAGGGAATTAGTAAAGATTATATAAAAATAAGATATAGAGGAGAAGATATTCTATATATCCCAACAAACAATTTAGATAATATAAGAAAGTATATAGGAGCAGGAGATAGAGTTCCAAAGGTAAACAGACTTGGAAGCAAAGAATGGGAAAATGCGAAGCAGAAGGTTAAAAGTAATCTTAAAGAAGTAGCAAGAGATTTAATAGAGCTGTATGCCAAAAGGGGGAAATTGCAAGGATTTAGTTTCTCAAAAGATACGCCATGGCAGAAGGAGTTTGAGGAGCGTTTTGAATATACAGAAACAGATGATCAATTAAGAGCAAGTGAAGAGATAAAACAAGATATGGAAGCTGTGAAGCCAATGGATAGACTACTTTGTGGTGACGTAGGATATGGCAAAACTGAAGTTGCAATTAGGGGAGCATTTAAGGCATGTATGGATCAAAAACAAGTAGCATATTTAGTACCAACAACAATTTTGGCAGGACAGCAATACGAAGAATTTAAGCAAAGGATGAAAGATTATCCGATTACTGTTGAACTCTTGAATAGATTTAGGTCTAAAAAAGAGCAAAGTGAGATTATTAAAAAGATAAAGCTTCGGTCACGTTGATGTTGTTATAGGTACACATAGAATATTGAGTGGTGATGTGGAATTTAAAAACTTAGGACTATTGGTTGTAGATGAGGAGCATAGGTTTGGAGTTAAAGATAAAGAAAAGATTAAAAGGCTGAAAGCAGATGTAGATGTACTAACGATGACTGCTACACCAATACCACGAACTTTACATATGTCTATAGTTGGTATCCGTGATATGTCATGTTTATATGAACCACCGCAAGATAGAAGAGAAGTGAAGACTTATGTGTTAGAGTATGATATTGAAGTAATAAAAGAAGCTATAACTAGAGAACTAGAAAGAGAAGGCCAAGTATTTTATTTATACAATAAAGTAGAAGATATACTCAAAAAAGCAGAAGAGATTTCGAATAACATTCCAGAAGCAAAAGTAGGTATTGCGCATCGGAAAAATGTCAGGAAAAGAGCTTGAAGATGTTATGCTTAGTTTTATAAACAAGGAACTAGATGTTTTAATATGTACAACAATTTTAGAATCTGGAATAGATATACCAAATGCGAATACTATAATAGTGGAGAACGCAGATAGATTAGGACTGGCGCAATTGTATCAAATAAGAGGAAGAGTAGGAAGAAGCAATAACCAAGCATATGCATACATAACATATAAAAGAGACAAACTAATTACTGAAGTAGCAGATAAAAGGTTAAGAGCTATAAAAGAATTCACGGAGTTTGGATCAGGATTTAAAATTGCAATGAGGGACTTAGAGATTAGAGGAGCTGGAAGTTTGCTTGGAGAAATGCAACATGGACACATGGACCAAGTTGGATATGATACTTATTGTAAACTTCTGGATGAAGTTGTAAAAGAAATTAAAGGTGAAGAAATTCCAAAAGAAGAACCAGAGATTGTGATTGATATTAAAGCTTCTAGTTATATACCAGATGAATATATAGAGAACAAAGAGCAAAAGATAGAAGTGTACCAAAATATTGCACTATGTAGAACAGAAGAAGACATTAAAAATGTTATAGAAGATATATCAGATAGATATGGAAAAATGCCAACAGAAGTAAAAAATTTAATAGCCATTGCAGAAATTAAAGAAATGTGTAAGAATATAGGTATAACCAAAGTGAATCAAAAGCAAAATAATATAGTGTTTAATTTTGAACCAGAAATATTTACTTTAGATATTGATAAATTGGTGAAGAAGTATAAAAATAGGATTAAATTTTCTTCGGGAATTAAACCATATATGACGTACAAGGTACAGGAATCAGAAGATGTTATAGAAGAAATTAAGGAGATACTAAGATGATTATAACTAGTAAAGATAATGAACAAATTAAACATATAAGAAAGCTGAAGGATAAAAAATTCAGAGATAAACAAGGGGAATTCTTCGTAGAAGGAATGAAACTGGTCCGCGAAGCGATAGATGAAAAAGCAGATATAAGAACTATTGTTATTTGTGATGAATGTGCAGAGACAGGAAGATTTGAGCCAAAAGATCTTTATGAAATAGCAAAACATAATTGTCTGTACGTAAGTGAAAAAGTTTTCAACCATATATGTGATGTTCAAAATCCTCAAGGAATATTAGCTGTAATTGGAAAAATGCAAAACACAAAGAAAATAGAATATAACGAAGACCTAATAGTAATTTTAGATGGAGTTCAAGATCCAGGAAATATGGGAACAATATTAAGAACATTAGATAGTGTAGGCTTATCGCAAGTAATTGTTTCGGATATATGTGTGGATGTATATAACCCAAAGGTTGTAAGAGCTACAATGGGAGCGGTTTTTAGAATAAATATAATAGAATCAGAAGATTTAACTGAAACAATAAAAGACTTGAAAAAGAATAAGATAGAAATAGTTGTTACTGCATTGGATACAAATAAAAGTATTTATGATGTGGAATACAAAAAAATGGCCATAATAATTGGAAATGAAGTTAATGGTGTGTCGCCAGAGTTAGTAAAGTTAGCAGATAAAAAAGCAAAGATTCCAATGTTTGGGAGAACTGAGAGTTTAAATGCAGCAGTAGCGGCAAGTGTAGTACTATATGAGTATGTAAGGCAAAAAGTTACGAAGAGTTCAAGTAAAGAGACAAAGTAAATAAGGAAAGTAAAAACGTTCTAGAAGTTATACTCTAGAACGTTTTTATTTTTTACATCTTTATATATTAGTTGTTTTCATATTCTTTTGTTAAAATTCCTAAAATCTCTGGATATATTTTTGCAGCATGGTTGTTCCAGTTTTCTGAAATTGCTTTTGCCTGTTTCCTAGAACCAGCAAATGTTGTAAGTTCAAATATAGCTGCCCCGGTTTTCGACTATTTTACATTTAACACTATAATTATTTTCACTTTCTGGAATGAAATCTGAAGTTACAGAAAGTTCATTTTCTATATTAGTTAAAACTTCCTTAAAGTTATTATCTACTTTAAATTTAACAATACCAGGAATTAAATCTTTTGCAAGTTCTAAAGTTTTTTCTCCCTCGACTGTTAACTCATAAAGTACGCTGTCCTCTTTTTTATAGCTTATTATATATTTGTTTTCGATTAAATCTAATAAGAATTGCTGAAAATAAAAATAATTCATGTTGTAGCTAGACAAAACTAACTTTAAAAGAGCATCATTGCTAATTGGCTTTGATACTTTGTTCATTATGTATAGAATTAGTGCTCTGTTTTCAGCTAGTGTATTATTGTCAGATGCTAATTTCATGTTCATTTATCTCCTGCACAATTTGTATTGCTTGGATTATAGCATAGATAGAAAGAAAGAACAAGTGGAGAATGTTTTGCTGTAGAGATGAGTTTGTTGGTTTGTCAAACATATGTCACACTTAATTGAAAATACTGGCTTTGAAATACCCAATATGTTGTTTCTGTACTTCATGTACTTATGTACTCTATATATTTTTCCTTAGGACTCAACCAAT
>WQVL01000012.1 GCA_009785865.1 Oscillospiraceae bacterium | reverse complement strand
CAGTAATAACATCTGTAAATACTACAAATACTGGAGAAGTAACAGTAAATTGGAATAGTGTTCCCGGAGGAGCAGGGTATAGGATATATATATTACAATATCCATGGAGCTGGTATGACATACGTCACCAAGCAATCAGGCCCCCAGGAAGTACAAGCCACACTTTTACAGGAGTAGCAAGTGGAGCATATAATGTCTTCATAGTGACTGAGCCGAACAATAGATATATTCAAAGTGTTTGGCACACATTTGAAGTAGTCACATCAGACAGAGCAGTAATAACATCTGTTAATGCTACAAGCTATGGAAGAGTGACAGTAAATTGGAATAGTGTCCCTGGAGGAGAAGGATACAGGATATATATTATCCAATATCCATGGAGCTGGAATGACATACGTCACCAAGCAGTGAGGCCCCCAGGAACTACAAGCCACACTTTTACCGGAGTAGCTAATGGAGAATATAATGTCTTCATAGTGACTCAGCCAAATAATAGATATATCCAAAGTGTTTGGCGGACATTTGAAGTAAGACCACCGGCAAGAGCAGTAATAACAGGAGTAAATGTTAGTGGGAGAAATGTGACAGTGAACTGGAATAGTGTTCCTGGAGTAGCAAGTTATGATATATATATTATTCAAGCTCCATGGAGTTGGAATGATATACGTCATCATGCGAACAGAGTACCTGGTACAACATCACACACTTTCACAGGATTACTTCCTGGAAGATACTATGTGTTTATAGTGACGAGGCCAAATGATAGATATACTCAAAGTATATGGCATCGAATAGACATCTCCTAACTACTAAGTAACAAAGCAAGAAGAAAAAAGGCATGCTCGATTGTAATCGAGCATGCTTTTTTTCATAACTTAATAGATTCAAAATCAATAGTTGGGGTAGAAGAATTGAAAAAGTCTTTTGCCCCATTTTTTTGTGCAAACTTCTTAATTTTCGACAAAGGGAAATATTACCAAATGGAGAATACATATAGGTAGAGCAAAAGGAGGAGTTTAGATGAAAGTTACATATAACACTGTGGACAAGCTACTAATTATGGAAATAACAGAAGAAATTGACCATCATACAGCTAATAGAATAAGAAGTAGAGCCGATTTTGAGATAGAGAAAAATATGCCGATAAAGGCTATTTTTGATTTTAATAAAGTTACTTTTATGGATAGTAGTGGCATAGGAATGATAATAGGGAGATATAAGTTGATTGCCATGTTGCGGAGGAAAACTGTATATGACAAATGTAAGACCTAATTTAAAAAAGATATTTGAAATGTCGGGTGTTCTTAAAATCATACCAATTGTAGAAAATACAGAACAAATAACTGCATAGAAATAAACATATTTAAGAGTAGAGTAAGCGTACTCAAAAGGGAGGAAGAAAATTGGAAAATATTTATGAAAATGAAATGAAATTGGAATTCAGTAGCAGATCAAGTAATGAAGCTTTTGCCAGAGTTGCAGTAGCTGCATTTGTAGCACAACTTGACCCAACAATAGAAGAATTAGCGGATATAAAAACAGCTGTATCAGAGGCAGTAACAAATGCAATAATTCACGGATATGAATGCGGAGAAGGAATTGTCAAAATACAGGGCAGGATATTTGGAAACTTATTAGAGTTAGAAATATTTGATAGTGGAAAAGGAATTGAAGATATAAGCAAAGCAAGAGAAATCTTATATACATCTAAACCAGAATTAGAAAGGTCAGGGATGGGTTTCACTATAATGGAAAGCTTTATGGATGAGATTGAGGTGGAGTCTACTATTGGTATTCGGAACGAAAATAGTAATGAGAAAAGAGATTAAGTACAAAGAGGCAATTGAAGAAAATCTTGAATTAGAAATATCTTAAATCAGAAGAATTACTTGCAAAGGAGAATTTATGCGAAATATAACTACAAAAGATATATTGCAAGCTCAAGACAAAGATGAAGAAGCATTAGCAAAAGTAGTAGAAGAAAATTCTGGACTAATATGGAGCCTTGTAAAGAGATTTCTGGGAAGAGGGTATTCGCGGCGAAGAGTTATACCAAGTAGGGGCTATACGGTTTTATAAAATCAGTACAAAGATTTAATACAGAATTAGAGCTACAATTATCTACATATGCAGTCCCATATATATTAGGTGAGATTAAAAGATTCATAAGAGATGATGGACCTATAAAAGTCAGTAGAAGTTTAAAAGAGCTAGGGGCAAAAATAGAAGTAGTAGGAAAAGAATATCTAGATAGAACAGGAAGAGAAATAAGTTTGGGAGAACTTGCGAAAAAACTCGAAGTTACTAAGGAAGAAATAGCAATGGCAATGGACAGTAAGAGACAAGTCGAATCAATAGATCAAGAGATATATCAAGAAGAGGGTGGAGAAAGCAAGTTAAGTAAAATAAATGTACAAAAAGATGAAACTAATCTCTTAATAGATAGGCTGTGTTTAAATAAGTTGATAAAAGACTTGGAAGAGAGGGATAGAAAACTAATTTTACTTAGGTATTATAAAGAAAAAACGCAAACTGAGGTTGCTAGAATTTTAGGAATAACTCAAGTGCAAGTTTCTAGATTAGAGAAAAAGATTTTACAGAATATGCGAAGTAAGATCAGTGTTTAAAGATAAAAAGATATATTCGTGAGGGAGGGGCAATAAGATTGAGAAAAATAGTATTAACAATTATATCTTTCATACTAATATGTTTCTTAATTCCGATATTATTTACTACTAGAATGAGAACAGAAGATGTAATGAATATGGATGCAGAAGAAAAGTTTGAAAGTGAAGAGTATATAGCAATAACTAGAAATGAGTATGGAGAATTTAATACGATTAGACTATTGAGGACGGCTAGTCGGAGAAATTGAAGAAGTTCCATTAGAAGAGTATTTGTATGGGGTGGTGGCAAGTGAGATGCCAGCAAGTTTTCATGAAGAAGCATTAAAAGCACAAGCGATAGCGGCAAGGACATATACAATATTTACGGCGACTAATAGTAGAACACATGAAAATGCTGATATCTGTGACAACTTTGCATGTTGTCAAGCATGGATATCTAAAGAAGAAAGATTTGAGAGGTGGAATGAAGAAGAAAGAGAAAGTAATTGGGAAAGAATTGTAAGAAGTGTAAATGATACAAGAGGTAAAATAGTTATGTTTGAAGGAAGAGCGGCAGGAACCTTCTATCATGCAAATAGTGGTGGAAAAACAGAAGCAATTGCATATGTTTGGGGACCTGGAAATCATCCTTACCTTCAAGCAGTGGAAACTAGTGGCGAATATGCATATACACAGTATAGCTCAGAGGTAGTTCTTTCAAAAGAAGAAGTTATTCAGAAAATAAGAGAACATCATGGTGATATTGCTATTAACTTTGAAGAAGAAAGACCTATTGAAATATTAGAATATACAGCTGGGGGAAGAGTAAGAACTATAAGGTTTGGAAATATAAATCTGTCAGGAGTAGAAGCAAGAAGAATTTTTGGGCTTAGATCAGCGAGATTCATAGTAGAGATAACAGATGAAAATGTAAGGTTTGATGTAAGAGGATATGGGCATGGCGTTGGGTTGAGCCAAACAGGAGCAGACAGTCTGGCGAGACAAGGTATGAACTATGAGCAGATTATAAAACACTTCTTTAGCGGAGTTGAAATAGTAGATATATAAGCAGAGAGACATAAAAAATGCCCCAAAATTGGGGCAAAAATTAAAATGACTGGAGCCAACCCAACTCAGATGCTAATAGTAAAATAACTGCTATTAGAAAAAGAGTCGTAGTTAGAACAGCCGCACAACTTCCCCGTGGTTTGTGAACCAAGAGAGAATGCAACCAAAAACTAAGGCACACTATCAAAATCGGTGTACCGGCAATAATAAGGGCTGCCCACATAACATTAACTCCCCTCACGTTTTAATTTAACTTATTTTACTATACATTATTATCAAAAGCAAGAAAGAGAAAGTAGTGTAATTAGATAATAAATATATATTTAGTTTTATGGCAATTAAATGAATATCTTTTCGAAAAAGGGAAATAATTTTACTAAAGAAATCCTTATCTCTATGCATATAACTTATCTGTAATGATTCTACATCATTAAAAGTTAAGAAAATGATAGAGCTAAGATAAATGAATGGAGATGATTACAATGAAAAGGGGAAGAAGAGAACACAGGAGAACAGGTAGAGGTGGAAATTTCAAATACTTATTATATTTGTCTAGTGGAGTTTTAGCAGTTGTAATAATAACTTTTATAGTTACCTTTATATCATATAATAATAGGTTGAGGGATACGACAGACAATTTGTTAGCATTAGAAAGAATTACTGGAACAATTTCAAATGACTTTAATGAAATAGGACTCAGAACTGAGGAAGCTAGTTTTGATTTAGGAAGAAGTATAAGTGAAGCACTAAATTCTATGGAGAACAGTCTTAATGAAGAGAATATAAATACGCATACTGATGTTGCGGAAGTGGGGATACCTGTAAGTGCGGTTCCTGAACCGGAACCCGAGATAGTATTAGAATTTATAAGGCCAGTGGAAGGTGAAGTAGTGAGGCATTTTGCAATGGATCATCTTATATTTTCGCCAACATTACAAGAATGGATAACACATCCGGGAGTTGATGTTAGAGCGCCAAGAACCACTGTTGTGGTGGCAGCGGAAGCAGGAATCGTATCAGCGATAAAAAACGATCCTAGATATGGGCTTACAATAATTATAGAACATGCGAATGGATATAGAACAGTATATTCGAACTTGCTTACAACAGAATTTGTTTCAGAAGGAGAGAAAGTAACAAGAGGACAAAGTTTAGGAACGGTGGGGAATTCAGCGGCATTTGAAATTTTAGATGAACCACAATTGCATTTTGAGATACTAAGAGATGGAGTACATGTAGACCCAAAACTATATATTAACTTTAATTAGATACAAATATAGCGGTCAAATGACCGCTATATTTTTGTCTAAGAGTGAACAAGGCAAGAAAATAGGCCGCTCTGTCAAGAGAGAGCGGCCAGAAAGAGGGGTGTTAGCAGCAAGTTGCTTTTTTGCGGGCAACTATAAATTCAATCAAATTGGTAGTGGGTTCTACTATGAGTACCCAAACTATCATAAATGGGAGTTTTATGAAGATCCATAGTGCTTCTATTAGTCCGGGCAAGAGGTATACTCCAAATGCCGATATAAAAGCGAGACCTCCAAATTGACCCAAATAGTACCAAAATGGTGATGTGGCAGCAGTTACAAATTGATAGGAAATGCCACCGACTAAAAACGATGGTATGCCGACAATTATTAATGCTGCGGTTAGAAAGTGGGAGATTCTTACCCCCCAGTTCGCTACCTGCCGTGAAGTCAACTTGAGCTTCCTGAATGTGTTTTTCATGATGATCCTCCTTCGCATTCCCCACCTGAACTACCGGTGAAGATGCTATTTTATTATATACATATTATACCATGTTTCTGCCTAATTGGCAAACTGTAACAAGTTTGTAACGAAAAAGTCACCTAATAGTTCTTGAAATAAATATGGAAAGATATAGAATAAAATATAATTAGAAAAATGAAAAGGAGAGTAGATATGATAAAAACAATAGGACTAGTACTATTGGTACTTATAATGTTAGTAGCCTTTACTGCTTGCGGAGCGCAAGAAGATGAATATAACAATGAAAGGGAAAGAGATAACAGGGAAGTTAACTCATCTGATAGGAGAAGAGAACCGGAAGAACCAAACATGAATGATCAAATGTCTGCGCAAGAGATAGCAATGTTCAATAGAGCATGGGAAAGTTATATGGGTAGACCACAAAGAGCGAATCAGATACTGGCTATGATAAATGCTGTAAATGTGCATAATAGTCATCATGAGTTTGCGATAAGTGTAACTGGTGGAGATGGTGACGCTACAATAGAACACAGAATGGAGCAGGGAAATAGAGTTCATTATATTAGTAGTGGTAGACTGAGTTCTGAAAACACATATATAGTTGAAGCGACATTTAATAATGTGGGACGTATTACTTCACTTGAAGTAAGTGTTTCGAATTAATAGTAAATTAGATAGGAGTTCAAATATGGAAGAAAAAGTGGAAACCAATGTGAAAAAACCAAGAGGGAAAGCGCTAAGCATTACAGCATTAGTTTTGGGAATAATAGCATTAGTATTGTGTTGGATTCCTATAATACCATGGATGATAGCAGTAGCAGCAATTGTGTTTGGAATATTAGGGTTAGTAAAAGAAAAAAATCCAATGGGGATAGCAGGAATTGTAATGGGTACGATTGGTCTAATTCTTATTCCTATAATGCTTTTAGTATTGGGAGTTGGAATAATGACATTTAATGCTGTAGGAGAGGCTGTTTATGATGCAACATATGCAATGGAGACTCAAGAGGTTCGAATGTTTAACATGCAATGGGAAAGTTATGCTAACAGAACACAAACATCGGGTCAGATACAAGCTTTAATTAATGCGGTAAATGCGCACAATTCTCGAAGCGATAGGCGAATTGAACTTCGTGGGGATGTAATTGCTGGTGGTGGCAGACAGAATTATCGAGCAGATGGTTTGGATAGTAATATGAGATATAACGTAACACTTGAACATGGCAGAGAAGGATTTGTAGAGCGAATTAATGTAAGGGCTGATAGTTAAATTAGCTAGCATGAGGAGAGAGAGAGGGGAATATTTTTGAATCAATATGTATTAATATACTTAGTAGCTATAAACTTAATAGCATTTTTAGCAATGCTAATTGATAAGAGAAAAGCGAAAATGGGCGATAGAAGAACTAAAGAAGCAACATTGTTTACCTTTGTGTTCATGGGAGGATGGATTGGTGGAATCGCTGGGATGTATGTATTTAGACACAAAACAAAAAAACCACTTTTCGTAGTAGGTTTTCCTGCAATAGCTATATTGCAGATAGCTCTTGTTATAGCAATAGTTACAATGTAGTTTTACCAAACAAACATACTGGACACATAATTTGTATAAATAATAGTTGGCTAACTACTTATTTGGAAAAATAAGTAATGGTTGTGGATAACCAATATCAAGAAAGCTTAATTTTAAGGTTATTCACAAAGTTATCCACAATATCCACATAAAAGAGGATAACTTTAAAAAAACAGCAAGAAGGTAACATAAAAAGCAGCTTTTGTCACATTGCCGTCATGCCGTTGTCGCGAGATTGTAATAATTGCGAAAAAATGTAGAAATTGCAATATGAAAGACCACAGGAATTATATTGACATTAGAAGAAAAAAATGATATTGTAAGTAAAGATTAATAGTGCGTTGAGAAAGAAAAAATATCAATCCTTATTTTAAGAGAGTTAGTGGTAGGTGTAAACTAATAATAAGAGGATATGGGGAGCTTTGGAGCACACATGAATAAAGAGGATAGTATATGCTATCAATTAGGGTGGAACCGCGGAAATAAAACTTTCGTCCCTAGCCGAGCAAGCTAGGAATGGAAGTTTTTTAGTTTGTATCAAAAAGGAGGAGTATAAGTATGTCAGCAAATACAATGGATCAAATAGTAACACTTTGTAAACATAGGGGGTATATATTCCCAGGGTCTGAAATCTATGGAGGGTTATCTAATACTTGGGATTATGGACCATTAGGAGTAGAATTTAAAAATAATATTAAAAAAGCATGGTTCAAAAAATTTGTTCAAGAAAGCAAACACAATGTTGGGTTAGATAGTGCAATTCTTATGAATCCAAAAACTTGGGTTGCGTCAGGTCACGTAGGAGGTTTTTCAGACCCACTAATAGACTGTAAAGATTGTAAAACAAGACATAGAGCCGATAAGTTAATAGAAGACTGGAAGCATGAAAACAATATTGAAGATGGTACCCCAGGTGCGCCAGCAACAGATGGAATGTCGGATGAAGAAATAATGGAATATATTAAAGCAAATAATATAGTGTGTCCAAACTGCAAAAAACTAAATTTTACAGATATAAGAAAATTCAATCTAATGTTTAAAACATTTCAAGGAGTTACAGAAGATTCGCAGTCTGAACTATACTTAAGACCAGAAACAGCACAAGGTATATTTGTAAACTTCAAAAATGTACTTCGTTCAACAAGAAGAAAGATCCCGATGGGGATTGCACAAGTAGGTAAGTCTTTTAGGAATGAAATAACACCTGGTAACTTTATATTCAGAGTTAGAGAGTTTGAACAAATGGAGCTAGAATTTTTCTGCAAGCCAGATACAGATTTAGAATGGTATGAGTATTGGAAAGAGTTCTGCGAAAACTGGTTGTTAGAATTAGGAATGAAAAAAGAAAACATTAGATTTAGAGACCATACTCCAGAAGAATTATCTTTCTATAGCAAAGCTACAACAGATATAGAATTTCTATTCCCATTTGGGTGGGGAGAACTTTGGGGGATTGCAGACAGAACAGACTATGACTTAAAACAACATATGGAACACTCTAAAGAAGACTTTAACTATTTAGACCCAGAAACGAATGAAAGATATGTACCATATTGTGTAGAACCATCATTAGGTGTTGAAAGAACAGTATTAGCATTCTTATGTAATAGTTATGAGGAAGAAGAGGTTGGAGAAGGAGATACAAGGACAGTATTAAAATTGCATCCATACTTAGCGCCATATAAGATTGCAGTACTACCACTTTCGAAAAAACTAGGAGATAAAGCGGAAGAAGTATTTGCACAGTTATCTAAAAAATATATGGGTGAATATGATGAGGCAGGTAGTATAGGAAAAAGATATAGAAGGCAAGATGAAATAGGAACACCTTTCTGTATCACAGTAGATTTTGATACACTAGAAGATAACTCAGTTACTATAAGAGACAGAGATACAATGGAACAAGTAAGAGTAAAAATAGACGAACTAGAAAAGTGGTTAGATGAAAAATTAGCATATTAATTATGATAGTGACAAGAAAATTAGAGTGCTAAGAAAAGGAAAGAACCAGCGGCTTGCTGGTTCTTTCCTTTGTTCTGCAAACAGCTGAATTCTTAGCTGCTGAATGTCAGGTTATGGGCAACGATTTCGAAGCTACCAATTATGAGGTCGCTAACGCCTTCGATGCCAGAGCTAAAAGCTACTGAACTCAAACATGTAAGTTCTAATACAATAGCTTTTGAGCCTGAAGAGACATATTGTATAAATGCCTCGTTCTCTGCTTTAAAACGCTTTTGGTAGGATACAAAATCCTTTTCTCCCATTATTGATGGGTAGAAGTAATGTATGCCTTTTACTTCTGTCATGGAGTATTCTTCCTTATAAATAACTCTAAGGTATTTAAGAATATCCGCTGTTGCTAAAACAGTACCCATTGTGTGTGCCTCCTTCTTTTGTATTTCAAATTGTAGGAGGTGAACACACGATTAAACCTCCCAAATTTGGAAGGCCTTAATACTACAGGTCTTCATATATATTTTACCATAACTTTACATAATTTGCAAGATTTTGACAAGTTACAACGTTGTTCATGTATGCATTTTATTATGCTTAAAATTATGATATAGTATTATATATAAATGGAGGAAAGCTATATGGGAACAAGGTGGACTGAAGAACAGCTATTAGCAATAGAAACTAAAGATTCTAATATATTAGTTGCAGCAGCAGCGCGGTAGTGGAAAAACTGCTGTATTAGTTGAGCGTATAGTTAAAAAAGTTATAGATGACAAAATAGATATAGATAAACTACTGGTAGTTACATTCACAAATGCAGCAGCAGCAGAAATGCGAGAACGTATCTTAGAAAAACTATATGAAAAGATAGAAGAAAATCCAGAAGATAGAAATTTGCAAAAACAAATCATATTGTTAGGTAAAGCAAGCATATCAACAATACATTCATTTTGCTTAGATGTAATAAAGAACTATTTTTATGAAATAGAGGTGTCTCCAAACTTCAGATTAGGAAATAATGAAGAAATAGAGTTATTAAAACAAGAAGTATTAGAAGAGCTTTTTGATGAACTATATGAAGAAGAATCGGAAGAATTTCTTAAGTTGATAAATACATATACAAGTTATAAAAGTGATCAAGATCTAAAGGACATGATAATAAAGATATTTAAGTTTATTCAAAGCGCTCCTTTCCCAGAGGAATGGATAAGTGAGCAAGCAGAAAAGTTTAACAGGGATAAAGAACTAGGAGCTGAGTCAAGAGGATTAGACTTTGCTAAAACAGAGTGGGGTCAAATCTTAATAGAAGCTTTTAAAGAAGATGTGGAAAGCCATATTAGTTCTTTGGGTGACGTTAAAACAAGACTTAATGAAGATTTAGAGCTAAAGAAGTACGAAGAGACAATACAAAATGATATAAATGAACTTCAGCCGATATTATCAAAGGAACACACATGGGATGGGTTATATGAGTTAGTCCAAAGGGTAGAGTTTATGAGATGGCCAGGGAGTCCGAAGATAGAGTCTGAATTAAAAGATGAGGCAAAAGCTGTAAGAGATAAAGTTAAGAAAAAATTTGATGGAGATGTAAAAAAAATATTCATATACTCTTCTGAACAAGCCAAAGAAGATATTTTTATGATGCATGAAAGTTTAGACTCTATTAAAAAACTAGTCATAAGTTTTGGTGAAAAATATCAAGAAGCGAAAGAAGAAAAAAACATAATAGACTTTAATGATATTGAACATTTAGCTTTAAACATATTAGTAAAAAAGGATGAAGAAGGAAGACGTGTTGCTAGTCCAGTAGCTAAAATGTATCAAGAAAAATTTGCTGAAATAGCTATAGATGAATATCAAGATAGTAACTTGGTTCAAGAATATATCTTGGGGGCTATTTCTAAGGGAAACAATATCTTTATGGTAGGAGATGTAAAGCAAAGCATATATAAGTTTAGACAAGCAAGACCTGAATTGTTTTTAGAGAAGTATGATAGATATCTAGAAGCGGATAATGAAAAGTCAAAGGAAACAGGGACGAAGATTAAGCTATTTAAAAATTTTAGAAGTAGAAAAGAAGTACTAGATATAACTAACTTAATATTCAAAAGCATTATGAGTAAAAAGTTAGGAGATATTGAGTATACAGAAGAAGAATACTTGAATTTAGGCAGCAGTTATCCGGAGAATATAGATAAAGTAGATGGAGACACAAATGATAATTTGTATAAGCCTGAGCTGCATATAATTGATGTGGGAGATAGCAAAGAAGAAGGAGATTTTGATGAGGAAGATCTTCTTCAAACTAATGTACAAATAGAAGCCAAATTTGTTTCGTATAAAATTAAAGAGATGTTGGAAAGCGAAATACAAGTATATGATAAGAATATAGGGTATAGGAATTTAGAGTTTAAAGATATAGCGATACTTCTCAGAACAACTACAGGTGTTGCAAATGCATATGAAAAAGAGTTATCTAATTTGGATATAACTGTTTTCACAGATAGCGGAAACAATTACTTTGAAGAAGTTGAAGTGCAAACTATTATGGCCCTTTTGAAAGTAATTGATAATCCGAATAATGATATTCCATTAGTTACAGTATTACGATCTATGATAGGAAACTTTTTAGATAATGAATTATTAGAAATAAGACTAGGCAGTAAGAATGTTAGCTATTATGAAGCTTTTTGTGGATACGGAAGAAGTATCAATAGTAGTGAGGAAGTTAATGAAAAAATCAATAACTTTTTAGAACTACTCAAAGAGTTTCAAGATAAGCAAGAGTATTTGAAGTTGCATGAGCTTATTTGGTACATATATGAAAAAACAGGATATTATAGTTATGTTAGTGTTATGGATAATGGAGAGATTAGAACGGCCAATCTTAAAAAACTTTTCGAGAAAGCTAAAGAATATGAGCAAGCAAGCTTTAAAGGGTTATATAATTTTATACAATATTTAGATAAGGTTAGTGAAGGGGCTATTGATTTCGGGGCAGCAAAAGTAATAGGAGAAAATGAAAATAGCGTTAGAATAATGAGTATACACAAAAGTAAAGGTTTAGAATTTCCAGTTGTATTCTTGTGCGGGATGGGGAAACAATTTAATGAGAGAGACTTGAATGAAAATCTATTACTACATCAAGATATTGGGTTTGGGCCTAAGTATATAAATTATGAAAGAAAAATAGAATATCCTACATTAGCAAAGGAAGCTATAAAGATAAAAGCGAAGAACGAAATTCTATCAGAAGAAATGAGGCTATTATATGTGGCTCTAACTCGTAGCAAAGAAAAACTAATAATGACAGGGATATGCAAAAAGCGGAGAAGAAGATCATAGCTCAAGCTCACCAGCAAATAATAATATCCTTATATCTGAACTTAAAAATGTAAAATGTTATTTGGATTGGTTAAAGCTAGTTGTTAAAAACCAGAACAAAGAGATATCAAACATATTAGATGTAAACTATCACAGCAAGAAAGATGTTTTGAAAGCAGGGAATGATACTGAAAAGGCAGAGAGTGAAACATCTGATTTAGAAGCTAAAAAAGGAAAAAGTCTAGAAGACATAAGAATCTTGGCAAAAATGAAAAGCGACGATGTGGAAGAGGCAGAGTACATACAAATTCAGGAACTGCTAAACTGGCAATATCCAAATAAAGGATTAACTCAAGTAAAGGGTAAAAGTTCAGTGACAGAAATATCTGAAAAAATGGACAGTAATATTTCAAATGATGAGAATGAAGATAAAGAGATAAGTATAGCTAAAAAACCTAAATTTTTAGAAAAAACTATTAAATTAACGGGCGCAGAAATAGGAACGGCAGTACATTTGATATTACAAAACGTAGATTTCAAGTTGGACTACGACGAACAAAGAGTAGAGGAACTCATAAATAGTCTTGTTCAAAAAGAAATTCTTACGAGAAACGAAGCGGATTCTGTAGACTTAAAACAAATATTGAAGTTTACTAAATCCGAGATATATGCTAGAGTACAAAAAGCAAAGAAAGTATTCAAAGAGCAGCCGTTCTATATTAATATTCCTGCAAAGGAAATATATAAGAATGATCTAGAAGAAAATATTTTAGTGCAAGGGATCGTCGACCTATACTTCGTTGATAAAGATGATAAGATAGTATTAGTAGATTATAAAACAAATTACATCGAAGATGGGAAGGAAGAAAAGCTTATTAAAAAATACAAAGAGCAATTGAGTATATATAAAAGAGCAATAGAAGGTTCTACGAATAAAGATGTAAAGGAAACCTACATATATTCAACATACTTAGGAAGAGAATTATCTTAGGTATTTAGATTAGATAAATTGAAGTTAAGCGGAGGAAGCTAAAATGAAATTAATATTTATAAGTGGTGCTCCTGGAGTAGGTAAAACTTTTTTCTCAAGGAGATTATCTAAGAAACTAAATATAGGACAAATAGTTAGTACTGATAATATAAGAGAGATCATGCGAGCATTTAAATCAAAGGAAGAGAGTCCTATACTTCATAATTCAGCTATCAAAGCTGTTTTCGATGACTATGAGCCTGATTTGAAAGAAATTTCAGGGTTTATTGAGCAATCTAAAGTTTTGCAAGAAGGTATAAACGCTATTGTAGAAAGAGCGAAAAAGAGCAAGAAGATATCATAATTGAAGGGATACACTTGATTCCTAATTTAATCGAGATTGATAAAACCATTGAATTTATGCACTTTGTTGTGACTGCTGAGAACCAAGAAAAGCACATTCAAAAATTGGGAACTAGTCAGGGAATTAATAGGTCTAGTTATAAAATAGAAAATATTAATAGGGCGTGGCAATATCAAGAATACTTAATTGAAAAAGCTAAAGGGTCGGATATAAAGATTGTAGAAAACAACTATACTATTGAAAAGATTGACAATGCTATTATTGAGATATTAAAAAAGCAAAAGAAAAAGATTCTTGTTATTGATACGATGGGAGTATTGTTCCCAAATGTGGTGGATGGATCTAGAATAAAATTAACGGATTTATATAATAGGCTTACAGAACCTAGAGTAGATTATGAAACTTTTTACTCAAAATATAAAGAGCTCATAATAGGCCAAATTAGTATTGAAAGATTCTGGCAAGACATATCTAGTGATAAAGATGATAGATCACAAATCGAGAAAGAACATTTAGATACTTATGAAATTCATACTGATATCAAGAATATTGTTAACAAATTAAAAGAAGATTATATAATTGTTACTCTAACAAATCACCCTAGAAAATGGATGGATTATATTGCACAAAAATTTAACTTACATGAAATACTTGATTACATATATCTAAGTGAAGACTTCAAAGATGAGAAACCAAGTCAAGCGTTGTATCAAAGGATATTAGAGCTGCACAATGTTGTTGCAACTGAAGCGATACTAGTTGATGACCAGAGTAAAAATTTAATTTCTGCATCACAAATCGGAATGATTACAGTGAAATGCAATACAACAAAAGAAGATAATGCATTTATTCCTAATTATGAGATAAATGATTTTAGTGAAATAACTGATATAATAGACTCCAAAGTACTATGAGTCTGTTTTACATAATTTGACTTTTCCTCGAAAATGTAATATAATTTTAGCATACAGATGTTGTTCTGTCTGTAAATTTGGGGAAACCCGCAAAGGGGGCAACAATATGTTGTCAGTAGCAATGCAAGTCATTCGGAACTTTACTAAAGAATTTGATGATGTAAAACATATGAGCAGATTACTGCTAAGTGCACTTGAAGAAGTAAAGGAAGAGGAAATCCAGGAGAAAATAGGCATCTTTGCACGGCACGAATTTGAATGGGACTATTTCATTGATTTGAAAAAACCATTCTTATCGCTTGTCCGTCAAGTTTGTACAGGAGAGATTCCTGTATCTTCAGCAATTGATGCCATAAAGAGTTTCCTTGATGGGTTAGAATCAGAACCCCAAAACTGGCCCGACTAAGGGCTAAAGAAAAAAGAGGGGTAGGTCTTTAGACTTATCCCTCGAAGTTTAATTTTTGAAAAAATAAATTTAAAAACATATATTAAGGAGAAATAGTAATGGATAGGATGAAGCAATTTAGAAAGTATTTTATAATAATTGGAGCAGTATTTGTATTTCTTATGATTGCAACACATTTTGTAATGCATAGGCCACGTACAAATTTGAATTATAGAATAACATTTGAGTCACCTCAGCTAGTTATGACCAGAGTGGAGGCAACAGATGTTGGTGTATATGTAGAAGGTGAGATATCAAATCGCACAGGAGAACTAATTGACAAAGCGTATCTTCAATTTATCATTTATAACGAAAGAGAAAATTATGTAGGAAGTGGATACATAGAACTTAGAAATTTTGAGCCAAATGAAACTGTAATGATTGAAGAAAGATTTGGAGTGAGGAATAGCTATAGCGTTAGAATAAATTTCCTGGATGAGAGACCTGGGCGTGGAGGTTTAATTACATTACCAACTTTTGATTTTTAGGTAATTAATATAGCAAATAATATAGCAAATAGTAAAAATAGCAAAGTTTGAAAAAACAATTGCTATTTTATTTTTTTTGTAATATAATTGCAACAAATTTGTAACAATAATGAAATATTTCAAATAAAGAAGGGATAGATGGTGCATGTTCGGATTTGGACAAGATATAGGAATAGATTTAGGTACAGCGACTGTAATAGCATACTCAAAAGGTAAAGGGATAGTGCTAAGAGAACCAGCAGTTGTTGCTATTAATAATGTAACTAGTGAAGTATTAGCAGTTGGTACTGAAGCAAGAAAAATGCTTGGAAGAACTCCAGGAAACATAGTGGCAACAAGACCATTGAAAGATGGTGTTATTTCTGATTATACAGTTACAGAAAAGATGCTTAAATATTTTATACACAAAATATGTGGAAAATTTGTTTTTGCCCCTAGAATCATGATTTGTATACCATCACAAGTTACAGAAGTAGAAAAGAAAGCAGTAGTAGACGCAGCTTCTCAAGCTGGAGCGAGAAGAGTATATTTGATAGAAGAACCAATAGCGGCAGCAATTGGTGCAGGAATAGATATATCTAAACCGTGTGGGAATATGGTAGTAGATATAGGTGGGGGAACAACAGATGTAGCGGTTATATCTCTAGGAGGATCTGTTGTGAATACATCGCTTAAAGTAGCTGGAGATAAGTTGGATGAAGCAATAGTTAAGTATATTAAAAAGAAACACAATGTTATGATCGGAGAAAGAACAGCTGAAGATTTAAAAATGACTATTGGTTGTGTGTATCCAAAAATACAAGATGTAGAAATGGACATTAGAGGAAGAGACTTGGTTACAGGACTACCAAAAACCCTTACAATATATTCTAGTGAAATGATGGAGGCGTTAGAAGAACCGGCAACGGCTATAATCGATGCAGTTCATTCAGTATTAGAAAAAACACCACCAGAATTAGCAGCAGATATAAGTGACAAAGGAATATATATGACAGGTGGCGGATGCTTAGTAGATGGACTAGATAAGCTGTTACAAGAAAAAACAGGTATAACTGTTATGATAGCAGAAGATGCGGTATCATGTGTAGCATTAGGGACAGGAAAAGCCTTAGATAACTTAGATAGTTTAGATGGAAGAACAAGAAGAAGATAATTGTAAGGCGGCTATTAGCCGCCTTATTCTATGGAAAGAAAAAGAGGTAAAGGATAAAGAAGAAATACCAAATAAGTATAATATAAATCATGAAAGAGAGTAATAGATATGCTAGAAGAAACCAATGTTAATAAATTGAATAGAGTGGCATTTTATACACTTCGGATGTAAGGTGAATCAATATGAAACCAATGGAATGATAGAACAGTTTACACAAAAGGGATATGAGAAAGTAGGTTTTGAAACCAAAGCGGATATTTATGTTATAAACACATGCACTGTAACTAATATGTCAGATAAAAAGTCGAGACAGATAATTAGAAAAGCAAAAAAGCTAAATCCAGAAGGAATTGTAGTTGTAACGGGTTGCTATGCTGAAGTATCAAAAGAAGAAGTAGAGGAAATATTGGAAGTTGAGATAGTTATACTGAATGATAAGAAAAAAGACATTGTAGAAATAATTGAAGGATATGTGAATGATGTAGAAACAAATAGTATTGATGACTTGACTCCTAATAGTAATGAGTTCTTGGATTTTGAGATAACAGCACATACTGAGAGAGCAAGGATATCTATTAAAGTACAAGATGGATGTGATAACTTTTGTTCGTATTGCATAATTCCATATGCTAAAGGTAGAGTTAGAAGTAGGAAACCAGAAAGTGTAGTAAATGAAATTAGAGAAGCTGTAAGAAAAGGAATAAAGGAAGTTGTTATAACAGGAATACATATAGCATCATATGGTAAAGATTTATCTAATATAGGAATAATAGATTTATTAGAAGAAGTTAATAAAGTTGAAGGTCTGAAAAGAATTAGACTAGGATCATTAGAACCAACACTAATCACAGAAGAGTTTGTTAGGAGACTAAAGAGACTAGATAAGATATGTGATCATTTTCACCTTTCTCTTCAAAGTGGAAATGATAAAACATTAAAGAGAATGAATAGAAAGTATTCTACGAAACAATTTGAAGAGAGTGTGAGATTGCTAAGAGAAAAATTTCCGGAAGCGGGGTTGACTACAGATGTGATAGTGGGATTCCCAGGTGAGACGGAAGAAGACTTTGAAAAGACATATGGATTTTTAGAAAAGATAAATTTCAGCAAGATGCATATATTTAAATTCTCTCCAAGAAAAGGAACTCCGGCAGCAAAAATGGCAGAGCAAGTGAATGAGAAAATTAAGGAAGAAAGAAGTAAAAGACTTATCGAATTGTCGGGAAAAAATGAAAAAACGTTTTTAGAAATGCATGTAGGAAAAGAGATTCAAGTTTTATTTGAACAAAGAGAAGGAGAACAGATTAAAGGGCATACCACTAACTATATTGTTGTAGGAATCTTCGATTCTAATCAAGCAAATGACATAAATTTGGAGAACCAAATTTCTACTGTTAAGATAATAAAGAGAAATAATTTTGAACTTATAGGGGAGGTTATGTAATAAAATCGTAACAATTTTGACACTGAAATATAATACAAATATTCTTAGAAACTGTTGAAACCACTGCTTTTTTGTAGTATAAAGATAAGAGAAATACTAAAGAAAAGATATTGGGAGGGGCACAAAATGGAAGAAAAGGTAGTTGGTTCAGGAGTCCAAAGTGGCGGAATAAAAAACATTGCAAAAGTAGCTACAACGATAAATGGCCTTATAAGTCCATATAATTTAGATATGCCAGAAAGAACAGAAGAAACTATAGATTTCAATGGTTCAGAATTTAGATTGTGTGTACCTAATTTGCCTGCAGAGATTAGTTTTTGGACGAAAGTTAAGAGAGCTTTATATTTTGAATTAAAAGTTGAATTAACGCCATATCAACAAAAAATCGAAAATGAGATAAATGACTTTTTAAATAAAAGAATTACTTTTAAGATGGTAAAAGATTTCTTGTTTCAAGAAATAACATTTGGAAAGAAAAAATAAACGAATAAATTGCATAAAAATAGAAAAGAATACTTGAAAAGTATTCTTTTTTATTATAGAATATCTAGGGCAGAGTAAAAGAATTCGCAAGATGAATTAAGATGAAAAAAGGAGAGAGATGAAGATGGCGATAAGAGTAGGAATTAACGGATTTGGAAGAATAGGAAAATTAGCTTTTCAAGCGGCTTTAGAAAAAGCAGAGGTGGAGGTAGTTGCAGTAAACGATCCATTTATAGATGCTGAGTATATGGCATATATGACAAAATATGATACTATGCATGGAAAATTCAAAGGAGAGATAAAAGCAGAAAACGGAAAAGTAGTTGTAAATGGTAAAACAATAAATGTATACAATGAAATGGACCCGAAAAACATACCATGGGGAGCAGAAGGAGTAGACTACGTTCTTGAATGTTCAGGAGTATTTACTACAATAGAGACAGCAAATGCTCATATAGAAGCGGGAGCTAAAAAAGTTATAATAAGTTCACCATCAGCAGATGCTCCAATGTTTGTTATGGGAGTAAATCATGAAAAATATGACACAAGTATGAATGTAGTATCTAATGCATCTTGTACAACAAATTGTTTAGCGCCAATAGCCAAAGTTCTAAACGATAATTTTGGAATTAAAGATGGATTAATGACAACAGTGCATAGCGCTACTGCAACACAAAAAGTAGTAGACGGAGCTTCTAAAAAAGACTGGAGAGGTGGAAGGGCAGCAACAGGAAATATAATTCCATCATCAACAGGAGCTGCAAAAGCAGTAGGGAAAGTAATTCCGGAATTAAATGGAAAATTAACAGGAATGGCATTTAGAGTACCTACTTTAAATGTATCAGTAGTTGATTTAACATGTAATTTAGAAAAACCTGCAACATATGAAGAAATATGTGCAGCAATTAAAAAAGCATCAGAAAATGAATTAAAAGGAATATTAGGATACACAGATGAAGACGTGGTTTCTTCAGACTTTATGCATGATCCTCGTGTATCAATATTTGATAGTAAAGCAGGAATTCAATTAACAGATACTTTTGTAAAAGTAGTATCATGGTATGATAACGAGTGGGGATATTCTTGCAAATTAGTTGACCTTACATGTTATATAGCAAGTAAAGGGTAGAGAAAATAGAGGTAAGCGTATGAATAAAAAAACAGTTAAAGATATCCAAGTAAAAGGTAAAAAAGTATTAGTAAGATGTGATTTCAATGTACCACAAGATAAAGAAACACTTGAAATTACAGATAATAGAAGAATAGTAGCAGCTATTCCAACAATAGAATATTTACTTCAAAATGGAGCAAAAGTTATACTTTGTTCTCATTTAGGACGTCCAAAAGAAGGGCCGGAACCAAAATATTCTTTAAAACCAGTGGCTGAAGAACTTTCAAGATTACTAGGAAGAGAAGTAAAAATGGCGACTGATGTAGTAGGTGAATCAGCAAAAACTCTTACAGCAGACATGAAAGAAGGAGAAATTGTTCTGTTAGAAAATGTAAGGTTTGAAAAATTAGAAACCAAAAATGATGCAGAACTTTCGAAAAAATTTGCATCACTAGCTGAACTATTTGTTAATGATGCGTTTGGAACTGCTCATAGAGCACACTGTTCTACTGAGGGAGTATCAGCATATTTGCCGGCAGTTTCAGGATTCTTAATTGAAAAAGAATTAGAATTTTTGGGAGGAGCTGTACAAAATCCACAAAGACCTTTTGTAGCTGTACTTGGTGGAGCTAAAGTATCTGACAAAATATCAGTTATAGAAAATTTAATGGATAAAGTAGACGCATTAATAATAGGTGGAGGAATGGCATATACATTTTTTAAGGCTCAAGGACATGACATTGGAACATCAATATGTGAAGATGACAAATTAGAGTTAGCAAAAAATATTTTAGAAGTTGCTAAACAAAAAAATGTGGAATTATTATTACCTATAGATAATATTGTTGCTAAGGAATTTTCTAATGACAGTGAGACAACAATAGCAGAATCAGGAGATATACCTGAAGGGTATATGGGATTAGATATAGGTCCAAAGACAGTAGAAAAGTTTAAGAGTGCATTAGTTAATGCGAAAACTATAGTATGGAATGGTCCTATGGGAGTATTTGAATTTCCAAACTTTGCAAAAGGAACTACAGCTATTGCAAAAACTTTAGCTGAGTTAGATGCAATCACTATAATAGGTGGAGGAGATTCAGCTGCAGCAGTAGATAAAGCAGGAGTGGCAGATAAAGTGACGCATATTTCAACAGGTGGAGGGGCTTCATTAGAGTTTCTTGAAGGAAAAGTATTACCAGGAATTGCGTGTTTAGAAGATAAGAGATGTTGCGGAAATTGTGGTCATTAATATGCAAATTATAATTTGCAAAAATATAATTAAGAAAGTATGAAAGAAGAGGAGAAAAATAATGAGAAAAAAATTTATTGTAGGGAATATGAAAATGAACAAACTACCAAGTGAGATAGGGCCGTATATTGAAAGGTTAAAACCACTTGTGAAAGATGCAGAAGGAGACGTAGTATTATGTGTTCCTTCTACTAATATACAAAATGCTGTATTACATACAAAAGGAACAAACATCAAAGTCGGAGCACAAAACATGTATTGGAAAGCACAAGGAGCATTTACAGGAGCAGTATCTCCTTTAATGATAAAAGATCTTGGTGCGGAATATGTACTTGTAGGTCACTCTGAAAGAAGACAACTTTTTATAGAAACAGATTGGTCTGTAAATAAAAAAGTAGCAGCTGCATTAGAATATGGACTGACTCCAATAGTATGTATAGGAGAAAATTTAGAGCAAAGAGCTCATAACAGAATAGAAGAAGTAATTATAGTTCAATTATCATTAGCTTTAAGAGATATCCCAAAACATGACATTCATAAAATTATAATTGCATATGAACCACTTTGGGCTATAGGAACAGGACAAACACCAAAGAAAGAAGAAGTTAATGAAATCATAGGATGGGTTAGAGAAAAAATCAGAACGTCATATGGTGAAAAAATAGCAGAAGAAATGATAATTCAATATGGAGGATCTGTTAATGCTACAAATTCAAAAAGGTTCTTCAATATGCCTGAAATAGATGGAGGACTAGTAGGTGGAGCTTGTTTAGAACCAGAAGAATTTGCAAAAATAATAAATTATAATGATTAATATATTGTAATCATAAATAAAGATATGGACCATGAAAAATGTTCATATCTTTAAATCGTGTTTAGACTATAAAAGAAAGAAGGATAGTAATGGATAAACAAAAAGCAGTATTATTGATAATGGATGGATATGGTTTAAAAGAAGGAGAAGAAGGCAACGCAATTAAGCAAGCGAAAACTCCGAATTTAGATAGAATATTTATGCAATATCCAAATGCAACATTAGAGGCGAGCGAAGAATCGGTAGGATTACCAGAAGGACAAATGGGTAATTCTGAAGTAGGACATTTAAACATAGGCGCTGGAAGAATTGTATATCAAGAACTTACAAGAATTTCAAAATCTATAAGAGATGGTGATTTCTTTGAAAACGAAACTTTGTTAAAAGCAATGAGAGAATGTAAGGAAAGAAATAGTAAGTTACATATATATGGAATGGTGTCAGATGGAGGAGTGCATTCACACATCGATCATTTACTTGGTTTGTTAAAAATGTGTAAAAAAGAAGGTGTTCCGAATGTATTTGTTCATGCTTATTTAGATGGACGTGATACACCACCAATGGATGCACCAAGGCATATTAATAGATTAAAGCAAGAGATGGAAAGACTAGGTGTAGGAAAAATTGCAACAATACAAGGTAGATATTATGCTATGAATCGTGATAGAAACTGGGACTTAACTGAGATGGCATATAATGCAATTGTATTCGGTCAAAGTGAAAAGAATGTTAAATCTACAGAAGAAGCATTCCAATTAGAGTATGAAGAAGATAAAACTGATGAGTTTATGGAGCCAACTGTTATTCTAGAAGATGGAAAGCCGATTACGACAATCGAAGATGGAGACAATATTATAGCGTTTAATTTTAGAAATGACAGAATGATACAACTACTATATGCATTTACAAATAAAGAATTTAATGACTTTGACAGAAAGAAAAAATTAGATATTGGTTTCTATTGTATGACAAGATATGTAAATGAACCAGAAGGAGACAATGTTTACGTAGCATTTGAAAATGAACAAGTAAGAAATGATTTGGGTGAATATTTAGAAAAAAGCGGATATTCACAATTAAGGCTAATGGAAGCAGAAAAGTTAAAGCATGTTACGTTTTTCTTTGATGGATGTAAAGATGTAAAATATCCAAAGGAAGAGATTATATGCAAGCCAAGACCAGATGTTTTCACATATGATGAAAAACCAGAAATGAGAGCATATGAAATAACTGAAGAAGCAGTAGATGCAATTAGCAATCAAAAATATGATTGTATGATAATAAATTTAGCAAACTGTGATGCAGTAGGACACTCAGGAATACTTGAAGCAGTTATAAAGGCAACAGAGGCAGTAGATGAATGCGTAGTAAAAATAGAAGAAGCGTGTTTAAAGAATGATTATAAATTAGTTATAATCTCAGATCATGGAAATGCAGAGCAAATGTATGATTTTGAAAATAATGAAGTAGACAAAAGACATACAACAAACAAAGTTCCGATTATAATCGTTAGTGAAGACAAAGATATAAAGCTAAAAGATGGAATATTAGCGGATGTATCACCAACTTTATTAGATTTAATGGGATTAGAAAAACCAACAGAAATGACAGGAGAAAGTTTACTAGTTTAGTCAATATTTAATTATAAGCGTAGTACTTTCTATGAAGGTCCCGCGTAATAATATATTTTAATTTTTAAGGAGGAAAGTTATGAAAGACTTTTTAGCAATCGAATCAATCAAAGCTTTAGAGGTATTAGACTCAAGAGGAAACCCAACTATCCAAGTAGAAGTAGTTACAGAAGGAGGGTTTTGTGGACTAGCAATGGTTCCATCAGGTGCATCAACAGGAGCTTTTGAAGCTGTAGAATTAAGAGATGGAGACAAATCAAGATACTTAGGAAAAGGTGTTTTAAAAGCAGTAGAAAATGTAAATACACTGATAGCAGAAAAATTAGAAGGAATGAATGTTTATGACCAACTAAATTTAGACAGAACTTTACTTGAATTAGATGGAACAGAAAACAAAGCTAAATTAGGAGCAAACGCAATTCTTGGAGTATCATTAGCAGTTGCTAGAGCAGCAGCAGATTCTTTAGGAGTGAGCCTATACAATTACATAGGAGGGACAAACTCAAATGTTTTACCAGTTCCTATGATGAACATCATAAATGGTGGGAAGCATGCTTCTAACAACATAAGTGCTCAAGAATTCATGGTAATGCCTGTAGGAGCAAAAACATTTGCTGAAGGTATGAGAATGGGTGTAGAAATATATCACCACTTAAAAAACATATTGCATGATAGAGGATGCAGTGTTGCTGTTGGAGACGAAGGTGGATTTGCACCAGACTTAGCAAACGAAGAAGAAGCTATAAAAGTAATAATGGAAGCTATAGCTGCTGCTGGATACAAAGCAGGAGAAGAAGTTCTTATAGCATTAGACCCAGCTGCTACAGAAATGTATGATGAAGCTAAAAAAATAGGGGAAGAAGGAAAATACTATTTCTGGAAAACAAAAGAATTAAAAACAGTAGATGAAATGGTACAATTCTGGGTAGACCTAGCAGAAAAATATCCAATAATCTCTATAGAAGATGGACTAGCTGAAGAAGATTGGGAAGGTTGGAAAAAACTAACTGATAAAATAGGACACAAAGTACAAATAGTAGGAGACGACTTATTTGTAACAAACACAAAAAGATTACAAAGAGGAATTGACACTAAAACAGCTAACAGTATATTAGTAAAAATAAACCAAATAGGAACACTAACAGAAACTTTAGAAGCTATTGAATTAGCTCAAAAAAGTGGATATACAGCAGTTATTTCTCATAGATCAGGAGAAACAGAAGATTCTACAATAGCTGATATAGCATTAGCTACAAATGCAGGACAAATAAAAACAGGAGCACCATGTAGAACAGATAGAGTTGCAAAATACAATAGACTATTAACAATAGAAAGCGAATTAGGAGCAACAGCTAAATATCTAGGAAGAAATACTTTTAATGTGTAAGTGATAGAAAAGTAAAGATACCATTTGATTTAAAGACGACCATATAAAGGTCGTCTTTAATGCTGTAATATAGTTTACAGAAATATAGTTTTAAAGTATAATGTCCTTGGATGATAAGGTGGAGAAAAAGAAATGAAAAGAGTAATATTAATAGTGGTAATAGCACTTATTATATTAAGTATAATAGGAATCATCATAGGATTTACAATGTGTAGAAAGGAAGAGGCTAATAATGTACCAATAAGCTTATTTGACGGAGCATATTGGGGGAAAACTATGACCGGGGATACAATTATTTTATCTAGTTATGAAGAGTTCATAGATTATTTTAGTCAGTTTTACTTAAGAAATCGTCTATATCCTATTTTGGAAAGCTATGATTCAAGTTTCTTTGACAGTAATTCATTGGCAGTTATACCTATTATAAGAAATCATGGTGGGCATGATATAGAGAATAAACGAGCAACAGTCACTGGAAATACAGTAGTAGTTAGGTATAAAATTCGTCCATGGGGACTTCAAACAATGGCAGGAGAAGGCTTTTTCTTAATTGCAGAAGTGCCTAAGAATATAAATGAAATTGTGGTAGAGCTAATAGGCAATTAAGATGAAATTCCTCAGTTATACTGGGGGATTACTCTTAAAGTATACAAAAAAAGATATGGTTATTAATGCAACATTTTTGCAATTTGCAACAATCTATGAAGCAGAAGCTGCCTATAAGGAAATATCGACATGGAGTGATGTGTACTCGGTTTGGCCACAAGAAGAAGCCATGCTCGATTTGTAAATCGAGCATGGCTTCTTTCTAATTTAATAGATTCAAAGTTTATTTTATGAGACAATTATTTGTTAAAATCTATTTGGAAATTGGCTAACAATACCATCTACAAAGAAATCTGCCATCATCATAGCTTCGTGCTCTACTTTATTGAAAGCTTCAACATCTTCTGCGTAATTCTGGCTAAGTCTATAAGAAAGTTCTTCTTTGGTTAAGTCTAGATGTCTATAGAACATTTCTCTTACAGCTTCTTCATTATAATAAGTAGGGTTGACTCTGCTAAAAGCATTTGCTATTTTATCAGCGTTTTCATACCATTCTCTATTATATTTTTCTACATTTGCAGCATTTTTTTCATGTGCTGCAACTATTAAGTTCTTTCCGACAACAAGATGTTCGGTAAGTAGTTTTGTGAGAAGTTCAGTTACTTGAGGTCCATAATATGGAGTGAATAGACTTGCTATATCTGGTGCGGTTTTGAGAACTCTTTTTGTGGCATAATCTGTATCTTTTAATTCATCAACAATGCTTATTATAAGTAAGCGAGTCCAATATACGTGCTGTGACCAAAACAAACGCATTTGTTTAGATAAATCGAATTCAGTTTTGCTTATACAATTATTATGAGGTTCACTATGTTCATTTGTCGGTTCAGAATGATGGTTGATATCTTCACTATGTGATGAGTTGTTATGCATTGGTTGATTATGACTTAACATATCGTTACTTTGTGCTGGTGTATGCATTGGTTCAGGAACTATAGGATGCCCTGGTACAATATGAATAGTTGAGCCTATTTGTAGATTATAAGGGTCAATTCGATCATTTGCATGTAAAATATCAGGTACAGTTGTGTTATACTTTTTGGCCAAGGAATATAAAGTGTCTCCATAAGCTATTTTGTGATAAATTTGTTGGTGTTCAAACATAAAAAAATCTCCTTTCATCTTTCATAATATGTAGTGTGCATAAAAAAGGTACATAAAGAAAACTGAGAAAGCATAGTTAACAAATATTTTTACCTTAAAAGCTAAAAATCATTGAAATTTAAAAGATGTATATGATATATTAATGAATAGTGAAGGAATATAAGTATTCATTATTTTCTATTTAGAAAGTTTTGAGTCTATTTATTAGCGATTTTTAAAATCGTAGATGTGGAGGAGTAGAAGAATGGACATAGCATATAAACGTGTTTTGCTAAAAGTAAGTGGAGAAGCTTTATCAGGCGAAAGAAAGAACGGAATAGATGTAGATACAATTGGAGCAATTTGTGATCAAATAAAGGTAATGGTAGATTTAGGAGTAGAAGTTGCCATAGTAGTTGGTGGAGGGAACTTCTGGAGAGGTAGATATGGACATCAAATGGAAAGAACAACATCAGACTATATGGGGATGTTAGCAACAACTATTAATGGGTTAGCACTTCAAGATGCAATAGAAGCAAGAGGTATATGTACAAGATTACAAACAGCAATAGAAATGAGAGAAATTGCAGAACCATATATAAAAAGAAAAGCAACAAAACATTTAGAAAAAGGAAGAGTTGTTATATTTGCATGTGGAACTGGGAATCCGTATTTCTCAACAGATACAGGAGCAGCTCTAAGGGCGGCAGAAACAGACGCGGAAGTAATATTGCTTGCTAAGACAATAGATGGAGTATACTCAGCAGATCCGAAAGAAGATCCAAATGCAGTTAAATTTGATGAAATTTCATATTTAGATATATTAAACAAAGACTTAAAAGTTATGGATGCTACAGCAACATCTTTATGTAAGGATAATCAAATACCGCTAATTGTATTTGGAATAGATGAACCAGAGAATATGGTGAAAATCATAAAAGGTGAAAGAATAGGAACATTAGTGAAGTAATATATAGATATATTCAAAAATTAAATAAAAAGGAGAGAGATTAAGATGGATTTTAATAATGTTGAAGAGAGAATGAACAAAACATTAGGAGTACTTACAAATAACTTAGCTGAAATTAGAGCAGGAAGAGCAAACCCTGCAATACTAAATAAAGTGCAAGTAGATTATTATGGGACACCGACACCGATAAATCAGGTAGCAGGAGTATCAGTTCCAGAAGCGAGATTAATAGTAATTCAACCATGGGATACTAATTTGTTAAAAGAGATAGAAAGAGAACTTATAAAAGCAGACCTTGGAATTAATCCAAATAATGATGGGAAGGTTATAAGATTATCTTTTCCGGAATTAAATGAAGAAAGAAGAAAAGAAATAGTAAAAGAAGTTAAGAAAATTGGAGAAGATTCAAAAGTAGCTGTTCGTTCTGTTAGAAGAGATGGAATGGATGAAGCGAAAGCTATGCAAAAAAACGGAGAGATGTCGGAAGACGAATTGAAAGCAGCAGAAGATAGAATACAAAAAATAACAGACAGTAAAATTGCAGAAATAGATAAAATTGTTGGAGATAAAGAAAAAGAAGTAATGAGTATCTAATATGGTTAATAAACATCTTTTAAGGGGGAAATAAATGGAACTAACAGATATAGATAAAAACAATTTGCCAAAACATATAGCAATTATTATGGACGGTAATAGGAGATGGGCTAAAGAGAGAGGGCTTACTACAAAAGAAGGCCATATAGCAGGTGCAAAAAATCTAGAGAAAATAGGACAATATTGTTCTGAAATAGGAATAAAGCATTTAACTGTATATGCTTTCTCAACTGAAAACTGGAAAAGAAGCGAAGAAGAAATAGCCGCATTAATGTTAATATTTAGATCATATTTACATTCGTTTTCAAAAAAAGCTGATAAGCATGATATAAAAGTAAACATTTTGGGAGATCCAAGTGCATTTGATAAGCGTATACAAAAAGGAATACAAAATGTAATAGAAAAAACAAAGAACAATACTGGGTTTGTATTAAATGTGGCATTAAATTATGGTGGTAGAGCTGAAATAACAAATGCTGCTAAAAAGATTGCAAGTCAAGTTAAAAATGGTGAAATTGATGTAGAAGATATTACAGAAGACCTAATAACTGATAACCTTTATACAGGAGGTCAACCAGATCCAGATTTATTTATAAGACCAAGCTATGAATTAAGAACAAGTAATTTTCTAACATGGCAATTGGCATATACAGAATTCTATTTTTCAAAAAAGAATTGGCCAGAATTTGATGAAGAAGAATTACTAACGGCAATAAAAGAATACCAGAATAGAAATAGAAGATTTGGTGGTAGACCGGACGAAGAGAAGAAAGCATAGTATCTTTAAATATAAGAGTGAAATATTATGAGAACTAAGGAAGAGTACTATGAAAAGGAACAAACACCTATAGAACATAGACATTATGTAAGAGAAAGAGATAAACAAGAAAAATAGAAGACCGAGGAAAGGAATTGTATGAAAACAAAAAGAATATTAACTGCATTAGTAGGATTTCCATTAGTAGTAGCCTTACTAATACTAGGAAATAATCATGTAATAAATGTAGCATTTGCCATTGTGGCGATATTTGCTATTAAGGAATTCTTTGATGCATTTAAGAATAAAGCAAATCCAGTAAGATGGATACGGATACCTTTCAGCTGCAGCTATAGCGATACTATATATCATACCAGCTGAGCATTTAACTATAGCTTTACTAATGGCAGTTCCAGTGATTATTACACTATTGTTTGGTCAAGTAATTGGTTCAGGAATGAAAACAACAGTTACTGACATAATAATAACAGTGTTTGGAATTTGTTATATAGTAGGATTTATGTTATTTATACCACTTATCCATAGTGCTGAACACGGTAAATTCCTAATATGGTATATATTCTTAGCTGCATGGGGAACAGATACTTTTGCATATTTCGTTGGTGTGAAATTTGGAAAACATAAATTTACAAAAGCAAGTCCTAAAAAATCTATAGAAGGAAGTATAGGTGGGACGGTTGGAGCTGTAATCATTTGTCTGATATATACATTAATTATAAATGGATATACAGATGTTTATATTACATATTGGTATATAGCTATAGTAGCTTTTGTATTTAGTATATTAGGTCAACTAGGAGACTTGGCAGCATCATGTATAAAAAGATATGCTGAAATAAAAGATTTTAGTGAACTAATACCAGGGCATGGAGGAGTTTTAGATAGAATAGATAGTATACTATTCCTAGGACCTTTTGCATACCTATTATTAATATATATTATATAAACTTATTTTAGGAGGAAACATCTTGATAGATATTTTAATAAATGCATTCAAAATAATATCTCTGCTAGCACTCGTGATTTTCATACATGAGTGCGGCCATTTTTTTGCTGCAAAATGGTGCAAAGTAAAAGTAAAAGAATTTGCAATAGGATTTGGACCAACTATATGGAAAAAGCAAGGAAAAGAAACAAAATATGCGCTTAGATTAATTCCTTTAGGGGGATATGTTAATATGCTAGGAGAGGAAGAACATTCAGAGGAAGAAGGTTCTTTTAGTAAATTAAGTGTGTCTAAGAGGATTTTAATACTTCTTGCAGGAGCAGTGTTTAATGCTATATTTGGTTTAATAGTATACTTTATAATTACAACAACAGCTATTAATCATGTAACAACAACAATTGCAGAAGTTGTACCAGAATATGCGGCAGAAGAGGCGCGGATTAGAAGTGCGGAGATGAAATAGTAAGAATAGATGGAAGAAGGGTTAGATTCGGCTTAAATGCTTCTGTAATGATAGGAAACTCAGAAGGAAGAGAATTAGATTTAACTATTAGAAGAGATGGAGAACTAGAAGAGATATCGGTTGTGCCAACAAGAGGAGAATATAGAGAGATACGGAGTAGAATTGTCAGAGATTCAAGGAGATCAAAGAATAGCAATAAGTAGACTACAAGTAGAAGGACCAGCGTATGAAGCTGGGATACAGGCAGGAGATATAATAGTATCTATAAATCATGAAGAAGCAAATGAAGGAATTCAAAATACAAGAGAGCTAATAAGAAATAGTTATTATGAAGAAATTATGCTGACAGTAGAAAGAGATGGAGAATATTTTGAGTATTCTATTCAGTCTCGGAGCTGTAACTAGGTATTCTTTAGGAGTTATTTTTGCACAAGCAGAGAATACTTTTGGGAAAAGTCTATATTATGGGTTTTGGAATACAATAGAATTTTCAACCACGATATTAGATAGTTTAAGAATGCTATTTACAGGAAATGTTGGAGTACAAGATTTTATGGGACCAGTTGGGGTTTCAGAAGTTGTAACTAGAACACAAGGATTTATAGATTTTATGGCTATTGTAGCCCTAATATCGTTAGCGATTGGTATAACAAATCTTATGCCATTCCCGCCACTTGATGGAGGAAAGATAGTAATTATTCTGGTAGAAATGGTAAGAAGAAAACCAATGAAAGAGCAGACAGAAACAACCATAAACTTAATAGGTTTTGCCCTATTAATAGGTCTTGCAATATTTGTAACATACAATGATATATTAAGAATATTTTAAGGAGCAAAAAGAATGGCTGCAACAGTAAGAAATGCATTTAAAGATTATATAGTAGGCGGAAATATTTTAGATTGTAGTGTAGACAATGTAAATTTATATAAAAAGAGTCAGATGATTGAAATAGAACTAAGTTCGGAAAAAGTGATTTCCGCAAGTGAGTTAAAACAGTTTGAAGAATATTTAAAAAACAAATTTCAAATCAATAAAGCTAATATAAGTATTAAGCAAAATGTAATAGAGGCTAAAGTGACTCGGAGAGAAATCTTCACCAAAGAATGACTCTAAAGAAGAAAAAGAGGCTCCAAAGCCTCTTATTTTAGGTAGAAGCGATAAAATAAAAGAAAAAGTTCTTAAAATAACGGACTTGAGCTTAGATTATGGCAAGGTAGCAATTGAAGGAGAAGTAGTTTTTACAAATTCTAAGGAATTAAAAAACGGAAAAATTCTAGCTACATTTGCCCTATATGATGGAACAAGCACAATGACATGTAAGTCTTTTTTAGAGAGAGAAAAAGCAGCAGATGTTTTATCTAGAATTAATTCTTCAGGGGCGTTAAGAATACAAGGAAATATACAGTACGATAACTATGCAAAAGAAGTACGGAATAATTGCAAACGTGATAGTAGAAATTCCGAAGCCTGAAGAAAAGCAAAGACAAGATTCTTCAAAAGAGAAAAGGGTAGAACTCCATCTCCATACTCAAATGAGTCAAATGGATGGAGTTAGTTCTGTTGAAAATTTAATCAATAGAGCAGCTTCTTGGGGTATGGAAGCAATAGCTATAACAGATCATGGCGTTGTACAAGCTTTTCCAGAGGCTAATAAAGTCTCGAAAGATCTTGATATAAAAGTAATATATGGAGTAGAAGCATATTTAGTTTCAGATATAGAAGATGCTCCGTCAAAAGCAAGAGATTTAAATACATATGTTGTATTTGATATTGAAACAACAGGTTTAGGATTTAGAACAGAAAAAATTACTGAAATTGGGGCTGTAAAAATACAAGATGGCAAAGTGATAGATGAGTTTGAGACATTTGTAAATCCAGGAAAACCAATACCTCCTCAAGTAGTAGCGATTACTAATATAACAGATGATATGGTAAAAGATGCAGATGCTATAAAAGAGGTAATGCCAAAATTTCTAGAATTTATAAAAGGCTGTACTTTAGTTGCGCATAATGCAGACTTCGATATTGGCTTTATAAGACACAACTGTGAAGAATTAGGATTGGAGTTCAATAATAAATATATAGATACTTTAGCTCTATCAAGACAACTATTTCCAGAGTTTAAAAAGCATAAACTAGGATTTGTGGCAGAGCAATTAGGAATAAAAGTGACTAATGCTCATAGAGCATTAGACGATGTAAATACATTAGTAAGAGTATTTGAAAAGATGCAAGAAGCTATGGAAGTGAAAAAGAGTGCAGCTGAGGGAGATAATAAAGAAACGAAAACTGAAGGATGTAAAGAAGCTCATAAGGCATTACCTTCATATCATGCAATACTTTTAGCGAAAAATGAAATAGGCCTTAAAAACCTATATAAACTTATATCAATTTCTCATTTAGAATACTTTCATAAGAGACCAAGAATATTGAAAAGTGTATTTAAGAAATATTCAGAAGGTTTAATTTTAGGAAGTGCTTGTGAACAAGGGGAAGTATATAGTGCTGTTTTTGGACGGAAAGTCTGAGCAAGAGTTGGCGGAGATAGCTAAAGCCTATGACTACTTAGAAGTACAACCTTTAGCAAATAATATGTTCATGGTAAGAGAAGGACGAGTATCAAGTGAAGAGGACTTAAAAGAGATAAACAAGAAGATAGTAGCTTTGGGTGAGAAGCTAGAAAAACCAGTGGTTGCGACATGTGATGTTCACTTTCTAGACCCTAAGGATGAAGTATATAGAAGAATATTAATGGCAGGACAAGGTTTTAGTGATGCTGATCAGCAAGCGCCTCTGTACTTAAGAACTACTGATGAAATGTTAAAAGAGTTTTCATATTTGGGTGAGGAAAAAGCAAAAGAGATAGTTATAACTAATACAAATATGATAGCTAACATGTGCGAAAAAATTAGCCCTATTTCAAAGGATAAATGTCCGCCAGTAATTGAAGGGGCAGAAGAGGAAATAGAGAAAACTTCTTTGGATAGAGCAAAAGAATTATATGGAGATCCACTTCCGGAAATTGTACAAGCAAGACTAGATAAAGAGTTAAACTCGATTATAAGCAACAACTTTGCTACACTGTATTTAATTGCAGAAAAGCTAGTAAAAAAATCAAATGAGGATGGATATTTAGTTGGTTCAAGGGGATCTGTAGGCTCATCTTTTGTTGCAAATATGCTTGGAATTACAGAAGTTAATTCTTTAGAGCCGCACTATAGATGCCCGAATTGTAAGTATTCAGACTTTACTGATTATGGAATAAGGAATGGAGTAGACTTACCAGCTAAGAAATGTCCGAAGTGTGAAACTAATTTAGCTAAAGATGGTATGGACATCCCATTCGAGACATTTTTAGGATTTGATGGAGATAAAGAGCCTGATATAGATCTGAACTTTTCAGGAGAGTATCAAGGTACAATACATAAATACACAGAAAAGCTATTTGGAGAAGGAAAAACTTTTAAAGCAGGTACTGTTGGAACAGTAGCAGACAAAACAGCTTTTGGTTATATTAAAAACTATTTTGAAGAAAGAAATATAAATGTAAGTAATAGCGAAATTACAAGACTTATAAAAGGAGTAGTAGGAACTAAAAGAACTACTCGGACAACATCCGGGAGGAATAATGGTGCTTCCTCAAGATAGAGAAATATATGAATTCTGTCCAGTACAAAGACCTGCAGATGATCCGAATTCAGATATAGTAACAACACATTTTGATTATCATTCAATAGACAGAAATCTTTTAAAACTAGATTTATTAGGACATGATGATCCCACAATGATTAGAATGTTACAAGACTTAACCGGAATAGATCCAACTAGTATAATGCTAGATGATAAAGAGACAATGAAAATATTTAGTGGAACAGAGAGTTTAGGAATAAAGCCAGAACAAATAAATTCTAAAGTTGGTTCTTTTGGAGTGCCTGAGTTTGGAACAAAGTTTGTAAGAAATATGCTTGTAGATACAAGACCTACAACATTTGAAGAGTTAATAAGAATATCTGGACTTTCACATGGTACAGATGTATGGGTGAACAATGCTCAAGAATTAGTAAAGTCTGGAACAGCTACTTTAAGTGAAGCGATTTGTACGAGAGATGAAATTATGACGTATTTGATAAGAAAGAACTTGCCACCTAAAGAAGCTTTTGAAATTATGGAGCTAGTTCGTAAAGGAAAAGGAATAACAGAAGAACAAGAAATATTAATGAAGCAAAACAAAGTGCCGAATTGGTATATTGAATCTTGTAAGAAGATTAAATATATGTTTCCTAAAGCGCATGCGGTTGCTTATGTTACTATGGCATATAGAATAGCATGGTTTAAAGTGCATCATCCAATAGAATACTATACAGCCTTCTTTTCAGTAAGAGCAGACGACTTTGATAGTGAACTTATGATTTATGGAAAAGAAAAAGTAAAAGCAAAGATGAAGGAAATAGATTCTGGGGAACAAACTTCAGCAAAAGATAAATCTGTTTATACAATACTAGAAATCGTTTTGGAAATGTATGAAAGAGGGATTAAGTTTTTGCCAATAGATATATATAAATCGGATAGCACTCAATTTTTAATAGAGGAAGAGGGAATAAGACCTCCATTAAACAGTATACCGGGCTTAGGAGAAAATGCTGCAAACAATATAAGGAAGGCGGTAATTGAAGAAGGTGGAAAATTTATGTCTATAGATGAACTTCAATTAAAATCTAAAATAGGGAAGTCAACTATAGAGATGCTGAGTAAGTTTGGATGTCTAGAAGGAATGAATAAAAGTAATCAATTAAATTTATTTGAGATGTAAAAGCAAATTGGGCACTTCCTGTGAATAGGAAGTGCCCAATTTAATGAGCTGGATTTAGTCGTCGGTGTCATTGGCACCATCATTGCCGTCATTGGCACCACCATTGCAGTCAATGGAAAAGTAATCAGAGAGTTCGTCTTCTGCTATCCTATAACCCCTCCGAACACCCATTTCCCAAAAGAAGACAGTAGTGACCGTCACTACGATTGCCGAAATGGCAGTTGTCATAATGACTAATGCCCAGTTTTTTGATTTCATTTGAAATCCTCCTTGTTATCGCGCGAAGCAATAAAACTATATATTTAACTACAAATCTAATTATAGCATATTTTCTGCATTATGTAAAACTACATAAAATAAATTCTTGAGTTTTTAGAAACATTCATATATAATAGCCCTTATAAGATGATGGAGGAATCATTTATGTATGGATTAAGTGAAGAAACATATGGTAAAATACGAAATATAATTACTAAATATTCCAATATACAATTTAAATTATTTGGCTCAAGAGTAAATGGAGTAGCGAAGTTAAATTCAGATATTGATATAGCAGTAATTGGCAAGTTAGATGAAAAAGAAATATTTAAGATAAGAAATGATTTTGATTTGTTAGATATACCGTATAAAATTGATTTAGTTTTTACAAGCGAAATAACTAAACAAGAGCTGATGGATGCGATATTAAATGAAGGAGTTGATTTGTAGTGAAAAGATTTGGAGAAAAGTTGGAAGACTTTAAGAAAGCATTAGAAAGATTAAAAGAAGGCATTTGTGAAGAAGAAACAGCGATTGTAATAGATGGAGTAATACAAAGATTTGAGTTTACATTTGAATTGGCATGGAAAACCTTAAAAGAATACTTGGAGTATCAAGGATTTTCTGAAAAAACTGGAAGTCCAAGAGAAGTTATTCAGACTGGGTTTGCAAAAGGAATTATTAAAGATGGTGAATCATGGATAAAAATGATGTTAGATAGAAATAATCTAGCACATTCATATGATGAAGAGAAATCAAGAGAAATATATGTAGTTATAAAATCACAATATATTGTTTTGCTTGAAGAATTGAAAAACGGATTAGAGAATACACAACATTAAATTGTAGAATATGTAATATTCAAATACGAGGTAGACATGGAAAATAGATTTTTAAGAACAGAATTAGTAATACGGAAAAGAAAACGTAGCCAAGTTAAAAAAAGAAAAGGTAGCTATATTTGGAATAGGTGGTGTAGGTTCTTTTGTTGTAGAAGGACTTGTTAGAAGTGGAATAGAAGACTTTATATTAATTGATAATGATACAGTAAACATCACAAATTTAAATAGGCAACTAATTGCAACAACAAAAACTTTGAATGAATATAAAGTGGATGTGGCAAAAGAAAGAATACTAGAAATCAATCCAAATGCTAAAGTTGAAGTTCATAGAACTTTTTATATGCCAGACATGGAAGAAGAGATACTAGATAAAAGCATAACATATATTATAGATGGTATAGATACAGTTACAGCAAAAATAGATTTAGTAGTGAAGGCAAATGAACTTCGGAATTCCTATAATCTCATGTATGGGAATGGGAAACAAGCTAAATCCAACGATGATAGAAGTTGCAGATATATCAAAAACATCTGTATGCCCACTTGCAAAAGTTATGAGACAAGAGTTAAGGAGAAGAGGGATAAACAAGCTAAAGGTTATATATACCAAAGAGGAGCCTAAGAAACCGAAATATAAAGTAGGGGCAGAGGAGTTTGGAAATCCACATAAAAAGCAAGTGCCACGGAAGTGTGTCGTTTGTGCCATCAGTTGCAGGATTAATAATTGTTTCAGAGGTAGTTAAAGACTTAATAGATATGTCAGATATATAAAAACAGCGCGTGGAACGCGCTGTTTTTATTGGTGTTACAAGTAGTGCTTACTACGCTTATTGCATATTGGGCACCGATGGTACATATACTTTAATTCGAATTTTTTAGTACAAATAGAAATATATTCAAATACTTTTGAATCGCAGAAGCAGCTACAATACTTATAGCTTTGGTGCCACAAAATATTTTTTCGTGCTGCAGTTCTCTTGTGTTGCTTCCATTTTTTGCGTCGTTGACTATTTGAAATTAGCCTTTTGGGCCGCTTCTTCTGTATATGCGGATGACAATTATATTTTGCCATAAAATAACACCCTTTCTTTTGGTGTTAAGACACCAAAATATATATTTGGATTTCTACATTATGTTATCACAGTATCAGAGAAACAGCAAGAGTTACATAAAGAATAATTCAAATAAAGATAGCATTGAATTTGAACATAGAAAGAGGCAGCAGTAGTGCTGCCTCAAACTTGAGAACATTACAGATGTTACTTTGCTTTAGACTTTAAATCTCGTTTGCATAAAGGACAGTGGTAAGCAGGAGGGTCACTACCCTCTTTTAGTTTGCCGCTATACTGCTTGCATTTTCCGCACCACTTTTTGGGCTTTGGGCCTTTCCGGTGGACATTCTTCATCCTAACATCCTTTCTCTCATGTATTTGATACATTAATTATGTTATGCTATCATGCTTCTTCTAAATTGGCAAGACTAATAGGGGTTATTTATTCAAAAATGTTTTTTCTACATACAGTTTGTTGGCGTAAGACAGAATTGCACATTTCAAAAGGCGTCTGCCTTTTCCAAGTTCCTCTTCATCTACATATTCTTTGTTCTCAAAAATACAAGTAATAGCTTCTTTTAGAGTTATGCAAAACCTGTTATATGATATTTCAACAGGAACAACACCAAGAGCAAGTCTAATTAACACCTTAATGTCATGTATGCTATATACTTGCTTTAGCAAACAGATAACAAACAAATAGGCTAAGTGTGATTTATTATATTTCTTTTTTACAGGAGGTTTTATAACTCCTTGTTTTACATAGTTATTAATCATTGTATTAGTAATTACCTTTTCTGTTTTATCAGTATGAAAAGGCTCTAAATAGTCTTCCAAGTACTTTATAACCTGGTCTGAATATAATTCGATATCGGGAAGTTCTTCCCAATGCGGGATGTGGAATTTAACTTTATTCTCAGTCATACAAGCATCTCCTTTTTACTATACTAATATAATGATAACATTTTTTAAGTAATCTCGTCAACCTATTGACACGCTATTCAAAATGTGATAATCTAGTTTTCGATACTAGATACAAAGTGAAGGGAGAATGTATATTATGAAACCGAAAAGAACACTTTTTGAACCAGAGTACTTAAAAGATTTAAGAGAGGTATTAAACAAACCAGTAAGAGAATACCCAGATAACAACGCATTTATAGTTAAAATTAAAAAGGGAAAAGAGTCTACATATAGATATATCACATATAAAGAATTTCAACAAAACATAAACGAGCTAGGAACAGCTCTAATTGATTTAGGATATAAAGGAAAAAAAATAGCTGTTATTGGAAAGAACAGATATGAATGGGCAGTAGGATACCTTGCAACATTAAATGGGGTAGGAATAACAGTCCCATTAGATAAAGGGCTTCCGGAAGAAGAAATCGAAGGATTACTTGAAAGAGCAAAAGTTGATGTGCTAATATTTGAAAAAGAATATGAACAAGTAGCAAAAAAAATAAGTGAGAAAAAAGGTAATACAGTAAAAGAATTTATAAGCATGGATCCTGAAACAGACAGTAAATTTACTACAATGGAAAAAATGTTAGTTAAAGGAAGAGAACTGATTGCGAGTGGAGACAGAAGATTTATTGATAGTGAGATTGATGAAGATGCAGTTTGCGCTATTGTATTTACATCTGGTACTACATCAATGGCAAAAGGTGCAATGCTAACACATAAAAACTATGCTTCAAACATCTATGCGATAAATCATATGGCGCCTTTTAAATCTACAGACGTTAATATGGCATTTCTACCATTCCATCATACATTAGGCTCAACAGGATTAATGGTTATGCTTGCACAAGGTATGACAAATGTATTTTGCGATGGAATAAAATACATACAACCAAACTTAAAAGAATACAAAGTTTCAGTATTTGTTTGTGTACCGTTGTTATTAGAGGCAATGTATAAAAAGATAATGGCAGAAGTAGATAGACAAGGAAAAACTAAACTTATGGCTACAATGAGTAAAGTATGTAATTTCTTACTTAAATTTAAAATAGATATAAGAAGAAAAGTTTTCAAGAAAGTATTAGATAATTTAGGAGGAGAAATTAGATTTATAATTTCTGGTGCGGCTCCAATTGATAAAAATGTTGCTGAAGGATTTGCAAACTTTGGTATGCTTTCTGTACAAGGATATGGATTAACAGAAACAGCTCCAGTACTTGCTGCAGAAAATCCAACGGCAATTAGATATGGTTCATGTGGATTTCCTATGGTAAATGTAGACTTAAAAATAGACAATCCAAACGAAGAAGGCATAGGAGAAATAATTGCAAAAGGACCAAACGTAATGGTAGGATACTATGAAAATCAAGAAGCGACAGATGAAGTTATAAAAAATGGATGGTTCCATACAGGAGATTTAGGACGTATAGATGAAGATGGATTTGTATTTATAACAGGAAGAAAGAAAAATGTAATCGTACTTAAAAATGGTAAAAACATATATCCTGAAGAGATTGAAATGCATGTAAGTGCCTTGCCATATGTTCAAGAAAATATGGTATATGGAAAACCAAAAGGGGATGATCTACTACTTTCTGTAAAGATTGTGTATAATGAAGAATATACAAAGGAGAAATATCCTGGTAAAACGGAAGAAGAGCTACATGATATTATTTGGAAAGATATAAAAGAGATAAATGATCATTTACCAACATACAAACGTATGAAACACTTAGTTGTTACAAATGAAGAAATGGTTAAGACAACTACAAGAAAAGTAAAGCGTTTTGAAGAAATGAAGAAAGAAGCAGAATAAGACGAAGACAAAATAGCCTACACAAGAGTGTAGGCTTGACTTTTGGATAAGGTGGTCTTTTGCTTGCATATAAAAAAAGCATGTGGTATTATACTATATGGATTAAAACAAGAAAATATATTAGGAGAGTAGAAATATATGGACTATCAGGAATATGTAGAACAGCAAGAAAATATGGAATATCAAACATATGTGGGATATCAAGATGATACAAATTATGAAGAGTACACGTCCGGCATTGGAAATGTTAGTGCTCTAGGTGTTATAGTAGGAATATTAGTAGGGGTTATCTTAGTAATGAGAAAGCTGAACCCAATCTGCTCATTGTTCTTAGGTGTAGTAGCAGGTGCACTAGTAGGAGGAGCTAGTTTAGCTAACACTTTAAACATAGTACTTGATGGAACAAGCGGTATTATGGGTGTAGTTGCTAGAATTATAGCGGGTGGAGTGCTCGCGGGAGTCCTTATTGAATCAGGGGGAGCAGAGTCTATTGCTCGAACAATAGTTAAGAGATTCGGAGAAAAGTATGTACTAATAGGGGTAGCTTTATCCAGTGTTATAATAACTGGTTCAGGTATTTTTATGAGTGTAGGTGTAGTTCTCTTAGCTCCAATTGCTTTAGCGGTTGGAAGTAAAACGAATGTATCAAAGGCATCTTTAATTTTAGCATTATCAGGTGGAGCAAAAGCAGGAAATATGATTGGCCCAAACCCAAATACCGTGGCAGCTGCTGAAGGTTTCGGATTAAGTGTTAGTGAAGTAATGATAAATGGAATTGTTCCTGCCATATTTGGAATATTAATAACTATATTACTAGCGAATATGATAAAAAACAGAGGTGTAAAGGTTACAAATGTAGATTTGGAAGGAAACTGTGGAGAAGATACAAAGGATTTACCATCATTTGGTAGAGCAATGGTAGGACCAATTGCAGCTATATTACTTTTAATAATTAGTCCGATAGGAGCAATATTTGGTATCGAATTTTTAAGTAATTTTAATATAGACGCATTTTTTGCATTACCTTTAGCTGCAGCAATAGGGTGTATAGCTATGGGAAGAGGAAAGAAACTTGTAAGTGACGCAAATTCTGGAATGATAAGAATGAGTCCAATTGTTCTAATGCTATTAGGTGCTGGAGCAATAGCGGGATTAGTAAGGAATTCATACTTGCCAGATATGCTAGTTGAAGTTATAGAGACAATGGGATTATCTACTATGTTCTTAGGACCTATGGCGAGTAGCCTAATGGGAGCTATAACAGGATCAACAGCGGCGGGAGCGGTTCTTCGGAGCAGGTACTTTTGCAGATCAAATAATGGCTTATGGTGTAGTATATATTAGTGGAGCTGTAATGATAAATGCAGGTTCTACATTCTTAGATATTGTGCCTCATGGAAATTACTTTCTTGCAAGTAAAGAAGGGATGAAGGTTGGCATGAAAGAGAGAATAAAGCTAATGCCTTTTGAAGCACTTATTGGAGGGGTACAAGTCGCTACTGCAATAATTCTATTTGGATTTATATTAGGATAAGAATAAATGAGAAGATAACATCTTTTCTGAAATAAAGGATTAAAGAATATTTAAAATATCATCGGGCAAGCTAGCGGCATGCTCGATGTGTTTTTTTGTTATTGGATGGATAAAACTTATCTTATGACTATGTAAAGCTTGTCTTGAAATAAGGTTAGAACTAAAGCCATATAATGTATCACCAATAATAGGATGACCTATATGGCTAGAATGAACTCTGATTTGATGAGTCCTACCAGTTTCTAAAGTAAATTGTACAAGAGAACTATCGGTCAGTCTTTTTAATACTTCAAAATGAGTTATAGAAGGCTGACCACTTTCGCTAACACATCTTTGTATAATACTACCTTCTTTTCTAGCAATAGGAGCATCTATAGTTCCTTTATCTGATTCTAGAATGCCATTTAAAACAGCTGTATACTCTTTTCTAAATAAACCTGACTTCATTTGTTTTGCTAAACATGCATGAATGTATTCGCTTTTTGCAAATACAACAACACCTGAAGTATCTCTATCAAGCCTATTAACAGGACGTATCATTCTCTTTAGCCCGGGTTGAGTCAAAATAGTATTTCACACCATTAGATAAGCTAGTATCATAATGCTGTGGTGAAGGGTGGATAGCAATATTTGATGGTTTGTTGATAACCAAATAATATGGGTCTTCATATATAATATCTAAACTAATATTAGTAGCAGCAATATTAGAATTATCTTCTTCAAAATCCATATCAATCTCAATTACATCATTACAAGTTAAAGGGCAATTAACATGAGTTATCCCTTTGTTCAAATATATTCGCTTGTTTATTTTTAATTTTAAGATAAGATTCTCAGACATATCAAAGTGTTGTTTCAAAACTTGTTTGATAGTCTGATAATTATTATCTTCAGTTACTTCATATATAAATTCCATAAATGTATTATAATGCTGCCATTTGACGAAGTCAAATGTGTATTATTCAGGAAAGCATTACAATTATTTATTAAGCACATCGCTATAAAAATCCCAAATTGATAATATTTCCTGGCCTAAAGCCCAACTTCCAGCGCCTAGCACACCATATTTATTAATAGTTTCCAACTTATATCTTGTAGATTGCGGATCATCATACCAAATGTGATAAGTGCCAGCACCTATTCTTCTTCCGCCAAAGATTGGTGCTTCTGGTTCGCCCGGTTTGATTGTAACAATTGCAAATGCGGATTGTGTAGTAGCGTCGAAATAGTTCTGGGATGTATAGTTTGTTAAAAGAAACTCTACGTCTCTAGCAGCTAACCCTATTCCTCCGCGTGGCTTCACCTTGTTTCCAATAGCGGCCAAAGAAAGGAATACCTACAACAATTTTATCCTTTGAAACTCCTTGATTCAATGCATATTCAATAGAGCGGTCGAAAAAACTTTTGCTAGATACAGGACCTTCTGGGCTACCTCTATAAGATTCATCATAAGCCATAATCATCAAATAATCACAATAGTTTGAAAGAGCTTTGTAATCGTATGAACCATGCCAGCCAATTGTCCATCCATTTGGATTTGCAGCTACCGCTGTTACAACTAATTTGTTTTCTGGAAGTTTTTCGCGGAGGAGACGTAGTAAGTCTGTATATGCATCTCGCTGCTCGTGAGTAACATTTTCGATATTTACGTCTACACCGTCCAAATTATACTCTTCAACTGCTTTAGCAATTTGAACAGAAAGATTATTCCTGTTATTTAAAGCAGTAATTCCGAAGACTACGATCGAAGTGGTTGCTCAGAAAAGGCACAACTAAAATGTTCTCTGAGTGAAGAGTATCTACAAATGACTTATTTAGTTTCTCGCTAGTTGCCAAGAGTAGGTTACCGCTGCGATCTATGTCAAAAAAATCTGGACAAACAATGTCAAGGGAGTCTTTGGTTTGTGAAACGCTATCTAGGTATTGAGACGAAGTTCCACCAAATAGATAGGAAAGACTTAATCTTTTCTCTCTAACTGGAGCTTCAGGAATGCATATAATTTGGCCCACAACTATATTATTTGGGTCTGTAAGTTGTGGATTATTAGATAATATTTCGTCTACAGTTATCCCAAAAGTCTGAGATATCCTCCAAAGACTGTCTCCTGGCCCAATAGTATATTTGACTCCTGAACAAGGAATACAAATGGTTTGCCCGAGCATAAATATTATTTGGGTTCACGATTTGTGGATTTTCTGCAAGTATTTCCTCTATGGTTACTCCATATTTTGCTGCAATAACACTCAAAGCCTCTCCTGATTCTACGACATGTGTAAGAAATGCACATGTTGGTATTTGCGGTTCGGGAATATAAGTTTTTTCGCAGCACTCTTCTAATAATTTTAAGTAAATATAATTAAGTAATGCTACATGTGTATTTTCATCTTCCATGATGTTAAAAAATAAACTTCTAGATGGATTATCGCATTGAAGAGCGATTCCGCCTAAAGAATTCACTACTTGCTAATTCTTCTAGGTAAGCATGTTTAATCTCATCTTTGAAAGAGAGTTTTTCTGAAGTGGAAGGATGTATTTCTGGAATGTTAGTTCCAGTTAATTGTTGATAAAGGTCAGCAAGTAAGCTGTAATGAACTTCTTCATCGCTTTGTATTCGATTGATAATATCTTTATCTTCAGTATTTGTTGCAATTTGTTGCAACCCAGCATAGTAAGCAATTGTATTAACCTTTTTCTGCATTGATTCAAGCAATACAGTAGGAGTAATTTTAATATATTCACTATAACGCATAAAATAATCACCTCTTGAATATAGTATGTAAACTTAATTGTTATGGTGATATAGTAAAGAATTGTATATATAGATAAATGTATAGTTACACGAAATTGGATTTTGACTTGGTAGAGTAAAATATTGAAATTATTGCAAAAGTATACATAATGTGGTAGAATGTAAAATGCAGTACAATAAGTATTATATACTGAAAGGAGACATGAATATGTCTACAGAGAAACCGCAGGTGTTAAACAGTGCGTATGGCTTTCCTCGCGAAGTGATGGAGGAGTGGTACAACAAACGGGGAATTAAAGCGCGTGTTAAGGAAGTTTTCGGAAGTCCAGAATTTCTGAAATGGACTAGTAACAAAGAAACAAAGCGGAGGAAAAATGACCTATTCAAACGGCTAGAAGGTGAGTTGCGTCCCAATAGCATACAGAGGTTATTCACTAATGCAGAAGTGGATCAGATGATGAAAGATTGGGAAGACACGTACTTTACAGTAGAAGGCATAAAAGAACTATTTATGCTGACGGCCTTCTTCCAAGCTGTGTACCAGGTGGCAACAAAGGATATTAGTAGGTATAAAGCAATGCTAATGGAATGGGAGGATATGGATTATGAAGAAATCGAAAAGCAAATTTTTGATATCCTTGTGACAGATGCATTGAAACAAAAAGGGATAACAAAGCAACAACAATAATGCAGTATCTTTTGACAACAAAAACGTCCGGACTATACAATTTAGTTCGGACGTTTTTGTTTTGGTGCCTAAGGTGAGACTCGAACTCACATGGTTTCCCGCTGGATTTTGAATCCAGTGCGTCTGCCAGTTCCGCCACTCAGGCAAAGCTCAAGCATATTATACAACAATATATTTTCTATTACAATGGTTCAAGTTAAAAAACTATTAAATTCAGATGAAGTATGTAGTAAATTAGAATGATAGTTTGAATATGACAGAAACCTACTATTGATAAAATTTGAAACTATCATGATTATACGCGAGATAGCTTGACCAAATAAGGCGAGAGATATATTATATGTTTAAGAATAGAAAAATGAATGGAGTTAATAGACTATGTATAAAATGATAGTGCTAGACTTGGATGGCACCCTATTAGATGACTACAAGAAAGTAAGTGCAGAAAATATTGAAATGATAAAGCGAGCATATGAAGAAAAAGGGGTAATTACAGTAATTGCTACTGGAAGACCATTATCTTTTGCAAGAGGGCTGTCATTAGATAATGGAACTTTTGCAAATTATATAATAGCTTGCAATGGTGCAATAATAAATGAGATACAAACTAATGAATATATAGATAAAAAGATTCTTAGAAATGAAGAAGTATTAGAAATCAGAAAAATCTTCTTAGAAGAAGAGGCCGAATACATGCTAATGTTTTCTGGAGAGAGCTCTATCTGTGAGACTTCGGTGGAGATAGATTTCAAAGGTCTTAAAAAAGCAAATAGTGGTAATGATATGAAGTATAGGAGCATAGAAGAAGTGCTTGCCCAAGAACCAGATTTTGATAAATTTATATGCATAATAGGGATTGTTAACAAATCAGAAGAAATATTAAAAAAAGTCATGAAAAGACTAGAAAACATGCCAGATATAGAAGTGACAGATATTTCTACTTTTATGCATAAATCAGAAGAAGGAACATTTAAATCGAGATTTATTGATGTAGCGAGAGAAGGAGCCACAAAGGAAAATGCAATAAAAATATTAGCAAAAAAATTAGGTATAATGGAAGAAGAGATAATTGTGATGGGCGATGGAGGAAATGACATGCCTATGTTTGACGTTGCAGGATTAAAAGTAGCAATGGAAAATGCAATGGATTCTCTAAAAGAAAAAGCAGACTTCATCACTGCTAACAACAATGAAAATGGTGTTGCTGTAGCGATACAAAAATTTGTTTTTGACTAAACAAAGGCAATAAGATGCCTAGTCTTTTTGAAAAGATGTGCAGACTTGAAAAATAGTTAGATATTTCAATGAAAAAAACAATAAAAAAACTCTAAATAGTAAAATTAAGTGTCCGTGATAGCGGAATAAAAAGACACATAGGATTACCTATGGTACAATGTAAGTGATTGAAGCTTAACATTGGAGGTAAAATATGTGTCAAGATAATTGT
>WQVL01000011.1 GCA_009785865.1 Oscillospiraceae bacterium | reverse complement strand
ATTAAGTTTCTGGTGACTATGATGATAAGGAAACACCTGTACCCATACCGAACACAGAAGTTAAGCTTATCATGCTGAAGATACTTGCGGGTTACCCTGCTGGGAAAATAGGTCGTTGCCAGGCTTTTTTATTGCAAAAAAACGGGTATCACAAATACAATATTTGATATATAATAGGGTGAAGAAGAATAGTATTAGTCTATGAGATAACTTATTTCTATGCATATAACTTATCTGTAACTCGTTTCACTTAAGCAGATAAGAAAATGCTAGAACTAAGAAAATCAAGGAGGATAAATATGAGTAAAATAATGTGGAAACCAGGGTCTTTCGTATATCCAATACCAGCAGTAATGGTATCTTGTGGAGATATGGAGAACTCAAATATAATAACTGTAGCATGGACAGGAATAGTTTGTAGTGATCCAGCGACAGTATATATATCAATAAGGCCAGAGAGGCATTCATATGAAATGATAAAGGAAACAGGAGAGTTTGTAATAAACCTTACAAACGAGGATTTAATATATGCAACAGATTGGTGTGGAGTAAAATCAGGACGTGATGTTGATAAATTTAAAGAGATGAAGCTAACAAAAGAGAAGTGTAACTTTGTTAAGTGTCCAGGAATTAAAGAAAGTCCAGTATCTGTGGAATGTAGAGTGAAGGAAATAAAAGAAATAGGAGTACATCATATGTTTATTGCTGAAGTTTTAAGTGTAAATCCTAAAGAAGAGTATATAGATGAAAAAGGAGCTTTTGATATTAGCAAGTGTGACTTAATAGCGTATGCAAATGGAAGATATTTTAGCTTAGGAAAACAATTAGGAACGTTTGGATATTCTGTAAAAAAAGACAAGCAAAAATAAGAAAAAAATCCATGTCAAACCGTTGACATATAAAAGAAAATATGATAAAGTATATAAGCTATGTCATCCGCATGGGGACATAGCTTTAAAAAACATTGTTTACATGGCATAACTTATCTCTATGGTATCATAGATGCTAGAGCTAAGAGAAAAACAAAGTTAGAGGAGGAGACGAATAATGGCAGCAAAAGGACCAAGAGAAAGCATAACACTAGAATGTACAGAATGTAAGAGAAGAAATTATATGACAAGCAAAAATAAAAGAAATAATACTGAAAGATTAGAAATTGCAAAGTATTGTAAATACTGCAAAAAAAGAGTAACACATAAAGAAACAAAATAGATAGATGTAGGGGCCGCGAAAAATACGTGTCTGAGCGAAAGAAAAAGATTCCGCCCTTATTTAATGAACGTAGGAGGAAATATAATGGCTAAAGATCCAAAAAATAGAAAGAGCTTTTTCAAAAATTTTAAAGCAGAATTAAAAAAAGTTATTTGGCCAACACCAAAGCAAATAGTAAATGGTACAATAGCGGTTATTACAATAGTATTAATAATAGCAGGGATTGTTTTTGTTTTAGATTTCACATTTGACTTTTTCAATTCAGCAGGAGTGAATAGGATAAAGCAAGCAATAGAAGATAGGGACAGAGAGGATACTATAGATATAGATGATTATGAAGATAGTGAAACGAATGGAGAAATTCCAGAAGATAATATTATCGAAGTAGATCCCAATGATGGAGATGGAGAATATACAATAACCATATAAATAGTAAAGCGAAAGCTTAGATAGCAGATGAAGGAGGCTAGATACATGTCTCAAGAAGAAAAGCAAAATATTGAACCAATGTGGTATGTTGTTCATACATACTCAGGGTACGAGAACAAAGTTAAAACAGACTTAGAAAAAACAGTAAAGAACAGAGAACTAGAAGAATTCTTCTTTGATATTGTTGTTCCAATGGAGGAGCAAATAGAAATCAAAGATGGAAAAAGAAAGACTAATCTTAAAAAAGTTTTTCCAGGGTATGTTTTGATAAAGATGATCGTAACAGAAAAAACTTGGTACATAGTAAGAAATACAAGAGGAGTAACAGGATTTGTTGGTTCTGGAACAGACCCAATACCACTTACAAGTGAAGAGATACGCAACATGGGATTTGAAGTAACAGCAGCTCAAGTAAACGTTAACTACGAAATAGATGACTCAGTAAGAGTTATAGATGGACCATTAGCGACATTTATAGGGACAGTTCAAGAGATTAACAAAGAAAAAGGAAAAGTCAAAGTACTAGTTTCTATGTTTGGAAGAGAAACTCCGGTAGAGTTAGAGTTCTCACAAGTAGAAAAAATAATTTAGAGAGCAAAGTAAAGTATAAATTAGGAAAGAAGGAAAAGAAAATGGCACAAAAAGAAATTTCAAACACAATTAAATTACAAATTGAAGCTGGTAAAGCAACACCAGCACCACCAGTTGGACCAGCATTAGGTTCTAGTGGTGTAAACATTATGCAATTTGTTAAAGAATTTAATGATAGAACGGCAAACCAGCCAGGGATGATTATACCAGTAGTTATAACTGTATATAGTGATAAATCTTTTGAGTTTATTACAAAAGTTCCACCAGTTGCAGTTCTAATTAAAAAAGCACTAAAAATTCAAAAAGGATCTGGAAAACCAGATAAAGAAAAAGTTGCAAAAATAACAAAAGCACAAGTAGAAGAAATAGCAAAAACAAAAATGGAAGACTTAAATGCAGCGTCATTAGAGACAGCTATGAGCATGGTAATGGGAACAGCCCGTTCTATGGGAGTAACTGTAGAGTAAACGATATATAATAAAAAATTATATATATATTATTGGGAGGAGAAATCCGTTCGTACCAAAGGAGGAATTTTAAATGAAAAAAGGAAAAAGATATCAAGAAGCAGCAAAGCTTGTTGATAACACAAAAACTTATGATGCTAAAGAAGCATTAGAGATTATCGAAAAAATGCCAAAACCAAAATTTGATGAAACAGTAGAATTACATGTAAGATTAGGTGTAGATTCAAAGCAAGCTGATCAACAAGTTAGAGGTACAGTAGTACTTCCACATGGTACAGGTAAAACACAAAGAGTATTAGTTTTTGCAAAAGGAGACAAAGCTAAAGAAGCAGAAGAAGCAGGAGCAGACTTCGTAGGAGCAGAAGAATTAGTACCAAAAATTGAGAAAGACAACTGGTTTGAATATGACGTTATAGTTGCAACACCAGACATGATGGGTGTTATAGGAAGACTTGGTAAAGTTTTAGGACCAAAAGGTCTTATGCCAAACCCAAAATCAGGAACGGTAACAATGGATGTTACAAAAGCAGTAACAGAGATTAAATCTGGAAAAGTAGAATATAGACTAGACAAAACAAACATAGTGCATTTAGGATTTGGAAAAGTTTCTTTCGGATCAGCTAAATTATTAGAAAACTATGAAACAATTATAGGAGCTATAGAAAAAGCTAAACCAGCATCAGCGAAGGGACAATATATAAAGAGTATAGCTTTCACTACAACAATGGGACCAGGATTATATATAAATAACTAATATAAGAAATTGACCAAAGACAGTAAGCAAAAAGTAAGACTTACCGAGGGAGATATTTAAGAGAATTTAAAGCTCTTTATATGCCTTTGGTATGTAAAGAGCTATTAATTTATTAAATAGATATATATTCGATATAGGAGTGAGGTGAAAAAATGGCAAATAAAGAAATACTGAAACAAAAGATGGAAGAGGTAAAAGCATTAGCTGATAAAGTTAAAGAGGCTAAAGTTATTATCTTTACAGATTACAGAGGTATAAATGTTGAGGATGTAACTAATTTAAGAACAAAACTAAGAGGAGCAAACACAGAATACAAAATCATAAAAAACAACATAGTGAGAAGAGCTCTAGCAGAATGTAAAATCGAAGGATTAGACGACGAAATTCTTACAGGACCAACAGCAGTTATATTAGGAAATGAAGACTACTTAGAACCATCTAAAATAATCTATGAATATGCAAAAGAGAATGACTTCTACAAAATTAAAGGTGGAATCATAGATGGAAAAGTTGTAACAGCAGAAGAGTTAATAACTCTAGCAAAACTACCATCGAGAGAGACTTTAATAGCGCAACTAGCAGGAGCATTACTTGGAAACATTACAAAGCTTGCAGTTGGATTAGAGCAAGTAAGATTGCAAAAAGAAAGTGCCTAAACACAGGCCAAAATGTGTTATATAAAAAATTAGAAATAATTAAAAATATTAAAAAAGAAAGAGGTAATTTAAAATGGCAGATATTGCAAAAATGTTAGAAGAAATCGACAAATTAACAGTTGTTGAGTTAGCAGAGTTAGTAAAAGGAATCGAAGAAAAATATGGAGTTTCAGCAGCAGCAGTTGCAGCGCCAGCAGCAGGTGGAGCGGCAGCAGCAGGTGGAGCTGAAGAAAAATCTTCATTTGACGTTGTATTACAATCAGCAGGAGGAAACAAAATAGCAGTTATAAAGGTTGTTAGAGATGCAACAGGATTAGGACTGAAAGAAGCTAAAGAAATGGTTGATGGAGCACCTAAAACAGTTAAAGAAGGAGCTTCAAAAGAAGAAGCGGAAGAATTAAAAGCTAAATTCGTAGAAGCAGGAGCAGAAGTAGAATTAGTGTAATTAAGATAGCTATTTGAACGAATGCGAATTATAGATAGGGACACGAGAATGAAGTGTCCTTTTTCTATGAGAAGAGATGATTTTGCCATATCTTGCCTTTTAGGTGAAAATCTGGTACAATAGTAGTTGATATACATAACATAGTTATGATTCAGGAAACTAAAGAAGGAGGTACACACGATTATGGCAACAAAAAACATCGGATACGCCTTGGACGTGCCTATTATCTCTGGGCGGAACTATACTTTGCTAGAACTCTTCCAGACTTCAACGCAAAACAAGAAGGCGAAGCGGGAAAAGCTTATAGGAGAGAGGACAGAGATCGTAGTCAAACAAACAAGCCTTATACAGAGCAGAATCAGAGACTACGGGGGTTATAGGGAGGCAAGGAAAGTTGGCTATATCGGTTTAGGTATCGCAGGAGCATTAGTGGTGGTAGGATTTTTCACAAGTCAAATTCTCTGGTATTTATCAACAGTTATGGTACTATTGATATCACTGGTGATAGGGTTTGTAATTTACCAACACGTTCGAAGAATGAGGTGGTATAAGAAACGCCTCGAAAAACTTGCTGCAGCAAATAAAGTGAAGAACGCGAAGATATCTCAATTGTCTTTTGAGATTAGAGATGAGGAGAAGATGAGTGCGCAGACGGATCCAAGAATCAGTATTATCTATTATGGGTATTGAAGTGCTGTAATTCTTTAGATTGAATAGAGGCTGGTTTTCCAGCCTCTATTTCTTTTGTATCGGAACATATATAATATGACTAGTTGCCGTGATAGTTAAATTGTGTAACATTGACAGGCAATGATGCATATGATATATTAAATAAAAACCTGAGCAGGCTATAAACTTTTTTGAGTTTGTGAAGCCGGGCCACAAATGTGGCAGCAGGCGGAGTTATTGCCGCATCTGTGGGACAGTACGTGTCCTATGGGTGCGTTTTCATATTCTTTTGAAAATCAGGAGGTAATATTTATGGAAAAATCAAATGAGAAAATTGCTATAAGAGTTGCTAGAAATAGTATCATTATTAACATAGCATTGTCTGCTTTTAAATTGGTTGCAGGAATACTTGCTCAGTCTACTGCTATGATTTCGGATGGCGTACACTCTATAGCAGATCTATTTAGTACGGTGATTGCAATAATTGGTGTTAAGCTCTCGAACAAAGAAGCTGATAAAGAACACCCGTATGGGCATGAACGATTTGAATGTGTAGCAGCTATAATATTAGCATTACTAATATTTTCTACAGGAATTGGTATTGGGTGGGCAGGATTACAAAGAATATTTTCAGGTGATTTTGGAGAGCTAACTACATTTGGATTTGTTGCACTTATTGCAGCAGCAGTATCTATCTTTGTAAAAGAAGGAGTGTATTGGTACATGAGAGCAGCAGCAAAGAAGATAGACTCAAGTGTACTTATGGCTGATGCATGGCATAGCCGTTTAGATGGAATTACATCTATAGGTAGTTTTATTGGAATTTTAGGTGCATTGCTTGGATTTCCTATACTTGATTCCATAGCTGCAATGGTAATTTGCATATTCATCTTAAAGATATCCCTTAGCATTTTCAAAGATGCTGTTGAGAAGATGACCGACAAAGCATGTGATGACAACATAGTAGAAGAAATGCGTAAAGTTATATTGGCACAAGAATCAGTAACTGGCATAGATGAATTAAAAACACGTCTTTTTGGCAATAGAATATATGTAGATGTGGACATATGTGCTCCTGCTACGGCGACTTTAAGTGAAGCACATGTTATTGCACAAAGAGTACATGATGTGATTGAAGAGCAATTTCCTAAAGTTAAACACTGTATGGTGCACGTGAATCCGGATATCTGTTCTTGACAAAGAATAGGGACTGCGTTATAATCGCTATGATGAATTTTATATAATAGGAGAAAAGGTTATATGAAACAAGTAAGAAGAATTTGTATAATTGGATTAATGATAGTAGTTTTTATGACAGGTGTTGCTTTTGCAAGAGCAGGACATGTTAATACTAACGGAGTAAGAATGAGACAAGCACCTTCTACAGAGGGTGAAATAATAACTGATTTGCATAACGGAAACAGAGTAGATATTTTGGGAGAATCGGGAGATTGGTTTAGAATTAGATTCGATAATCAAGAAGGATATATTCGTTCGGATTTTGTTAATGTTATAGGGGAAGCAGCGAATGAACCTAATCAAGAAACGCCAGTTGCACCAGAACCACCTGCTGCACCAGAAGTAGTAGAACCTGAAAGCACAGAACCGGAAGCTCCGGTAGAAGTGGTTACCTTTCCACAAACATTAGATATTGTGATAGCTACAAGCATGCGCCTTATACCTTCGATGAGTTCGATAGTATTGATGGAATTAGAAGAGGGAACAACAATTACAGTAAATAGGCAAATAAATAATTGGTCATATGTATCGTATTCAAATCAAAGTGGATGGATAAGAACTTTCGCGCTTGAAGAACATGTTAGTGTTCCACCTGCAGACGAAAGTAATAACAATGAGACAACACCAGAACCAAATAGTGCACACAGATATGTAGATGCAAGTGTAGTAAATATAAGACAAGAGCCTAATACAACAAGCAATATACTAGGAACATTGGCAAGAGGAGTAAGCGTTACGGTTATAGGAGAAACAAATGATTGGTATAGAGTGGAATATGGAAATATTCAAGGATATATTTTAAAATCATTGCTTTCAGACAGACCTAGCCCGACAACTAGAGGGAATGAAGAGTCAAGACCAGGAGAAATATCTCCAGTGACAAGAGTAGGGTATGTAAGTGTAAGTGTTGCGAATATAAGAACAGAACCATCAATAGGGTCAGAAATTAACATGACTATTCACCAGAATACGGAAGTAAATGTTTTAGCAGAAGTGGATGGATTCTATAGGATTGAAGTAAATGGAGCAATAGGATATGTGTTAAATGGATTAATTGTAGACAGTTTAGACTAATAGAAGAAGTACTCAAAACAATAAAAATATGTGGGGGCAATCATTATTAGCATGAGGAGATTTATTATTGAACAGAATAATTGTTACCATCACAATTCGGTTATTTATTAGGAATATTATATGGGCTATACCTTGAAGGTATAGCCTTATTTTATGCAACCATATTTCTACTTGTAATAGTAAAAAAGCTTATGAAGTCAAGGGGAAAGGGAAAAAGTGAAGTAAAATATTTTCCATTTCCAGTATATAAGAAGCTAGCAAAAATTATATATCGATACTTAAAAATATTTTTTAAAGCACAAACAATATCCCTGATTGTAATAAGTTCGATAGTTTCAAATATACATATTAGGCATGTTAACCAAAGGTATGAAAACTTTCATAACAGTATGGGTACAGAAATAGAAATAATAGGAATTATTGTGTCAGAGCCAAATGAAAGAGAACATAATTATAGGTATATTATTAGAGGGGTTTGTGATAGATATAAAAATAAAAGGTTTTTGCTGTATGTAAGGAAAGATAGAAATGAACCATTAGAGTATGGTGACTTAATTAAGCTTAGTCGGAGATCTTGAAGTTCCAAGCGGCCAAAGAAATTATAGAGGATTTGACTACAGAATTTTTCTAAAAACAAGAGGAGTTTATGGGAAAATATTTAGTGCAAATAGGAATATAGAAGTTATAGATAATAATCAAGAGAACGCAATTTTAAGTTTTTCGAACAATATTAGAAACACAATAATTGAAAGGGCAAATTATTTATTACCTGAACGAACTAGCAGTCTCCTAGTAGGAATATTAATTCGGGGAACGAGCAGATGTATCTGATGATATAATGGATAATTTTAGAGCTAGTAGCCTTGCCCATCTTCTTGCAGTATCAGGAGCACATGTAGGATATATTGTTCTAGGAATGACATATTTATTAAATAAGAGTAAATTATCTAAGAAAAAAACAAATATAACACTCATATTTATACTCTTACTATTTATGAGTGTGGCAGGCTTTACTCCGTCGGTAGTAAGGGCATGTATAATGGGTGCGATAATACAACTTTCACATATATTTCATAGAAAGTCTGACGTATGGACAGCATTGGCTATCTCATTATTGATTGTACTCATTCAAAACCCATTTAACATTTATAATTTAGGTCTTCAACTATCATATCTTGGGGTTGTTGGAATTATATTATTTAGCAAAAACATCAAGAAGTTTTTAGAAAAGATAAAAATTCATAGCAAAATTGCAAACATGCTAGCGGTTACATTTTCTGCACAAATTCTAATAATGCCAGTAGTTGCATATAACTTTAATGTAATTTCACTCACTTTCTTTATATCAAATGTCATTGCAGTGCCATTGCTGGCTGGAATCATAATAATCCGGATTCATAAATATTATTCTGACTGCACTGCCACTGAGCCTTGCAGAAATTATTTCGCTCATCACAAATCTACTTTTGGAAGGACTAATACTAACCGCAACAGTGGGCTCGAACCTTCCGATGTCAAATATAATGATAATAACTCCAAGTATTTTTTTAATAATTGCATATTACATAGCAGCTTTTATTCTAAATTATCTGTCTGATCTTCCAAAATCCCATCCTTTAAAATCATTTGCTCTTAAGAAACTAAGTATCAATAGAAAAGCTATAGCCGCAATAACAATAATTGTTGTAACTGCTTCATCACTCAGTTATATGTATAGAATTAATAACAATGATCTTCGTATTTTCTTTATTGATGTTGGTCAAGGAGATAGTGCCCTCATAATTAGTCCTACAAACAGAAAAGTATTAATTGATGGAGGAGGAACTAGAGATACTATTGGATTTGATGTGGGAACGCAAATCTTATTACCATATCTATTAAATAGGGGAGTAAGAGTAATAGATTATGTTATAATTTCTCACTTTCATAGTGATCATACTAATGGATTAGTTGCAGTTTTTGAAAATATTTCAGTCAGGAATGTCGTAATTTCAAGACAGTCAAGCTATACTCGAGAATATGAAGTAATAATGGAAGTTCTTGAAAGAAATAACATACCTATTTTGATTGTGGAAGCAGGGAATAGAATTATACTCGACAATTATACATATATAGATATTTTGCATCCAGGAGAAAGGTTAATCCCTGATAATATGCGAGGAATAAATAACAATTCAATAGTATGTAGATTAGTATTTGGGGAATTTTCAATGATTTTTACTGGAGATATAGAAGACCTTGGGGAAATAGAGCTAGTAAGAAGGTATGGGAGCACTGGGATGCTAGAGTCAACGATATTAAAAGTAGCACACCATGGTTCAGGGACTTCAACTACACAAGAGTTTGTAGATAGTAGTCGTCCTCAAATTGCAGTTGTTGGAGTGGGAAGAAACAATCAATTTCGGTCACCCGGTACCAGAAGTAATAAAGCGATTAGAAGATGTTCGGGGCTAGAATATATAGAACGGATTTACATGGAGAAATTAGGATAAGGGTAAACAGGCGAGGTAGAGTCTGGTTAGACACGATGATGAATTGAAGAGATGAAAGTATCGAAAGAAGCCAAAAATTAAGTAAAAGGTTAAATAAGAGAAATGGACTTTAAATTTTATGAAGTTTGTTATAAAATAAAATTGAATACAATCAGCTCTGAAAGGTGAGAATAGTTAATATATATGGATAAAGAAAAAAAGATATTAGAATTTATGAGTGACAAAGAATATGTGCCAATGAAAGCAAAAGAAATGGCGACTGTTTTAGATGTTCCAAAAAATGAGTACGAGGAGTTTAAGAGAATACTAGACAAGCTAGAAAAGGATTATCAGATACAAGTAAATAGGAAATCAAAATATAGTTTACTTGGAGAAGACGAATATGTTTCTGGTATATTTAGAGGACATGAAAAAGGATTTGGGTTTGTTAAAATAGAAGGGCAGGAAGAAGAAATATATATTTCAGCAAATCAAACAAAGAATGCACTAAATGGCGATAAAGTATTAATTGAGATACTGGGTGAGCACACCTGGCGGTCGAAAAGGGATAGATATATCTAATAATCGTAATCGCGCTGAAGCTCGAATTATAAGGATATTAAAGCACGAAAAAGACACTTTAGTAGGGACATTCAAAAATAATAAGAACTATGGGTTCGTTATTCCTGATGACAAAAAGTTTGGGACAGACATATATATAGCAAAGAAGAATTTTGGTGATGCAAAGAATAATTATAAAGTAGTTGTGAAGATAACAAAATTTCCCGAAAATGATAAAAGTGCAGAAGGCGAAATTATAGAAGTATTAGGTAAAATTAATGAAGCGGGAGTAGACATGCTTTCATTAATTAAAGAATATAACTTGCCATATGAGTTTTCAAAAAAAGTTATGAATGAAGCAGCCACAGTGAGTGAAGAAATTAGTCCAGAAGATATTGCAAACAGGGTAGACTTGAGAGATAAGCAAATCCTTACAATTGATGGAGAAGACGCAAAAGATTTAGATGATGCTGTATATGTAGAAAAAACTAAAGAAGGAACATATATTCTTCGGAGTTCATATAGCAGATGTTAGTCACTATGTAAAAGAAAATACAGAGCTAGATAAAGAAGCTATAAAAAGAGGGACAAGCATATATATGATGGATAGAGTTATTCCAATGTTGCCAAAGGAATTATCAAATGGTATATGCAGCTTAAATAGTGGAGTAGACAGGTTGGCATTGTCAGCTACAATGGAAATAGACAAGTATGGAAAGATACTTTCCTCAGATATTCACAAAAGTGTTATTAAAGTAACAAAAAGAGCTAGCTACACTGATGTGACGGCAGTACTACAAGGTGAAGATAATAAAATATTAGAAGAATATAAACCCTATATAGAACATATCAAATTGATGGAAGAACTAGCACTAATATTAAAAAGCAGAAGAGAAAAAGATGGAGCGCTAAACCTAGACCTTCCAGAAAGTAAAATAGTATTAGATGAAAATGGGTTTGCTATAGATATAAAGAAATATGAACTTTCGATTTCAAACCAAATTATAGAACAATTTATGCTTACTGCCAATGAAGTAGTGGCAGAGAAATTCTTCTGGTTAGAAGCCCCGTTCATATATAGAGTACACGAAACACCAGATTTTGATAAGATAAAAGAGCTTAATAAATTCCTATATAATTTTGGATATAAGCTTAAGGCGAATAAAGATAATATTCATCCAAAAGCATTTGCAGATGTGTTAGAGGAGATCAAAGGAAGACCAGAAGAAAGAGTAGTTTCAAACTTAGTGCTTAGAACTTTAAAAGTAGCTAGATACGAAGCCGAAAACAAAGGACACTTTGGGATAGCCGGCAAATATTATTGCCATTTCACGTCTCCTATAAGAAGATATCCAGACTTATTTATACATCGTATAATGTCTATGGATCTTGAAAAAAGATATAATGTTAAAGAACAAGAGTCAAGCAAATACAAGAAGCAAGCGATAAAATATGCAGAAGATTCATCTGACAGAGAAAAAATAGCACAAAAAGTGGAAAGAGATAGTATTGATATAAAGAAAGCAGAGTACATGCAAAACAAAATAGGACAGCAGTATGAAGGAATTATATCTAACATAACATCATTCGGAATGTTTATAGAGTTGGAAAACACAGTAGAAGGGCTAATAAGGTTCGAAAACATGCATGACGATTTCTATAATTATAGTGAAGAGAGAAAAACACTTATTGGAGAAAGAACAAAGCAAACATATAAAATAGGAGACAAAATAAACATACAGGTAGTAAATGCTGATAAAGAAACTAGAAGAATTGACTTTGCAATTGTTGAAGAAAATAAATAACTGGTCTCAAGAAAAATCATATAACGTAACTTGTACAGGATCTTTGATGTATATTTTGTTAAATTCTACTAATACTACAACTAGGTGAAGCGAAGATGAAAAAGTATTTGTTAGGAATTATATGTATAGCAATTATCATAATAAGTGTTCTTGTAGGAGTATATCTATATAGAATTAATATTTTAGATAGAGATGCGCAAATAAACTATGGAGAAAGAGTTGTGCACGAAGAACGCACGCAAAAGGATGAAACAGAAGAATTGTTGATTGCAATAGAAGTAGGTAGCTCAGAAGCAAAAATCACACCAGGAAGCATCCTGACAACAATGAGGGTGTATGTAGAATGTGGGCACACCATTCAAAGTACAGAACCAATTGACGATAGATTTATAAACTTAACCAAGGAAGAGTTTATGAAAGAACATCCCGGTTTTGAAGTACACAGATTTGAGCCAGGGGAAGTAGTAATATATCAAGAGAGTAATAATTTTTGTGGTGAGCATTTTATGATAAGAGATTTAGATGGAAGACTGGCAATATTTGAATTAGACAGAAACGGAAATGAGATAAACTTAATACGAGTTACAGACATATGGACCGGGTTCTTAACTGAAACAGATTTAGTATTTATTGGTGAAGGGAAGAACATATATACAAGAACAGAATTAGTTAAAGTATTGGAAGACTTTGATGCATAATATTAGTGACTGTCTATTGACAGTCACTATATATTTTTTGATTATTTTACTATTAATTTTTCCTACTTTGCGTTGAACGTCAAAGCATTTCCTATACAGTCCACCACAAGTTTTTGCCCTGGTAAAATCTCATCTTTCAATATCATTTCAGAGATTTCATCTTCTATATGTTTTTGAATTGCCCTTCTAAGAGGCCTTGCCCCATATTTTAAATCGGTTCCTTTTTCCAATACAAAGTTTTTAGCAACAGAAGTTACTTCTAAACCTATCTCTTTGTCTGATAATGCTTTAGCAGTTGACTTTAGTAGCAGGTCTATAATTTCTAATAATTGTTCTGTGGTTAAGCTATCAAAAAGAACGATTTCATCTACTCTGTTTAAGAATTCTGGCCTGAATATTTCTTTCAAACTACTTTCTATTTTGTTTTTATCCATAGTTTGCTTTCCAAAACCAATAGAATTAGTATTTAAATTAGAACCAGCGTTTGAAGTCATTATAATAATTGTGTTTTGGAAACTTACACTATTTCCTTGAGCATCTGTAAGCTTACCATCATCTAAGATTTGAAGTAGCATATTAAATATATCTGGATGAGCTTTTTCTATTTCGTCTAACAATAGAATAGAGTATGGTTTTCTTCTAACCTTTTCAGTTAATTGACCTGCATCATCATATCCCACATATCCTGGAGGCGAACCTATCATTTTAGATGATGAATGACTTTCCATATATTCAGACATATCTATTCTGATCAAGGCATCTTCATTTCCAAACATTTCGAAGGCAAGAGTTTTAGCAAGCTCTGTTTTACCTACTCCAGTAGGTCCCACGAATATAAATGAAGGAGGTCTATTTGTAGATTGTAACCCAGCTCTATTTCTTCTAATAGTTTTAGAAATTGCAGTTATTGCTTGGTCTTGACCAACAATTCTATTGTGTAGATTACTTTCCAAGTTAAGTAGTTTTTGAGTTTCTGCTTCCGATATTTTCTTAACAGGAATTTTCGTAGCATGCTCAATAACTTCAGCAATATCTTGAATAGTAATATTAGTTAATACTAATTTTTCATTTAACTCATCTATTTTACTTAAGATATTACATTCTTCAGTTTTTAAATCAGCAGCTTTTTGATAATCTTCTATTGTGTCTGAAAGAGCAGCCTCTTCTTTATCCTGCTGTATCTCAGCTAACCTATTTTTTAGAACTTCTAACTCATACAATTCTTTATTTCCTAAATTAATTCTTGAACAGGCTTCATCTAGTATATCAATAGCTTTGTCTGGTAAAAATCTATCATGAATGTACTTCTCGGACATGACTACGGTTTTTTCAATAACATCATTTGAAATAATAACTTTATGGAAGTCTTCATAGTATTTTTTAATACCTTTAAGTATCTCGATAGTATCTTCTACTGAAGGTTCTTCGATAATGACTGGTTGGAATCTTCTCTCTAGAGCAGAATCTTTTTCGATATACTTCTTATACTCTTTTAAAGTAGTAGTTCCAATTAGTTGTACTTCTCCATTAGAAAGAGAAGGTTTTAAAATGTTTGCAGCATTCATAGAATGTTCTGCATCTCCTGCACCAATAATATTATGAATTTCATCAATAACTAAAATGATATTCCCAGATTGCTTACACTCATCAATTATAGATTTCATTCTTCCTTCAAATTGGCCTCTAAATTGAGTTCCCGCAACTATAGCAGTCATATCTAAAAGATAAACTTCTTTACCCAATAATTTAGCAGGCACTTTCTTATTTGCTATAGCTATAGCTAACCCTTGTGCAACAGCAGTTTTACCAACGCCAGGCTCTCCAATTAAACAAGGATTGTTTTTTAAACGTCTATTCAAAATTTGAATTACTCTTTGTAGCTCTGCATCTCTTCCAACTACAGTGTCAATTTCATCTTTCCTAGCCTTGTTAGTTAAATTAGTACCATATATGTCTAAAAAACTTTTCTTTTTTTCCTTAGGTTTTTTTTCAGTCCTAATTTTTGGACCTTTAGCAGGGTCAGCGCCAGGAGCGGCACTAGGATCAGGATTTGCACCTTCTTTGCTTCCAGAGAACATGTTAGAAATGATAGAACCAAAAGCTCCATCTGCATCATCCATATTCATATTATCTAAATCAATATTTTCAGATAAATCTTCAAAAATACTTTCAAATTGTTTTGACATATCAGTCAAATCAGACTCTGACATATTTGCTTGTTTTGCCAGAACTTCTAAAGGATTAATCCCTTTTTCCTTAGCACAAGTATAGCAAAGTCCTTCCATTCCAGCATTATCATCATCTATTTTTTTTGTAAAAATTACCGCCATGTTTTTATTACATATTACGCATAACATTTTCCTTTTCCTCCTCTATAAGCGTAGACTATTGTTACAAGATACTCAAAGATTGTTACTATGAGTAATTTTGGGCGAAGTCTAGCCGTAACAGCAAATTTTCTTAGTTCTAACATTTTCTTAGTCGTAGTATCTTTGATACGTACGAATAAGTTATCTTTTAGGGTTTCTTAATCTTAGCACTCTTATACAAGCACGAAATTTCTTAGCCGTTCGATTAACGTGGATTACGGATAAGTTATGCTAGTATAATCTATGCAATGTAACTAATATAATACAGCAAAGTGGCGCTATAGTCAAGAATTATTGGGTTGGGAATTATTACATCAAACTGGTTTTGTTCAAATTATTGCAAAGAAGCCACAAGTATAATATAATATTTATATGCAATTTTTGGTTGCATAACTTATTTGTATGCATAAAACTTATTTCTACGCATTAAATCTGAGAATTAAGAGATGCCTACAACTAAGAAAAAGGAGTACAAATGAAATATATATTAAGAAGAAAAATCGAATATATATTAAACGACAAAAGAATGCTACTACTTATAGGGGTACTCTTGTTGTGCAGCGTAGCAATTGCTGTGCGGAGTATATAGTATTGTTACAAATCAAAGATTTGTAGCAACACAAGAAGAAAGACTTGAAAGATATTTGCGGAGCTTTACAAGCCAGTTTTAGAAATCGGAGAAATATTTGCTAATAGACTACATGTAGATGAATATTCTACGATTGACTATACTGACTTAGTAACAGAAGCATATAACATTGAAGAATTTGAGGGAGACAGATATGATTTAAATGTACAAGTGCCAAGAATTAACATAGATAATGCAAATATAGACAGGATTAATGACTCAATTAGAGAACTATATATTCCTAGAGTTATTGAAATAGTTACAACATCAAGAGTAAACACCAGATTTAGTGTTGAATATGTAGCATACTTAAATAATGATATATTGTCTATAGTAATTAGATCTTCACTAACTAGAGGTACTGAACCACAAAGAGTTATGATACACACGTTTAATGTTGATTTAGAAACAAACCAGCTGTTAACACTAGAAGATCTGATGGGAAGAAAAAGCTTAAATAGGCAAGATGTGCAACGTGCAATAACTGAAATAATAACTGAACAAGCAAGAATCCAAGAAGCTAAAGCTCAAATCGTATATGAACAAGGTCTCAGTTTATTCTTAATAGATCCTGATGATGCTATGTATAATGTAGATAATGTTGACACATTTTTCATAGGAGAACATGGGCACCTATATATAGTATTTGCATATGGGAATATTCATCAAACAAGTGCTTTTGATTTGGTAATAGTACACTAATAAGTGTAATAATATATATTAGACTATTGTATATTTTTTAGGAGGAACAGAATGTATAGGAACGAGAAAGGTATAAGCCTACTTGCATTAATAATAATAGTAATAATAATGATAGTACTTGCTATTGTAATTTGGGGTGTAGTTAGAGATATAGTACATGATGCGATGGTAGAAGACATAAGGGCAAATATGTTAGCTATTCAAGGAATGGCAACAAATAGTGCGCAATTACATGAAATTGGAGAACTGGAATACCTTCCAGGAACAGCTGTAGATTTAGACTATCTGCCAGAGGCGATACGAAGTAGATTACAATATGTTATGGTAAGAGTAGAAGTAGAGGGATATGAACCATATTATGTGCAACAATTTAACTTCAGAATATTTAGATATGCGGAGTTAAGCGAAGTGGGATTAAGCATCAGCACAGATAGAGACGGCGAATTCTATATAGTAGACTTTAACAACATGTGTGAAGATGGAAAGCCAGAAGTCCTATATTCACTAGGAGTTAATGGACAATACACCTTAACAGAGCTTCAAGAATATGTAGGAGAAGTAGATATAGTATTACCAGAAGAAGATGAACCAGAATATGTAGAAGGCGAATATGGTGTATATGTTGAAGAATAATATACATTTCATAAAAAGGAAAAGCAGATGAAAGAAAGAGAAGAAGCAAGACTAAAACAATTAAAAGAATATGAAGAGAAAGTATATAATACTGGAATAAAATACATTGCAGGAATTGACGAAGTAGGACGTGGACCATTGGCAGGCCCAGTAGTTATTCGGGGCAGTAATCATGAAAGCAGATTCCTTTCTACAATTTGTTAATGATTCCAAAAAGGTTTCAGAAAAGAAAAGGGACAAACTGTATGATGACATAACTGCTGAAGCAGTGGCATGGAGTGTAAGCATTGTAGACGAAAAAGAAATAGATGAAATTAATATATTAAATGCAACAAAAAAAGCAGTTACAGCAGCTATTCAGAATCTAGATGTTAAACCTGAAATTATACTGGTGGACGCACTAAAAGATATAGATACTTTAGAGATTCCATACAAAAGTATAGTTAAAGGAGACGAAAAAATCTATTCAATAGCGTGTGCATCAATAGTAGCAAAAGTAACGAGAGATAGAATGATGCGGTGAATATGATGAGAGGTACCCAGCATATGGTTTTGCAGCGCACAAAGGATATGGTACAGCTAAGCACATCCAAGCAATAAGAGAGCATGGACTTTGTGAGATACATAGAAGAAGTTTTACTAAAAATTTTGTTTAAAAAATCAAAATATAAGAAGAAAACTATATAAGAGATAAGGAGAAGGAATATGAAAGTTTTAATATTTCTAGGAAAAGCAATAATGGTATTAGCAATTATAGCGTTAGTATTTTGGGGATCTATGCAGATAGGAAGACATATAATAATAAATGAAGGAATGAATAGTGAAGAAGAAACAGTAATCCCTATAGAAGAGCTATATAGACCAGAAGGCACAGACGAATATGATGGGCCAATTGAAGACTATATGTAGTTTTTGAGAAATAGAAAGAGGGATTCCATATGAATATACAAGAAATAATTGCGAAGAAACGAGATAATAACAAATTAACTAAAGAAGAAATTGAATACTTTATTTCAGGCTATACAAATGGAGAAGTTACGGATTATCAAGCTGCAGCATTAGTAATGGCAATATATATAAATGGAATGGATAAAGAAGAAACTACAAATCTGACTCTTGCTATGACTTATTCAGGAGAAGTATTAGATTTAAGCGATATTTCTGATAATGTTGTTGATAAACATAGCACGGGAGGAGTAGGCGACAAAATCACTATAATCTTAGTGCCTATCATAGCATCACTTGGGATTCCAGTTATGAAGATGTCGGGAAGAGGACTTCGGAATTACAGGTGGAACAGTAGATAAATTAGAATCTATTCCAGGGTATAAGACAGAAATGGAATTAGATGAAGTAATGAACATTGTAAAAAACATAGGAATAAACTTAATAGGACAGACAGGAGAACTCGCACCAGCAGATAAAAAAATATATGCATTAAGAGATAGTATAGCATGTGTCCGGAAGCATGCCTTTAATCGCTTCAAGCATTATGAGTAAGAAAATAGCAGGTGGAGCTAATAAAATAGTACTAGATGTAACTGTGGGAAGCGGGGCTTTCATGAAAACAAAAGAGCAAGGGATCGAATTAGCAACTGCAATGAAAGACATAGGTGCATTAGCAAATAGAGAAACAGTTTGCATTCTTACTGACATGAATGAGCCTGTGGGAAGTGCTGTTGGAAATAGTTTAGAAGTTATAGAATCTATAGAATGCCTAAAAGGTAATATGCCAGAAGACATTAAAGAAATAATCGAAATTCTTGGAAGTTATATAATAAAATTAGCAGGACAAGGGAATGATATAGAAGAGAACAAAAAAAGAATAATAGAGAACATAGAAAATGGCAAAGCATACGACAAGTTTATTGAATTGGTACAAGCTCAAGGTGGAGATATAGAATATATTAAAGACGTAAATAGGTTTGCAAAAGCAAGATATATTTTACCAGTAGTATCAAACGAAGCGGGCTATGTAGAAAAACTAGACGGAGAGACAGTAGGGCAAGTATCAGTTAATCTTGGAGCAGGTAGAATTAGAAAAGAAGATGATATAGATCATGTTGCTCGGAATAATAGTAAATAAAAAGATATCTGATAGAGTAGAAGTAGGCGAAATACTAGCATACATACATGTAAATGACGAAGAAAAAGGAAATCAAGCAGTACAAGACTTGATGAGAGCATATAGAATTACAAGTAACAAAACAGAAAAACCTAAGCATATATTAGAGATTATTGAATAAATAAGTAAAAGACATAGTTTTTTTGGGCTAAGTGTTGACAACTAAACATAAACCAGTGTATACTATCAAAGTCCAATTAAATACCGCGGGATGGAGCAGTTGGCAGCTCGTCGGGCTCATAACCCGAAGGTCGTAGGTTCAAGTCCTACTCCCGCAACCAGAAAGCTTAGAGCTAGGTAGATTGTAGAAATCACACTTAGCTCATTTTTTTATTATTTACTGACTTTTTACCGACTGAGTCTATGATAATACTATTTTCTATATATTTATTATGTTTTGTTGAGTGCATTCCACAAAAACAGCACGATTTTAAGTAAAGCACACCGAGTATTACACAATATCACAAAGTGCTACAAACGTTCATGAGACTACCATACAAGGTAGTCTTATTTCATGGGTAAAAGTCATGGAGTGATACAGAATATCTCAAAACAGGACACATCAATCCTGTTTTTTGTTTGGTACAAACTCCAATACTAATTCATATAATAGTAGTAGAACATTAGTTAGGAGGATGTTTAAAATGGCTAATTTCGTAGAAGTAACAAATTTTGAGTTAACAATAGGTGGAGAACCTATTGATACAGTTGGAAACATGATGTTCCTAAAAATAAGACTAGATTACGCTGGTGGAATAGATGGCATACATGATGGAGATATGATTACTGTAAAAATAGATAATAGTGCAAACCAAATATTTAAAATTGTTGGCATGGGTGGAAATACGGTTAATATTTATGGAGATGACCAAATAGGAAAAGTAGGTACAAGGACATATAGAAATGACTCTGATGGAAATTTCTATTTAGATGTACTTTTTGATAGTGGATATAGTAATTATTATGGAGAGCCACAACCTAGCGATATTGAAGGATGGCTTGAAACTTCAATATATATAGAATACAAACAAGAAGTGCCAGAACCAGGAACAACAGAAGAAATGGAGATATATATTAATGGAATAAAAATTTATAAAACCGTTAATGTAAAGCCAGGTGGTGGAAGTGGACCACAGCTATTAGATAATCCTGGAGCAATAATCGGAAAAGGTTGGCGATATGGCGACCATAGCGGAAACTTAGGAGATTTACCAGAAGTAGAAGATAATAATTATATGGATTTTGAACCTATGAGATGGAATCTTAATGTAGGATATCAGAATCTAACATGGAGGGATTTAAGAGGTAGTAACGGACAATTTTATTTCACAACAAATGGATCTTTGCGGATATTCTAATACACATCCTACAGATGATAGATATCAAAGTATAAATGAGCCATATCTTGTACCATATGCTACTCAGTTCGGTCATCCCATAGATGCACCATTTCATTACAAGAACGCTAGAATTGAGGATTTTTTAGCAGTAGGAAATCATGGACGGTCACATTGCTAGTGGGCATGAATATGTAAAAAAATCACTTAGAATTATTAGAGTTATGGGAAGGCAAGAAAATAACGCATGGTGGGGAAAAGACGCATTTAGAGTATTGGTAGATAATAATTTCTTAGTTTCCGAACCTGATGAGCCTATTGATAGGTACCTTAAAGACCTTTATTTCAAAGGTTATAGAGGATTAACAATAGACGAATTTTTAACACAAATGCATAGTGAAGGGCAATTATTAGACAAACAAACAGCAGATGACATTTTGAAGTTTGATTATGTTAGAAATGGAGATACACCTTTTACACCTGACCCAGATGATGATACTAAGGTGGCACATTTCTCATTGGAATTAGGAGACTTGCACTTTAATGACACAAATACCACAATAGATTTAATTAATAATGAAAACAATACAATATTTCCTAATATTCCTACAAAGAACCTACCATATGCATATTGGATTTATTATGACACAAGGGCAACAGAAGCTATACTGGACAATGGATTTTTCTATTATTTTAATGCTGTTTCTTTTATACATGATGAAGGAAAACATGATATAGGAAGTACAGACTTATGGATTAAATTAGAAGATGCTAGCGGTGGTAGTGGTCACATTACAGAAGTAAGGATTAGAAAAGTAGACACAGAGAATGAACCCATAAGAGATATTAAGTTTATCTTAACCCAGACAAATGTATTCCCTCATAGAGTCAGAGAAGCAATGACTACAATCAACGGAACTTGCTCATTTACACTTGGATTAGGCGATTATATTCTTGAAGAAGAAGTGCCGTTAGGAAGCAATATAATTCCAGTAGCACCAATGCATTTTACTATAACTGATTATAATGAGTTAGTAAATTTAAGAGCATTACTAGAAGGAACCGGGTATCCAAATATAGATGACATTAGGTTTGAACAAGGCGTAAATGTTATTACTAACCATGAAAAGACTGGTATATGCGTTATATTAAATGCAAACAAGACAGCTATAGGAAAAGAATTAGAAGATGGAATGTTTGAGTTTGCTGTCATGGACGGAGAGGTAATAATTTCAAAAACTACAAACAAAGCAAGAGAGTAACCATTGTCCTAACAAATTCATATTATAGTAATAGAAAGGATAGTGATAAAAATGGATTTAAAAAGAAATCTCCCTAATGCCAATGTAGAGTTTCCATGTATAGAATTTACTGAAGAAGGTGTTTATGAATATATAATTCGTGAAACTTCACAGTCTGGCAGTGGATGGACAACAGACGATAGAGAATATCCTGTTACTATCACAGTAACAGATGATGGCGAAGGACATTTAACAGCAGATGTAGACTACCCAGAAGGATTCCCAGAGTTTGAAAATAAATATGAGCATGGTAGAGTCTGTGTAACATTATTTGCAAACAAAACAGCAATAGGGGCTCCGCTAGTAGATGATAAATTTAACTTTGGTGTATTTGATGGAGAAACTGAAATTGTTTCAGCTACAAACAGAGATCGTAGTTAGAGGTGTGAAAAGATATGTGTGAAAAAACAAAGTGTAAATGTCATAGAGGAAATGTGAAATTTCCAAAACTCTGTTATACTGAACCAGGAGTGCACACTTATATTATAAAAGAAACTACACCTTCAAATAAACATTGGAAAACAGATGCTCGAGAATATCGTGCAATAGTGACTGTAACAATAGGAAGTGACGAAGAGCTAGTAGCAGAAGTTGAATATCCTGATGGATTTCCAGAGTTTGTAAATGAGTATAAAAAACCAAAATGCAGACCAAGACCTTGTTGTTGTATATGCTGTCAAATACGTCGTTGTATATGCCCTAGAAGGTGTTGTAGTCCATGTAAAGACAGATGCCATAATATAGATAGATGTTTAGAATAACATCATTGAAGGAGAATATTTGTATAAATGTTCTCCTTTTTGCATATGTGAAAGATAAATTACAATTTATAGAAGAGATAGAAATTTTATATAAAAGTAGTATAAGATCGGGAAAAAGCAATTGCATTAAATTGAATGATGAAAAGTCGAAAAATACTACAGCTAAGCGGACAGAGCTACTGTGCGGGTCATAATCCCGCAACCAAAACGGCAGCAATGATATTTCATTGCTGCTTTTCAGTATCCATTTCTAAAGCCTCATTCATTCGGACTATTTTTTTTCTTACGTTATTACCATACTCTAAGATCTTCTCAGTTTGGGCCTGCCCTTTTTCGGCGAAGGAAGTGCTTTCGCTTTCAAAAAAGATATTTGTTAGCATAATCCCCAAAGTTGCAAGTGTTATAGTTTGTTCAAAATTTCTGATTGGTAAAGAATTAGATATATCAAATTGTACTGCCATGAGAACCAAAGAAAAGGTTCCCGCAATATATAAGATATGAGATAGTAAAGAATTATTACTATCCAATCTTCCTTTTGCTTTTCTCCATAGATATATTGATTGGTCTGAAAGGCTAAGCATTAATGAAGCTTGCTTATTTGCCCTCGACACCACTTTTAAACTATTTTTTTCGTTAGCTACCTTCTTATCTATAATTACTCTTCCTCTATATGCGAAGTAATTAAATGATTTTTGAAATATAGACATAATAAAAATCAAAAAACCCTTACTTAAGAATTCACTTAATGCAAATATAAATGAAGCTAGTGTTAAATAAATAATAGCATAATCTGATAAATCTATGGCATCAAATGCTAATAACACTGATAATATTATGTAAGATAAACCATATCCTAACAACATAATACTTCCTTTTTTCATACTCTTTCTCCTTTTGTTTTTCATTTACATAACTATAACAAATTTTTCGAACTTTTTCAATAGAAATCGGAGGACACCGGCTCCAGATATGTTCCCACGACCAATTAACAAAAATGACAAGATGCAACAGAAAATTTTGGGAAAGCACTATTAAAAAGATTTTAATATAGTATAATTATTATAGAATATTTAATATATCAAGAGATACTCTGATTGATAATGGGTAGAAAGGAATGACCTATGAAAAATATTATTATAATAACTGGTGGAGCAAATGGTCTAGGATTAGAATTAGTTAAACAATTAATACAGCAAGATTATATTATTTGTAATATTGATTTTGATAAGGAAAAAATGGAACTATTAAATCAAGAATTTGAGGAAAATTACATATCTTTTGTTGGAGATATATCTGATGAAAAATTTGTTAGCCAAACAGTTCTAGAAATCCAGAAACTTGGTAATATAAGAGCCCTTATAAATAACGCAGGTGAGCCTGTATTTAAATTACCAATAGAATATACTAACAATGATATGGACATATGTTTTAAAGGTCTACAAGGTATGATATTATTTACAACTGAAGCTTTAAAGGCAACTAATGAAGAAAATCTGAAAATAGTAAATATTATCTCTTCAGCAGGTTTAAGAGGAAATAAACAGGAAAGTGTATATTGTGCTACTAAATGGGGAGAACGAGGATACACAGAAAGTTTAAAAGTTGCTTATAAAGGAACAAGCGTTAAAGTAATAGGAGTTTATCCTGGCGGAATAAATACGGATTTTTATAAAAATAGTAGAGGTTATGTTTCTGTTGAAAAGCAAAATGCTTTTATGGATGCAAAAGACGTTGCTAATGTTATTATAAATAATGCTTTTAATGACATTAATTTGACGGTTGCGGACATAATTATTGAGAGGAATACTTAATTTTCTTTTAAAGAGCTCATAAGTGCACCCGCTAAATGGATGAAAGCACAAATACTTATGAACAAAGATATTAGAAAATTTATAAATATATAAGAGGTGTAACGTGAAATACAGGTCAATAAATGAATTATCTAAATTTGAATATCATGATGCAATAATTGAAAAGTTTGAATTTATGCAGGGGAATTTAATAGTCGAAGTATCTGGCATTAATATAACTACAGCGAACCCGCAAAATACATTTGAAAAAGATATGTGTACCCACAAAGCAAATATTATTTTTGAGGGTGCAACAGTAGAAAAAATTATTATTAGTGGATATGAAAGTCTTGATTCGGATATGAAGTTAATAGAGAAAGTGGCAGATGTAGAAGTAAAAAAAGAAGAATATAATAGCATCTTTGATAATGCAGAAGGAGCATATGGACATATATCTAGCATGGAAATTTTAACAAAGTTAGAGGATGGTAAATATCAAATCTGTTTTTGCATAGATGCCTATCATATAGGGTGGTATTATCTTACACTTGTTTTTGAAAGAGGAATTGTTGAGTGGGATGAATTTAATGGAGAAGCGTGGTATGAACATGAGACATGGAAAAAAGAGAGGTAGTTGGACTATGAAAACAATTAAAATAGTAAGTGTATTGATATTATTCATTTTATTGTTAGTTGTGCTAACTGGTTGCATAAATAGTAATGAAGAGAATCAAGATGGAGGGTTAGAAAACAAGAAAATAATAGCAACAAGAGAGTTTATTGGATATAGAAGCCCACCTAGAGTAAGAACGATAGAGATAACCTTGGACAGTAGAGATAGAATAGAGTCGATGGTTATTAGAACGGAGTTTTTTAGTGACGGAGTAGCTGAAAGTTTTTATGGTGATAGGGTAGGGCTGACAGAAGAAATGAGCGTTACCATCTCAGAAAGAACTGTGACTCAAACTTTTACTTCTGAAGCTGCTGTGATGGAAATGATGTTAAGAGGAACAGAAACTAGAGCAGAAATAATAAAAATACTTGAAGAACTTCGGATATACAGTGAGATAAAATGTATTTAGAAAAAGAGAGCCTGCAAGAAATTGCAGGCTCTCTTTTTAAGTGAAAAACTATATTCCAAATTCTATAAAAACTGCCATTAGTCCATATGTAATAAGTGCAAGACCCGAAACAACATGGGCTATACCAATCGGCATTTTCCTCATGTGTTTGGTCCTAACTAAGAAGAAAGACAATGCTGAATATCCAAAGTGAGCAAGGCCCACTACGATAGGAATCAAAAAAGTAGAATGCGGTAGGAAAACAAATGTAATTCCAATAGTTATTAGCATAGCTTCAAGGCTCATCACAAATCCTGTAATGATAATGGTTTTAGAAGAGACTTTAGCATCTTTAGTTTCCTCGCTATGTCGTTTGATATATTTCGATATCAAGTAAGACAAAATGTACCAAGACCCAAGCGAGATAAATGCAAGGCCGACGACTAAGTCGGTGTCGATAAATATGTATTCATAAATTCTTTCTGCTATTAAAAAACCAACGATACAAAGAGAAATAAGAATTAGGTTAATTATAAACAGATATAAAAATTTGCATTTCTTTTGTAATCCAAGTGAAATTCCAATGAAAAATGCATCTACTGATACAATAATTCCAGATAAGACAGGCATAAACATAAAAAAACACTCCCTTACAATGGATTATATGCCAATTGTAAAGGAGCCGTTCCAAATCTCTTTGTCAGATCAATTTAAATATTCTAAAAAACATATTCTAATGCAACCAAGCTTAACGCCATTACTGCCATTCCCAAGAAAAGCCATTTCATAACTACATGGTGTTTACCATACTTTTGAGCAGCTGGTAATAGTTTGTGAATTGCCACAAATACCATAATACCAGCAGCAACTGCGAATGGAATACCAAATATTCCTTCTACATCATCAAAAATATTATGTACAAATAACCAAGCTATTAATGCACCTAAAGGTTCAGTTAATCCTGCCCCCATTGATGCTAGAAAAGCTTTCCATTTACTACCTGTAGCATGATAAATAGGTGCTGCAACAGCTATTCCCTCAGGAATATTATGTAGGATAATAGCAATTGCAATAGCAATACCCAAAGCTGGATCATACATTGCTGCTAAAAAAGTGATAATTCCTTCCGGGAAATTGTGTATAGCGATTGCAATAGCAGAGAAGACTCCCGTGCGCTTGAGCTCTTTATCTTCTTTAGACGCAATCTTTATATCTTTTTCTCGTTCTGAATCAGATTCCAGTAGATCTAGAGCCTTATCATCATGATCGTCATGAGGTAAAAACTTATCAATAATAGCCATAATTCCAATCCCTGAAAAGAATGATAAAGTTGCTATTAAATACCCATGCTGCTTTCCGAATCCATACTCTAAGCTTTCAAGGGACTCTAGAAATATTTCTGTAAATGCCACATAGAGCATTACTCCTGCAGAAAAGCTAAGACATATAGATAGAAATTTTTTATTTGTTACTTTAGAAAAAAGTACACTCATGCCTCCTATGCCCGTAGCCAGCCCGGCGATGATAGTGAGCATAAAAGCAAATGTTAAATCGTTCATTATTATTCTCCTTATATAAAAGAAATTCTTTCGGTTAGTCAAGACTAACTAAGTTTAACATGGCTAACCAATATTGTCAACAAAAAGAGAAAAATAGTTTTAAAGAGTATATATAAAATACCTCTGAAACATATATAAATAGCTTCATAGATAGAGCAAAGATAAGGAAGGGGCTAACTTGATTCACTATTGGTTTCATGTTATTATGTAGGGAAGTTGTATATTGAAATAGAGAATTAATAACAAAGAGGCGAGAGAGACGAAGGTTGAGGTGAGAGAGATGAAGGTTCAGGAATCTACCCAAAATTATTTGGAAACAATTTTAATGTTAAGTCAAGGAGAGAACAAAGTACGTTCTATTGATATTTCTCACAAGCTTGAATATTCAAAACCTAGTGTAAGTGTTGCTATGAAGAAGCTACGACTAGATGGATATATTCATATAGACTCAGATGGCTATATAACATTAACTGAAAGCGGTAGAAAAATTGCAGAATCAATGTATGAAAGACATACTATTATCTCTAATTGGCTTATTTCTCTTGGAATAGATAAGCAAATTGCATTAGACGATGCTTGTAGAATTGAACATGTTATAAGTGAGCAAAGCTTTCAAGCAATAAAGAGCCATATTACAAAAACAAGATAGATAATACATTTTTTAATACAAATTAAACGGGGGATAAGATGAAATTAAAATTAACACTAGTAATATTAACGATTATAAGCATAATTGCTATAGGAAGCAGCGTATTTGCAATAGATGATCAAGCGATTGATTATGATTGGTGGGAATTTCTTGGAGAGACGGATGATATATTTGATGATACAGAATTTGAGCCTGGTGAAGTAATAATTACATTTGATGATTCATTTTCTGATACAGACATGGCAGCAATGCTAGCACTACAAAGAGTATCTGCCAGAGTAGTAGAGGTAAGGGGAATTATTACAAGAGAATCTGGAATGTTTTCTGATAGAGAAGAGACACTTCAATTGTTAGTAGTCGAAATACTTGAAGGAGAATTAGAAGGACAAAGAATAGAGGCCACACATTTTCTAGCTGGTGATCAAGAGCAAAGTATGGGATTTGATGCGTTAAGAGTGGGAGATAGAGCCTATGTAGCAATAGACATAAGGGGAGATACACCTACAGCGTATATAGATCTAGTCCAAAGGCAGAATGGACTCATAATCTTAATTGCTATATTCCTTGTGCTAATACTTATTATAGGGAGGTTAAAAGGAGTGCAGACAATAGCATCCCTTGTTGTAACCTTAGGAATAATATTTTTATTTACACTACCTTCACTTCTGGATGGAAGAGATCCGGTTCTTATATCGGTACTCTCATGTATTGCAATAACAATTATTTGTTTCTTAGTTATAAGTGGATTAAGAAAGAAAACAGCAGCAGCAATTATAGGTACTACTTGTGGATTTGCAATTGCAGGTGTTCTTGCTATAGTTTTTGCAAGTGTTACTAGAATGTCTGGACTTAATGGAGATTCAGTCCATCTTATGTTTATAGAGCAAGAGACAACATTTAATCTAGTTGGGTTAATGTTTGCTGGAATAATAATTGGAGCCTTGGGAGTATGTATGGACGTTGCGATGTCGATAGCATCTTCGCTTTGGGAGCTGAAGAAAGAAAGCCCAAAAATATCGAGAAAAGCATTGTTTACTGCAGGTATGAATATCGGGAAAGATGCAATGGCTACAATGAGTAATACTTTGATACTTGCTTATGTAGGGAGTCTAATCACAATTATATTATTGTTTATGGCAAACAATACCGAATTTAGTCACATTATAAATATAGAGATGATGACAGAAGAAGTTATAAAGGGTGTTACAGGGAGTATAGGCCTTATAACAGTAATTCCTATAACATCATACATATCAGCATTATTATATTGCAGTGAAAAAGAATCTAATACAATTCCATATAAACCAAGAAACAGATTTAAGGAATGATTAATATAATGAAAAAATCCCCTAGACTAAATTAATTCAGCCTAGGGGATTTTACTATTTTTAATTTGTATACTAACTATTGTTTTTCATATATTCTACAACGTCACCAACTGTTTTAACTTTTTCAGCTTCATTGTCTGGAATTTCTATATCAAATTCTTCTTCAAGTGCCATAATTAATTCAACTATATCTAGTGAATCAGCTCCTAAATCATCTAAAAAAGCAGCTTCCATCGTTACTACACTTTCTTCTGAACCTAATTGTTCAACTACAATATCTTTAATCTTATTAAAAATTTCTTCTGAACTCATGATTAGTACCTCCTTAATTTTCTTAGCTGTAGCATCTTTGATGCGTACAGATAAGTTATGCTTTATGTATTTCTTAGCTGTAGCATTTTTGATGCGTACAGATAAGTTATCCTGTAGATTAATTAATACTATATGCTATCATTGCAGTTGTCAATGAATCTGACCTACCGGTCGAGTTTATAGAGAAAAATATTAAATGAAACCTATGTGTCACAAGAAGATGGAGGATTTTAAAACAGAAAAACTGTAGACTAAAAAGAGTATAGATTTTGAGAAGAATATATAGTATAATTTTCTTAGCTCTAGCATCTTTGATACGTACGAATAAGTTATACTTTGCGTAGAGTCTCATAGAAAAGCATAAATATTTAGATAGTAATAGTTTAAAAGGAGAGAAAACAATGCAAAAACTAACAGATAAGCAAATAGAAGACATGCAAAAAGCTTTAGGAGAGATTTGTGACTGGTATCATCAGCTAAAGCCAGTAACGATTCCAGCGAAGGAATCGGCACTATTTAATATAGACACCAATGTAGGTTTTGTATATGAAGGAGCAATGTCGAATCCTTTGGCGCCAGGGAGAGTGCCAAATATTATAGAGCTTTTTACTAAAGCTAGCGAAAGGGGAGTGCCAATTGTTTGTATAACAGAAGGGCATGACGAAAATTCTTTAGAATTCGAAGCGTATCCACCTCATTGTATTCGAGGTACAGAAGAAGCGGAACTGATTCCTGAACTAAGAAAGTTTAAAACAGATCTTATGGTATACAAGCATTCAACAAATGGATTTCATGAAAAAGAATTAAAAGAGTGGATAGATAGTAATACAAATATTAATACGATTGTGTTTAGCGGGTTTCTTACAGACGTTTGTGTAATGGAGCCAGCAGTGGCAATTAAAACGTATGGGAATAAAATTGGTAGAAAGATAAACGTTGTTATATGTGAGCCAGCAGTGGGATCATATAATTTGGAGCTTGGGGATATAAGGCTAAATCACAATGCGGAGTTGCATCATCTTATGGCTTTGAAATTTATGCAGACAGCAGGCTGCATTATAGCTAGTGATATTATTTTTGAATAATTAATAAAAAGAGATATGTATCTAAGGCTTATTACAGAGCAGAACACAGATTTAAGTATGAAATCTGTGTTTTTCTCTGTAATAAAACTGGAATCTTGGAATAGCCTTTTAACAGAGGTAATACTATGTTAGAATTGTTGATTCAAGCTTTATGGATAGTTGCAAGCATAATGATTTTCATGGGTGGAATATATTTTTCTTTCAAATTACGTTTTTTACATCTCAATTTCGTAAAAATGTGGAAAGCAATTTCAAAAAAGCCAAATAAAAAGGATAGTATAAGTGCATTTCAATCTCTTACTATGTCACTAGCAGGAAGAATTGGAGTAGGTTCGCTTTCTGGAATTGCTCTTGCAATATATCTAGGAGGACCAGGGGTCCTTTTCTGGATATGGATGACTTCTATTTTATGTGCAATAATGGCTTTTGCAGAAAGTGTGCTAGCGGTTGTTTTTAGAAGAAAAGATTCTGGGAATATTTATAGAGGGGGGCCATTCTACTATATAAAAGATGGAATGGGAAATAAAAAGTTAGCAGTTATTTATGCTGCTATTATTATAGTCTCATTTATAGGTGGATTCTTAACAGTTCAAGTAAATACAGTAAGTAGAAGTATAAATGATATAGCTAATATTAACCCAATTATAATAGGAGTAACTATTGCAGCAATTACAGGAGTAACTATTTTCGGAGGAGTTAAGAAAATTGCAAATGTTACAGAAAAATTAATACCAATAGTTACATTTTTTTATCTAGCAGTTTGTGCATATATAATTTTTTCAAATATTCCTATGATAAGACCTGTATTTAATTTAGTTTTAGATAGTGCATTTAATTTTAGAAGTTTTGGAGCAGGGGTAATCTCAACACTATTAATTGGTATGCAAAAAGGAATTTTTTCAAGTGAAGTAGGGTTAGGAACGGGGTCTATAGCTGCTGCGACAGCTGACACAGAAACAGCCGTAGACAATGGGTTTGTTCAAGTTTTTGGGATACATATTGAAAACATATTATTTGCGACAATAACTACTTTTGTAGTATGCATGTCAAGCTACGCAAGCTTAGTTATAGGGGATCCCAACGGAATAGAGATAACACTGTATGCATTTAAATATCACATAGGAGCTATAGGACCTATACTCATTACGATAACAATTACTTTATTTGCGTTAGCTACAGTTCTTGCAGGATACTACTATGGAGAATCTAGCTTGAAGTTTATAAAGAAAACGAGCAAAGCAGATATTATGATTCTGAAATTAATTACGATGATAAGCATTGTAATAGGAAGTGTAATGTCTAGTAGCGTTATCTGGACACTAGTTAATGTTTTAGTAGGAATTTTAGCAATTATAAATACATATGCTTTATTTAAATTAAAAGATATAGTTATAGATGAATATAATGCTACGCGTTGAAACATTTTCCTGTAAAGTCACAGTTGAATTCGTCAACTGAAGATTACAAGAGAACAAAGTAGAAATAGAATAACAAGACAATCAAAAAGCCAGAAATTTAATTTCTGGCTTTACTATGGAATTTCATTAAAATATTGATTCGCTTACCCTTCCTTAGTAAATACATCTTTGCCGGCACCACATAATGGGCAAGTCCAATCGTTTGGTAAATTTTCAAATTTAATATCTTCTACTTTTTCGTCATATATATATCCGCAAACACTGCATTTATATGTCATATACTTATCAATCCTTTCTTGAAATACAAACTATGTAGACTGTATATACATATCATACAGGAAAAAAAATAAAAGTCAATCAAATTATTACATATTAAGCTGAAACATGATAAAATTAAGGCATGGAACAGAAATACATACTCAAAAACATAGAGTCTTTTGAGCCAAAACATATCTTTGAATGTGGGCAGTGCTTTAGATGGAATTTAGAAGAAAACCGGAAGTTATACCGGAGTCTTTAAGGGAAATGTGCTCAATGTATATAAAGATGGCAGGGATATAGTTTTTAAAGGAATTTGCGAAGGAGATATACAGGAATTAGTTTCAGAGTATTTTGATTTAAACTATGATTATGAACAGACCAAGTATGAATTATCAAATGTAGATGTGCATTTAAAGTGTAGCATAGAATATGGATATGGAATAAGAATATTGAATCAAGATCTTTGGGAAACGATCATCTCCTATATAATTTCAGCAAATAACAATATACCAAGAATAAAAGGTATAATTGAAAGGATTTCAAAAGCATATGGAAGGAAAATCTCATGGAACGATAAAGAATATTATACATTTCCTACTTATGAAGAACTTGGACAAGCAAGGGTAGAAGATTTAAGAAAGTTAGGGCTAGGATTTAGAGATAAAAGAGTGTATGAAACTACAAAAATTATGCAAAAAGGAGATATAAATTTAGAAAATCTAAAGGAAGAACATGATATAAGCAGAGTAAAAGAAGTGCTAATGTTTCTGCCTGGAGTAGGTCCTAAAGTGGCAGAATGTGTAATGCTATTTGGGCTTAGCAAAAAAGAAATATTCCCCATTGATGTATGGGTAGAACGTGTTATGAATGAGCTATATACAGATGGAAGCAAAGGCAAGAAGCTAAGCAAACAGGAAATAGAAGAACTGGCAAAAGAAAAATATGGAGACTCAGCAGGGATAGCACAGCAGTATCTATTCTATTGGAGAAGAGAAATAGGATGAATACTAAGGCATAACTTATTCGTACACATCATAGATGTTAAGGCTAAGAAAAAGAGGGAGGGTCAAAGTGAGCCTACAGCTAATTTACCGGCAAATCTGGAAGTGGTAAAACAGAATACATTTTGAATGACATAAGAAGAAAAATTAATCTGGGGAAAAAGATATATATAATAACTCCAGAGCAGTTTTCGTATTGGACAGAAAAAAAGCTACTAGATACTCTTGGAGAAAATGCTAGCATAAATGCAGAGGTAGTTAGTTTTAACTTGATAGCACGCAGGATGCTGACAGAAATAGGGCGGGAGAGCAAAGGTGCAGCTATCTAAAAGCGGAAGAGCCATGCTCATCTATGATCTTTTAGAAAAAGAGAAGAAAAACTTAAAGTTTCTTGGAAGTTCTGAAGGCAATGTAGAATTGATGTTAAAAACAGTTACAGAATTTAAAAAGTATAGCATAAATTTAGAACAATTAGAGAGTGTGGAAGAAACTGAAGCAGATAAGTATCTGAAAACTAAATTGCAAGATATAAGGAAAATATATTCTTTGTATGAACAGAAGATAAAGGGAAGTTATATAGATGAAGATGATACACTTACAATTTTATCAAAACAATTAGAAAAAACACCGGTATTTGAAGATTCCTTAATATATATAGATGAATTTTCAGGTTTCACTATTCAGGAATATAGTGTAATTAAAGAATTAATGAGGCAAGCAGAAAGCATTAGTGTAACAATGTGCGTAGAACCAGATGAGATAGCAATACTAACAGAGCCAGAAACGGACATTTTCTACTATAACAAAAAAACTGCAAAGAAATTAGAAGAAACTGCAAGAGAATTATCGGTAGAAGTAAGACAGCCGATACTATTAAAAGAGCAATATAGATTTAGAAACGAAGAGATTAGACACTTAGAAGAAAATATATATTCGCATCTTTATAAGAAATATGACGATGACTTAAAGAATATTAGCTTATTTTTAGCGTCTAATCCATATTCCGAAATAGAAGCTGCATGTAAAAACATAACTAAGCTTGTGCAAGAAGAAGGGTACAACTATAGTGACATAGCAGTGATAACTGGAATCCTAGAGGAAATGGAAACAATAGTAGAGACAATATTTGCAAAATATGATATTCCAATCTTTATAGATAGAAAGGAAGAACTGACAGGCAATATATTGGTAAAATATATTTTGAGTATCATAGATATTTTTGCTAAAGGTTGGAATCTAGATACGGTGTTTGCGTATCTAAAGTGTGGACTATATGATGATATAGATAAGAAAGATATCTATAAATTAGAAAACTACTGTGCAAAATGGGGAATTAGAGGAACTAAATGGTATAACCAAGATTGGGAATATGACGAAGAAGAAAACTTCAATGAGTTAAGGATAAAAATTGTTGAGCCACTTTTGAAATTTAAAAAAGGTGTAGAGAAAAAATACGTAAAGGAGATAACAGCAGCAATATATATGTTCTTAGAGGAGAACAGGATAAGAGAGAAGCTAAATGAAAAAATAACGTATTTTATGCAAAGAAATGAAATATATATGGCAGAAGAATACAAGAAAAGTTTTGACTTGCTGATAGAGCTACTTGATGAAATTGTACTTGTTTTTGGTGATGAAAAAATGAGTTTTAGTACATATAGCAGTATCTTAAAAACAGGGTTAAAGAATAGCGATTTAGGTAAAATTCCTGGATATATAGATCAAGTTATAATAGGAGATGTAGATAGGTCAAGAACAAGTAAAGTTAGAGCAGTATTTATAATAGGATTAAATGATGGTATATTCCCAGGAAAACCGCCAGCGGAAGGGTTTCTAAATGATACAGATAGAACGTTATTGAGTGAAAAGGGCATTACACTTGCAAAAAACACATTGGATAGCTTATATGAAGAGCAGTATGGGATATATAAAGTCTTTTCGGCAGCTGAAGAGAAGCTGTATGTGTCATATACATCATCAAACAAAGAGGGAGCTGCTCTAAGACCATCAATATTAATTTCAAAACTCAAAAGAATATTTCCAAAACTCAAAGAGCAAAGTGATTTAACATGCAAAAAAATAAAACCAACAGTAGAAGTGACTAAAACAGATGATATTAGCTCCTTATTACAATTGCCAGGACCTGCATTTGATTTGCTATTAACTAACTTGAAAAATTTCAGAGATGGAGAGGAAATAGAGCCGATATGGTTTAAAGTATATAATTGGTTTTCAGAGGAGGCTGATGATGAATGGAAAGAGAAGCTAAAAAGAGCTATAGAAGGAATGGCATATGATAATAGTAGTGGAATGCTTAGTAAAGAAAATATAGATAAGCTATACGGAGCTACTTTAAAAACAAGCATATCAAAATTAGAACAATATAGGAAATGCCCTTTTTCATATTACTTAAAATATGGATTAAAATTACAAGAGAAAAACGAGTTTAAGCTTAACCTATTAGACACAGGTTCGTTTATGCATGAAGTAATTGACGAATTCTTTAAACGATATGCAGAAGGAAACTATGGAAGTGAAGCATGTACAGAAAAGGAAAAAAGAAATACTTTAAATAAAGATATTACGACTCTAGTGGATAATATAATTAAGGAAAAGCTAGCACTAACCAAGAACCGTATGTTTACAGCGTCGCCTAAATTTGTTGTGCTAACTAATAGACTTAAAAAAGTAATTACAAAATCAATAAAATATATAGTCGAACAGATGCAAAATAGTGAATTTGAACTTATACGGAAGTGAAGTGGAGTTTAGGGATAAGATAGGGGATGTAGAGCTAACAGGAAAAATTGATAGAATTGATGCAGGACAGAACGAAGATGCGAGATTTATTAGGGTAATAGATTACAAATCATCATCGAAAGATATAAATTTAAATGAGCTAGTTGCTGGAACACAAATTCAACTTATAACATACATAGATAGCATGGCCAAAAAGGAGAACGCGCAGCCTTCAGGGATACTATACTTTAATCTAATAGACCCAATTATAAAATCAAAGAAAAATCTAAGTGATGAAGAATTAGAGGAAGAGATAAGAAAGCAATTTAAAATGCAAGGTTTGATTTTAGCGGATGTTAATGTTCTAAAAATGATGGACAATAAATTAGAGCAAGGAAGTTCTAAGTCCATTCCAGTATCATTAAATGTTAACCGGAACAATAAAAAAATCAGGGACTAGTGTAATTACAAAAGAAGAATTCACGATTCTTCAAAGAACAGCAAATCGAATAATTAAAGAGATTTCTAAAGAAATAATGCAGGGAAGCATAGAAATTAAGCCAATATATGATTTCAAAACAAAAAGAACATCGTGCAAGAACTGTACATATAGTGGAATATGCGGATTCAATAATCGTCTAAACTCTTATGCATATATAGGAAATAGAACAAAAGATATAATAATGGAAGAATTAAAAGAGGAGAAATCAAATGACATATAAAACATGGGAAGAGCTAGAACAGGCATGTAGCGATTGTACAAAGTGTAAGCTAAGTGAACATAGAAGGAATGTTGTAATTGGTGTAGGAAATAGAAATGCCAACGTAATGTTTATTGGAGAAGGTCCAGGGGCAGATGAGGATATCCAAGGAGAACCATTTGTAGGAAGAGCAGGAAAACTAATGGATATGGCGTTAAATGGATTAGGGATTAAAAGGGAAGAACTATACATTGCAAATATTGTTAAATGTAGACCCCCGGGAAATAGGAATCCAGAACCAGATGAGGTAAGTAGTTGTATAGAATATTTGAAAAGTCAAATTGAGCTAGTCGATCCAAAAATCATAGTACTGCTAGGTAGTGTGGCGCTAAAAGCTATTCTGGGACAAGAATATGGAATCACAGCTAGTAGAGGAAAATGGATTGAGAAAGATGGAAGAATGTATATACCTACATTTCATCCAGCAGCTTTACTCAGAGACGAAGATAAGAAAATAGATTTCTGGAGCGACATGAAGAGTATACAATCTTAATATAGTATAAAAGAAAAGATAAGCTAGATATAGAAATATAATTTGAACAAAATAAAACACTCTTTAGTTAACTTTGCTAAAGAGTGTTTTATTCAACTTCATTTATGCTTTGTATAACAGGTTTATGCTTGAATAGTTTACCTAGCTTTTTGAAGAAAATATTCATAAATGAAAATGCAGAAACGGTATTTTCCACTACTACAAGGGCAGTAGAAGAATTATAATTATTCGGATAGAATAAACTAATATCACCGTGATTCTCAATGTATTCATGTTTTCTTTGTAGCAGTTCCATCATTTCGCGGTAAAGTCTGTTGTAGAACTCGTAGCCATCTGTTGTTCCAATAACATTTTTAAAATTATAAATCTTTTGTTTGAATTCTCTTATATCATTAAGGGTCTTCACACAATTAAATTCTGCTGAGAAGAATTTTTTCATAATTATATTTTGAGTAGCAAAGAATAATGCTAAAATCGCTTGTTTTTTTGCGGCAGCTAATTCTCCTAACAACTTAATTTCCCTTGGCTTTTCTGCATTGTTTAATTGGCTTATAAAATAGCTTAAATCAGATTCTAGAAGCAATAGCTTATCTAAATTCTTTAAAATCTTGTTATATGTTTTTTCCCCGACTTTAGTTACAAATGTCTTTTTAAAAACATCATTACCGTTTAGGGCACTATGATATAGAGGATAAGTTCCAGTAAAGTAAGCTATTTGATTAACTAAGGAACATTCTAAAGGATAGTAATCAGGGCTTATTGTACTTAAAGATATATCAAAATATTTTTCCTCAGAAATAGGCAGCATATTGGCTTCTGAAGCCATAAGTTGTACAGTAGCTTCATTAATACCAAGTCCAGAAGACATATCATATAATCCCATACTTATTATATTGCCTTTGATATCTTTTTTCTCTTGCACAAAATGAATACACTCATGCATAGCAATATCAGCTAAATTATCAAAAGGGATAGTTTCACTAAAGTAAATGGAATTATTCTTAGAAAAATACTTAGCGCCGTCTGCGTTATCAGGCATATTTGCGATGAACATTTTTAGTGTAGAAAAAGACTCAAAAAGAACAGAACGATTTAAATTATGTTCTGGAAAAGCCAGACATAACTTGCTCGAAACATTTTTTGCAATAATATCAACTTCAAGGGTATTCAGCTCAGAAATAACAGTGATACCCTCTTTCTTTAGTATTGAATTAATGTTCATTTGTAACTCCCTAAATCTTTTGTGAGGGATTACTAAGCATTTAAACTTTCTTGATGTTAGTATTTATACTACGTAAAATGGGCTATGCCTTAGTAAATCCTATATATATATTATATAATATTTTTTCATAAATAGTATTTCATAAATATGAAGCTTGTGTTACAATTATGTGACAAAGGTATTGATTAGCAATGATTTGAGGAATAAAGAGAACCCGTAAGAAAAGAATAGAAACAAAAGATACAAAAATTAGAATAGAAATATGAGATTTACTAAGAATAGAGAAAAGCGCTTTATTTTCCTTAGCTCTAGCATTTTTTTAGCTGTTATAGCATAGCTAGTTGCAGATAAGCTATATGCGTAGAGATAAGTTATGCTTTAAGCATAATATCTAAAAAGCGAGCGGGAATTTACTATATAGCTGCGTATAGGAAGGAAATGTATGAAAAAAGCACTTTGCATATTATGCATATTTATATCATTCATAATAATATATTTGCTTCAGTCCAACTTTTTTAGTTGGTTTACTATTGCTGGAGTACGGTCCAAACTTATTTATCATACTAGCAATATTTACTCGGGCTATACATGGGACATATTTACGGAGTAACAGTAGGTGCAGTTTTAGGAGTACTATTAGACTTACATATAGGGAGAGTAATACGGAATAAATGGAATAGCACTTTCGGTAGCGGGGCTATTAGCAGGGGTAATAAATCAGAATGTATCTAAAGAAAGCAAAATTACTATTATGCTTACAGTAGCAGGAATAACTTTTGTAAGCACACTTATCATATACATGATGCAAATAGCAGTATTAGGAGTACAAGTAGAGATATTAGCTTTTTCAAGGATAATATTGATAGAAACCCTATACAATGTGATTCTCTCGATTATAATATATCCGTTATTCCAAAAAGGTGGGAAATTAATTGAAAGAACTTTTACAGAGAAAAAGATATTGACACGACATTTTTAGCTAAAGGATGTGAGGAATTGGTGAAACCAGATAAAAAAAATGTAAGATATAACATGTTAACTATGTTCATATATATAATAGGTCTTATTTTAGTTTTTCAGTTATTCAACCTCCAGATTGTTCATGGGGAAGAATATTATGAAAGATCAAGCAGAAGATTAACTAGAACAACTACAATAGAAGCAGCGAGAGGAAATATATTAGATAGAGATGGCAATGTTTTAGCAGGGACAACGCCAAGGTATAGTGTGGTAATATATAGGAGTAGAATAGAAAATGATCTTTTAAATAGCACAATTTTAAATGTTATAAACGTGTTAGAACAAAATGAAGATGCATATAGAGATGCTTTCCCAGTAGCGATTTATCCGGAAATTAGATTCACATTAAGTGAAGAAAGAATAGAAGCGTGGAAAAGAAATCAGAACATAAAAGAAACTGCTACCCCTGAAGATGTTTTAAATGAGTTTAAAGAAAGATATGAAATAACGCAAGAAGATACAGAAGAAGTAAGAAGAATAATTGCTGTAAGATATGGGATAGAAAGAGAAGGATTTACTAGCATGAGAGCTTATGTTATAGCAACTAACATAAGTATCGAAAGTGTAGCAAAATTAGAGGAACAAAGTATTAGATTTCCAGGAGTTGCCGTAGATGTAAGAGCAGCTCGAAAATATTATATGGGAAGCTTAGCATCACATATAATAGGATATACCGGACGAATAAGTGAAGAAGCATTAAGAAGAGACGAAACATATAACATGCATGACTATGTTGGAAAAACAGGTATAGAATATGTTCTTGAAAGTTTTTTAAGAGGTCAACATGGAACAAGACAAACAGATATGTCTGTAGATGGTACTAGAACAGGAGAATATATTATAGAGGAAGCTGTGGCGGGACATGATGTAACACTTACGATTAGTGCAAACTTACAACGTGCCTCAGAAATAGCTCTAAGAAATAATATAGAAAGAATAACTGCTGGAGCATTTGGAAGAGAATTTGAAGCAACGGCTGGTAGTGTAGTAGTGATAGATGTAAGGAGTGGAGAAGTTTTAGCGATGGCCAGCTATCCAGACTTTGCACCAGAATCATTTGTAGATGGAATAAGTTTAGAAAGATGGAATGAGTATAATGATCCAGAAAGAAAGAGCCTATTAAACAGAACTATACAAAGTGGATATGCGCCAGGCTCTGCATATAAGATGGTTCCGGCAATAGCAGCGCTAGAAGCAGGGTATATAACGCCAACGACAAGAATCTTTTGTGGAGGAATATTTCATGGTGGTCATAATCCTAGATGTTCGATATATGCAGCTACGGGTGGAGGACATGGCTGGCTAGATGTATCCCAAGCTATAAAATATTCTTGTAATATATTCTTCTATGAAGTAGGAACAACAATGGGCATAGATATTTTAGAAGAATACTCAAAGAAGTTCGGTTTAGGTAGTAGAACAAATATAGAGCTTCCCGGAGAAATTTCTGGAGTTGTAGCAGGAAGAACTTTGTATAACGAATTAGGTCAAACATGGTTTCCTGGAAACACCTTGTCTGCAGTAATACGGACAAGCAGAAAATAATTTTACACCAATACAAATGGCTAGACATGTTGCTATGCTTGTAAACGGAGGAAGAGATATAGATATAACTTTAATACGAGAGATAAGCAGTAGAGATGGAAGAGCAGTGGACAGAACGGAGATTAGTGAAGCAGTAAACAGAAGATTAGGATTACAGTCTTACCCGAATAGAAATTTAGAAATGACTCCTGAAAATATTGCTGCTGTGTTAGAAGGAATGAGAGCAGCTACATCAGATGCGGGAGGGACGGCGCATGGGGTCTTTAGAAATTTCCCAATTGAAGTTGCAGGGAAAACAGGAACTGCTGAAGCAGGAGAAACTCCAAACGCATGGTTTGTAGGAGTTGCTCCATATGAAGAACCAGAGATTGCAATAGCTGTTATAGTAGAAAATGGAGGACGTGGATTCCACGTAGCAGAGGTAGTAAGAGATATACTTGAAGTATATTTCGGGATAAATGAAGATATACTTGAAGACAGAACAGCAATGGGAGCATCAGGGAGCAGAAACTAGAAGAGTGAAATATATATAGTTAATATAATAGGAGGTATTAAGAAATGAGAAATCCAGTAAGAATCAATATGAAAAGAGACGAAATAATAATAATGATAAGTGAACAAGCTACGTATGCTCAAGCAATAGAATCTTTGGAAAAAAAGATACCAGCGTTAAAAAAATTATATAAAGCAGAGAAAACACCTATATGTGTAATGGGAAAAGTTCTTAAGAATAAGGAAATGAACGAAATCAGCAGATTAATAAAAAATGAAATAGATGTGGAAGTATCATTTGATAGTCCGCAAATATTAGGACTACATGGAATAAAGAAAGTTTTTGAAAGAGATATCGAAAATTCAGAAACTAAATTCTATAGAAGCGGATTGAGATCAGGACAAAGATTAGAATTTGAAGGAAGCTTAGTTATTTTAGGCGATGTAAATGGTGGAGCAGAAGTAATAGCAGGAGAGAATATAGTTATACTAGGAGAACTTAGAGGACTAGCACATGCTGGTGCAAAAGGAAATAAAAAAGCAATAATAGCAGCTAACTGCTTAGATTGTCCACAAATAAGGATAGCAAATGTAATAAAAGAAATGGAAGAAGCAGATTTATATGAAGAATATAAATATGCGTACATACAAGATGAAAAAATGGTATTAGAAAGTTAAGGAAAGGAGAGAAAAAGATGGAATATACTATATTTATGTTTATGGTAATGTTTATGCTGTTTTTCATAGTAGTTACCCTACCTGTAGCGCTTCTTATGATTTTTTCATATTGGAAGATATTTACTAAGGCAGGAGAGCCCGGTTGGTATGCGCTAATTCCCGTTTTCAATATGATAATAGTATTTAAAATTGCAGGAATAAATCCATTATGGGTCTTATTATATCTAGCAGCTTTCATTCCGTTTGTAGGAGGATTTGCATCACTTGGTATTACAATATATTTATCAATTAAGCTAGCGCAATCATTTGGGCGTGAAGCCGGAACTATGATAGGACTAATACTATTGCCGATAGTATTTTATCCGATATTAGCATTTGGATCAGCTGAATATGTTGGGCCTAAATTCGAAGGAACACAGACGATCGTATAAGAATATAAAAATATAAAATGTAAAACTCCAGCTTGCAGCTGGAGTTTTATGATAGTAAAAGAAGCAACAGAGCAATAAATAGCATATAATCTTGAGATTCTTCTGTATATAGAAAGAACAACAAGCAGAGTATAATTATATCGTCTGTATAGAGCTTTATCCCAAATATTTCGAAATAGCCATCTTTACCTAAGGAACCTATTCCAGGAAGAAAATCTAACAATCCATTATTCATCTTTCTTTCCACCACCCATAAAAGGCAAGAAATCTACCATTTTACTCATATTCATCATTTGTATATATTGGTCTAACTTATCTTTTCGACTTTCCTTTAGGTATGGCTTTAGTGAAGCAAGTAAATTTGAACGAGGGTCATCTTTTACATTCATCTTCTCAACTATAGACTTCATTTTTAATAATGTGTCCATATCAATACCAGATGCATTAGAAGTATTGTTTGCTTCAGATGCATTGGTGTCATTAGGTTCTGGCGAAATATAGGAATCATTCTCATTATTAACCTGATCAGAATCAACTTTGTTAGAATTTCCAAGCATACTTAAAAAACCATTTACCATATCTGGAGAAATAGAATTTGAATCGATATTTAACTTTTCTAAAATGCTCGACATATCCTCGTTATTCAAATTTAAAACCGCCTTACTTCTTTAAATCTTTCATAATTTCTTCCTTGCTTTTACTTTGCAAAATCTTATTTGCTTGTGCTATACCTGCTTCTAAATCTTTTTTATCCATTTTAGAAAGCATAGACATTATTGCACCCATATCAAGTTTATTCATTTAGAAATCACTCCTCTTTAAATATATGTTTTCTGAAATATTATATGAATTTAAATTATAAAACGTGCAAAAAAAGAGAGGCCCTATCCTATTTCAGAAAAGCCTCTCATTATACTTATTGTTTGCTATAATAACCTAAAACCGTGTGGCAATAAATCATTCATACTATATTCAGTTATCTCATCATTAGGCCCGAAGGGCATATATTTAAAAACTAGCATCCACAAACTCATTCATGAATTGTCTACAATAACCGCAAGGCAAGCAATCTTCTAGTATATTAATATCAGCTCCTCCACAGACTACAATGTGCTCAAATTCTTTTTCTCCTTCAGAGATAGCTTTTATAAATGCAGTTCTTTCACCGCATATAGACATTAGTCCATCATTTTGAACATTACATCCAGAGTAGATTTTGCCAGATTTTCCTTTAAGAGCAGCGCCTACCCAATACTTAGAGTGCGGTACATAAGCATTTTTACGTACTTCCTTTGCAATTCTAATTTCTTCATCTAAATTCATAATTGAACACCTCTCTTTTATCATGCTAGTATATTCATTATATTTCTTGTACATACTATTGTCAATTTAAAAGTAAAATATGCAGAAAAACTATTGACCTATTAGGAAACTGTGATATAATGAAATTAAAATTAGGAATGATTCCTAATTTTGGCAGGAGATATATTTATGAAAAACTACTCGAAACAAAGAGAAGAAATTCTAGAGGTACTAAAAAGCAGCTGTACACATCCAACAGCAGAAGAGATTTATATAGCTTTAAAAGCGAGTAAAAAAGCATCTAGTAAGAGTACAAGTAGAAGTACAGTTTATAGGAATTTAGGAATGCTAGAAGAAGGCAGTGAAATTAAAAGAATTTCAGTTCATGATGGCCCTGATAGATATGACTATTTTAAAAAACCACATAATCATGTTATATGTAAAATATGTGGTAAAGTAGCAGATTTTGAGTATGACTTTAGAGCTGTACAAGTAATGGATGCAATATCAGAAGATACTGATATGGAAGTTACAATGGATAGCATAACGATTGAAGGAACTTGTAGTAGTTGCAAGAGATAATCTTTGTCAAAAATTTAAGGAGGTATATTATGAGTGAGTTAAAAGGAACAAGAACAGAAAGTAATTTAATGGCGGCATTTGCAGGAGAATCACAAGCAAGGAATAAATATACGTATTATGCAGCTAAAGCAAAAAAAGAAGGATATGAACAAATAGCAGCGCTATTCTTATCAACAGCAGAAAATGAAAAGGAACATGCAAAACTATGGTTTAAGGAATTACATGGAGGAGAAGTACCAACAACAGAAGTGAATTTAGAAGATGCAGCAGAAGGAGAAAACTATGAATGGACAGACATGTATGCTAAGTTTGCAGAAGAAGCAAGAGAAGAAGGATTTGGTAGAATAGCAGCATTATTTGAAGGTGTAGCGAAAATAGAGAAAGAGCATGAAGATAGATATAGAAAACTATTAGCAAATGTAAAAAATAATGAAGTATTTAAAAAGCAAGATACAGTAGCTTGGGAATGTAGAAACTGTGGTCACATGTTAGAAGGTGAAACAGCATTAAAAATGTGTCCAGTGTGTAAGCATCCAGAAGCATTTTTTGAAGTTAGAGCACAAAATTATTAATTAAAGAGAAGATAAAGAAGAAGTTTGATTCTAAAGTATAGAATCAGACTTTTTTTGCATATGAAAGAAATCTTTTAAGGCTAAGAATGCGTAAGAAAAACACTTTAAATAGGGAGAATGCAATGAAATTGTAATAGAAGTTTAATATATGAGAGGCTAAAATAGAAAGTGCAGCTCCCTAAGGAGGAACAGTCGAAATCTTTGTGACATAAGCGTTCAGGAAGGAAATGCCATTTACATTGCATATAAAAAATAGTACTATTTACATAGAGAAATTAGGTTCAAAGGAGAACTTTGGATTAATAAAGGAGAAATGATGAATATGAATACTTTTCATTTTATAGCAATAATGATAATAGCGATGTGTATAGGACTAATATACTTGGTAGACAAGAAAAAGAAAAATAAGTTAGAGTTGGGAATGCAAAGGGCAGCAGGAATAATAGCAGTAGTAATGTTATTAACTGTGAATTTGCCGGTATTAGCGGGCTTATATAATGAGATAGTAATGGGCAATGATGAGAATAATGTTGCCTACTATTATGATGAAGAAGAAAATGAAGAGGAACTGGAGTCGAACGAAGAAGAACTATATAAATATGAAGAAGAAGCAGAATCAAATGAATATGAAGAGTATGAAGAGTATAGTGATGAAGAAGAGCTAGAAGAATCAGAATATATAGAAATAGAAGCTATGGGTGGATATATACCAATAATGCCACTATTATCTACAATTGATTTTCCAACTGGACGGATTCACAGTTGCAAATGGAGACACAGTAGAAATAGTTGCAGGAGGAGTTGTAACTGGAGATATCATCGTTGAAGTTGGAGGAATACTATATATTGAAAATGGAGCAGAAATCAATGGAAGAATTATAACATCAGGAACCTTCACAATGAACGGAGGATGGATTTTTGGAAACTGGGCTACCTATGGAGGTGGAGTGTATGTAAGCGGTGGAAGCTTCACAATGAATGATGGAGAAATCAGTTGGAATTATGCTTATCGTGGGGGAGGCGTATATGTAAGCGGTGGAAGCTTCACAATGAATGGTGGAGAAATTAGCAATAATATAGTTGATTATGGAGGCGGCGTATATGTAAGTGGAGGAAACTTCACAATGAGTGATGGAACGATTTTTGGAAATTGGGCCACTTATGGAGGCGGTGTATATTTAAGCGATGGGAACTTCACAATGGATGGTGGAATACTCAGGTGGAACGGAGCTACCTATGGAGGTGGCGCATATGTAAGAGATGGAAATTTTACAATGAGTGATGGAACAATTTTTGGAAATGGGGCTACTTATGGAGGTGGCGTATATGTAGGTGATGGAACGTTCACAATGAGTGATGGAACGATTAATGGAAATGAAGGAAGCGGCGTATATGTAGGTGATGGAACGTTCACAATGAACTATGGAACGATTAATGGAAATGAAGGAAGTGGCGTATATGTAAGTAATGGAGACTTCACAATGAACGGTGGAACGATTTTTGGAAACTGGGCTACTCATGGAGGCGGAGTATATGTAAGTGATGGAACGTTCACAATGAATGATGGAACAATTGAAACAACAAACTGGCATGAAAGCTTAGTATATGTGAGCAATGGAAAGTTCACAATGTATGGAGGGGAAATTACTGGAACATCACTGGGCTATATAGGGGTAGTTGCGAACAGCTTTACAATGCATGATGGAGAAATTAGAGGACATAGAGGTTCTGGAGTGTATATTACTGGAACTATGATAATGTATGGAGGAGAAATTAGTAACAATGGAAGATATAATGGTGCAGTAGCAGGAGTAAGGGCAAATACTATGATAATGCATGGAGGAGAAATTAGTAACAATGGAGCCGGAAATTATTGGAGCCGGAAATTATTCTTTTGGAGGAGTATGGGCAAATACTATGATAATGTATGGAGGAGAAGTTGTTGATAATACTGCAATTGCTCGGTGTTGGAGGAATAAGGGCAAGCCATTTTACAATGTATGATGGTAAGATTAGTGGAAATGTTGACTCAGAAACTGGCGTTGGAGGAGTATGGGCAGATACTATGATAATGCATGGAGGAGAAATTACTGACAACAGAATGATGTCAACTGGTGTTGGAGGAGTAAGGGCAAACCATTTTACAATGTATGATGGAGAAATCAGTGGAAATCACGGTGCAACAGCCTTAGCTGCTGGAGGAGTAAGGGCAAATACTATGATAATGCATGGAGGAGAAATTATTAATAACAGTGTAGCTGGATATAATGGGGGCGGAGTAAACGCGAACCATTTTACAATGTATGATGGAAGAATAAGAGGAAATACTGCAGGTGGTGAATTAGGAGGAGGAGTATTTGCAGAGCAATTTATAATGCATGATGGAGAAATCAGTGGAAATATCAGTGGAAATAGCGTGTCCATGATTGGCGATGGAGGCGGAGTAGGTACAAATCATTTTATAATGACAGGAGGAGAAATTAGAGAGAATAATGCTGGAAGAAACGGTGGTGGTATCCATCTTGGTATACCTGGGATGCAGGCGCCTACAAGTATGAATATAACAGGGGGAACTATAAGAAACAACATAGCAAGTAATGGAGGAGGAGCATATGTACACCATAATAACCAGCATAAACCAGACCTAACTATTGCAAACGAAGCAATATTCACAGGAAATGTAGCACTTAATGGACTATTTATAGATAATGACCTAGCAGCATTAAACCCTCAAGTAGCCCCAGGAGTAATAAGCGTATTAAACACACATGCATTTACTAATTATGACATCAACGCAAGTAACGGTTCATT
>WQVL01000010.1 GCA_009785865.1 Oscillospiraceae bacterium | reverse complement strand
GGAATAACAAGGTTAAGCTTCATTAATTCTGCGTCATGTGAAACATGTGTGCATGTGCCGAAGGCGCTTTTCTTATATTTGTCCTAAAACAAAATATGACAGAAAGATGACAAAAATGTGACAAAATTGTAACAATTCTATTGACTTTTGGCTTGAATTATAATATTCTTTGTAAAAAGATAACAAAGATGGAGGAAAGAACTTTGGCAATTGGAGATATAATTGTGGGTATTGACATAGGAACGTCAAAGGTGAGCACAGTTGTTGGTGAGGTTAATAATTTCAATCAAGTTGAAATTATTGGGACAGCAGAAGCTAAATGCTTTGGAATGAAAAAATCTCAGATTATCGATGAAGATGAAATAGTGGGAGCTATTACAAAAACAACGGCAGAGATACAAACCAACTTGAGTATGACCATCAACTCGGCATATGTCACGATACCAGGTAAATACGTAAAGATAGTGCAAAATAGCATTGTGAAAGAAGCCAAAGATAAATATGCTGGAATATCTTCTAAAGATGTTGGGGCAGCGATGTTACAAATAAAGGACATTGAAATTCCGGAAGATAAAGTACTGATAGACATCGTAGCAAGTGAGTTTTCATTAGATAATGGAAGAGTCATAGAAGATCCAGTAGGAAGTTTAAGTAATACATTTACAGTAAAAGGACAAGTCGTTTTAGCAGACAAAGAATATGTAAAGAAAACAGCAAACATATTTAAAAAAGCAGGATTAGAGATAGACGGAATAGTGCCAAACGTACTTGCAGAGAGAGCGTTAATACTAGATAGCAATGAGCTAAATGATAATGTAATGATTCTAGATGTTGGAGCAGGAAATACAGATATAGGAGTGTTTAATAGTGGCTCATTTATATTTGCAGATACTATTCCAATAGGTGGGGATACTGTTACAACAGACATAGCATATGTTTTTAACATCACAGAGGAAGAAGCAGATAGACTAAAGAAACAATATGGATTAGCTTTAAGGTCATTTATAGATAACGATACAGACATAATGTTAAATACATACAAAGGCGAAGAAAGAACAAAAACCATAAAGAGTTCTGAGCTGATAGAAGTTATAGAAGCAAGAGTGGAGGAAATATTTTCCATCGTAAACAAAACTGTAACGAGTGAAGGAATAAAGTCAGACATAAATAATGTAATTCTAACAGGTCAAGGAATAACAAATCTTAATAAGAGTGATGTAGCTGGTAAAATCGCATTAAATATACCAGTGAAAATATCAACGGGGAGAGGCATAAGTGTGGTTAGACCTAGTGATAGATCAAGTTATGCATTAGTAAAATATATTGCAGCAAGGCCGTTTGTAAAATCAGTTTCAAGCAGTATAGATATACAATCTGAAGGAAATGTTTTGGGAACAATAGCTGCAAGGGTAAAAGACTTTTTCTATTCATAAGTCGTTAATTTTAAAAAGAATATAAATATAGAAACTATTTAAATAAGAGAGAGGGGATATCATTATGATGAGAGAAATGGAGTACGAAGAGAACAATTATATGATGGATGGAACAGCCACTATAAAGGTTATAGGTGTTGGTGGAGCTGGAAACAATGCTGTAAATAGAATGATAGATTCAGGGATTAAGACTGTAGAATTTATAGCAGTAAATACAGATAGACAAGCTCTTCAATTATCAAAAGCAAGTTCTAAAATTCAAATTGGAGAAAAATTAACTAGAGGATTAGGAGCTGGAGCAAATCCAGACATAGGAGCACAAGCTGCAGAAGAAAGTAAGGCAGAAATCGCAGAAATTCTAAGAGGAGCGGATATGGTATTCGTAACAGCTGGAATGGGCGGGCGGAACTGGAACAGGAGCAGCGCCAATAGTTGCAGCGGCAGCAAGAGAATTAGGAATACTAACAATAGGAATCGTTACAAAACCATTTACATTTGAAGGTAAAAAAAGGTTAACACAAGCTGAAAAAGGAATTGCAAGCTTAAAAGATAAAGTAGATACATTAGTTGTAATACCAAATGATAAGTTATTACAAATAATTGATAGAAGAACATCAATTGTAGAAGCTTTTAAAATGGCAGATGATGTGTTAAGACAAGGTGTACAAGGTATATCAGACTTAATATCAGTACCAGGATTAATTAACTTAGACTTTGCAGATGTTAAAACAGTAATGGTAAACACAGGTATGGCACATATGGGTGTTGGTAGAGCAAGCGGAGAAAACAGAGCAGAAGATGCAGCAAAAGAAGCGGTTCAAAGTCCACTATTAGAAACATCAATTGACGGTGCAAGAGGAGTTATCATAAACATTACTGGTGGAAACGACTTAGGATTACAAGAAGCAAACACAGCAGCAGAATTAATCCAAAGAAGTGTAGATCCAGAAGCAAATATCATCTTTGGTGTAGTTTCAGATGAAACTTTAGGAGATGAAATAACAATAACAGTTATTGCTACAGGATTTGAAAAAGAACAAAGAATATCAAGTGCAAATGTGGAAAATTTAGTAACTAATACTTGGAACAAGAAAATAAATTCAATACCAGTACCAACAGAAAACAAAGAAGCAACAGCGGCGGATTTAGATATACCATCGTTCTTAAGAAAAAAAGGAAATAAGATATAGTTATTATCTAGAACAGATAAATAGAATATAAGAATAAAGATGTCACAATTATGGACATCTTTATTTTTTTTGTAGATTATTTCTTTTATTCGCCTTCAGGAAGTGACAGAAAGGAGTAGGTGTGTGGTAGTAAAATGTATATCATGATCATCTACTTAGATATAATTTTTCTAGAAAATTTATTTATGAATTATATAATCTTGTTTGCAGTTGCAGTGATAATGAAAGAAAGAGTAAGAGCTATTAGAATTGCTATTGCGAGTAGTTTAGGGAGCATGTATGCAATTTTAGTATACATGTCTATAGCAGAAGTTTTTTCTAATATAATTTTAATAATTATATTATCAATGGTAATGGTATATATAGCTTTTACCCCTAAGAGTATAAAGAGTATGATAAAGCAGCTAATGTTTTTTTACTTAACTTCCTTTACTTTTGGTGGGGCTACTTTCGCATTGCTATATCTCCTTAAATCACAAGGAGTGCTTCCGGAAACCCGGAGATTTGGCAGAGCCAGAACATATAACAATACTATTGTTAGGTGGAATTGTAGCTTTTACTCTTATAGTATTAGCCTTTAATAGTATAAAAGGGAAGCTAAATCGAAACGATATTGTATGTGAATTAAAGATAAAGATGGATAGTAATTCAGTATATGTTAAAGCAATTATTGATACAGGAAACTTTTTAAAAGAACCTATAACAGGTACACCAGTGATTGTTGTGGAAAAGCAAGAACTGTATGGAGTTATTCATGATGATATATTGAACAATTTAACGCGGGATTATATGCTCAGAGAATATAGGGTTTTCAGAACATATGCAGAGAATACGAGTTATTCCCTTTAGTTCTTTGGGGAAAGAAAACGGAATTTTAATAGGAGTAAAGGTAGACTACATAACTATAAACTTTGAAGACAAAAATACATATGTAGATGATGTGATTATTGGGATATATCCAGGTAAATTAAGCAGAAATGGTAGATATAAGGCCCTAGTTGGATTAGAAGTCTTAGAACAAAAAGAACCCGCAAAAGTTTAAGCTAAGAGTAATGATGGAAGAAGGAAGGTGAAAGAAATGAGTATATTGGAAATGCTTAAGGCCAAGCTAGGCACAATATATGTAAAATATTTAAATAGTGACGAAACTTTGAATTTCCCTATTCACTATATAGGTGGAAGTCAAACATTACCTCCACCACTTGAAGCAAAGGAGGAAGAGGAATTGCTGAGGAGGCTAACAAATAAAGAGATGGAAGCTAGACAAATATTGGTAGAGAGAAATTTAAGATTGGTAGTATATATTGCAAAAAAGTTTGAGAATACAGGAATAGGTATAGAAGATTTAATATCTATAGGAACAATAGGTCTTATGAAAGCAATTAATACTTTTAATACAGAAAAGAATATAAAGTTAGCTACATATGCATCTAGGTGTATAGAAAATGAAATATTAATGTATTTGAGGAGGAGTAATAAGATTAAAGGGGAGGTATCTATAGATGAGCCGCTAAATCAAGATGGTGACGGGAATGAACTCTTACTCTCTGATATTTTAGGGACAGATCCAGATGTCACTTCAAGGGGGATAGAGGATGAAGTAGATAAGGTGCTACTTAAAGCATCTATTGATAAGCTCAACAATAGAGAAAAAGATATAATGGAATTAAGATTTGGATTTCTTAGTGGGTCAGAGAAAACCCAAAAAGAAGTAGCTGATATGCTTGGGATTTCACAAAGTTATATTTCTAGACTTGAAAAGAAAATTATGAATAAAATGAAAAAAGATATTATGAGTAAAACTGGGTAATTAATAAAGGCAGATGTTTCACATCTGCCTTTATTTTAAGATAGTAGTTCTTTTATAATATTCATATCTTCTTTTGTGGTAATTTTAATATTAGTATAATCACTAAGAATCAACTTAATTTTGTATCCAAAGTTTTCTAAGACCATACAATCATCAGTGATGCTTGAAGACATTCCTTGTTTTATATGACAATCTACTAATAGTTTTCTATCAAAACATTGTGGAGTCTGTATTATCCAAGTGTTTTCCCTAGGGGTACTTTGGACTACTACTCCATCGCTATCAGTTATTTTAATCGTATCTTTACTCTTTACAGCAACAGAAGTTCCGGGGAAAGTATCTAGAGCTATTAAAGAATTTTCTATATACTCTTCTTTAATCATTGGTCTCGCGCCATCATGAATAACAACGAGATCGGCATCTGATGCTGATATAGCATTAAAAACAGATTCTTGTCTACTATTTCCTCCGAACAACTATAGTAAAATCTTTTTTAAAATTGAAGTCAGACAAAATATTAGTTACATGTTCTTTTTCTTCTTCTTTAACAACAATGAAGATATTATCAATATATTTGCAGTTATTAAAAACTTCAAGGCTATACCAAAAAATATATTTGTCATTAATTTTTTCTAAGTTTTTATTAGTAATTCCACCGAATCTATTACTACTTCCTGCGATTAACAGTACAGCAGAAATTGTTTTGTCTTTCTTCATCAAATACCTCCTAGTTTCTGTTCCAAGCTATGCTCCAATAAACTTCATGAGACTCTTTTAAAATATTATATGCTTTTTTAGATTCTTCTTTATTTGCGAATACACCAAAGACGCAAGAACCTGAACCAGTCATCATGGTCCCCAAAGCATTATTTTCACTCAAGACATTCCTTATTCTTTGTATTTCTTTATTTTCTTTTACAACTTCTTCAAAAGCATTGTAAAAACTTTTACATAATAATTTTAGATTGCTAGATTCTAGAGCTTTAATCATGTCTTTAGAAGTGAATCTTTGCGTAAATCCAGGATGATTATCAATTACATCATACATCATTTTAGTCGAAAAAGATGCAGCAGGTTTTGCCAAGACAAGATAATATTTCATGCTTGAATTTATAGGAGTTATAATCTCCCCAATACCTTCACCTAACATACAATTTGGATGAAGACATGCTGGAACATCTGCGCCTATCGTTTTACCGATATTAACTAAATCTTCTCTAGAATAGCCTAAGTCGAACAAAGCATTCATTGAGTGTAAAAAAGCAGCACAATCTGTACTTCCGCCACCTAATCCAGACTCAGCTGGGATATGCTTAATTAAAGTTACTTTGATTCCAGAAATTTTATCGGGGGTTAGTAACTTTAAAGCATTGTATGCTCTCCAAATAATATTATTGCTTCCTTCAAGCTCCTTTACATTGCAAATAATTTCTATAGAACCTGAATTAGTTTTTTCTACATATAGTTCATCGTATAGGCCGATTTTTTGAAAGACAGATTCTATATTGTGATAACCATCTGGACGCTTATCAACAATATTTAATGTCAAATTCAATTTAGCTCGTGCCTTTTTATATATTTTTTCCATGATTTCTCCTCAATTTGAACAGATCTTAATTCACAGTAATGGCAGTAAATACTTGTATTCCATTTCCTTTACCAACTTCGGTCAATTCGTCGCCAGTTGTGGCAGTAATGCCAATTTGAGATTCCTCGATTTTTAAAATATTAGCAATAGATGTCCTTAACTCAGCAGTTTTAGGTGCGATTTTGGGAATTTTGCATTCTATTGATATAGAAAGATGCACAATGTCGTTATCTAGATATTTTAGTGCTTCTTCTAAATAGAGCCTGCTGTTTTCTATCCCATTCTCACATAAATCGTCTGCTATTTTTCCAAGTATGTTTATACCTGTAATACCAGAAACTGCATTTGTTATGCTATGAAGAATTACGTCTGCGTCGCTATTCCCCAAAAGCGGAGGGTCTCCTTCGAAAAGAACTCCACCCAAAATTAATTTTTTATCTTGATTATTAAAATCGAATTTATGACTATCTTGACCTATTGCAACTTTCATAAAAACCTCTACTTCCTTTTTTTATATGAAACGCAGAAAATCTTTCGGATTTCCTTGGCATAACTTATTTTTACGTATCAATCCTAAAGGATAACTTATTCGTACGTATCAAAGATACTACGACTAGCAAATTTGCGTAAGATAGCTGTAATCTCGCTTTCGCTTGAACAGCTAGTCTTAATTATATATAATCTCTTTGTCAGATTCAAGACTACATTAAAGTAATTTCCTCTTTGTGCATTATATCTAGGATGATGAAGTTTAATTCTTCTTTGAACTTAGCGTATTCTAGAGGATCGGTAATGTCAGTATAGAAATTTATTAAGATCTCTATTTTGTTAGCAGCTATATTATTAAGAGTTATATTAATGCCGTCTTGTATAATGTCTGTACGACATTCTAAAGATTCTTTAAGTTTGTTTTCTACGGCCTTAATTTTATCTAGAGGCGTAGTAACGCTAATGGTTAATGGCAAATTAAATCTTCTCTTTTCCTGTTTACTTGTATTTATTATGAAAGAATCCATCATTCTACTGTTTGGAATTATGATTACTTGGTTATGGATGTCCCTTAATCTTGTAGTTCTGAGTGTAATGTCTTCAACTGTTCCGGAAAAAGTATTTGTCTCAATTACGTCCCCAATTTCAAAAGATCTATCGGTAAGAATTGAAAGTCCTCCTAAGAAACTTCTTGCTATATCTTGAGTAGCAAGGGCTATAATGACCGTAGAAATTCCAAGTCCAGTAGCTAGTCCTCCTAATTCATAACCTAGGTCAGTTAAAATCATGAATCCTGCAATAATATATATTAAGAATTTTACTATTTTACCGATGAATACAAGAGTTGTGCTGCAACCCTTAATACCTATTTTTTCTAACATACACACATATGTATCTGAAGAGGTGTTAAACAAGTTGGCCAATCCTCTTGCGGCTAACAATATGGTACAAATTTTAAAAATTCTTGTAATGGTATCAACAATGTGATGTGGAAATTCTAAAACGAGAAGCCCAAGATATAAACCTAAGAGTACGAAAAAGAATCTAAGAGGTTTGTAGAAGCTATGTTGTTTTAATTTTTTTACACTTTTAATTTTGAAATTTAACACTTTAACTATTATACAAGTGAGTGGTCCGCTAATTATTTTGAAGAAAACAATTAATATAATTGCTATCCAGAGGTTGCTCATTATAGCTGTGTCTTCAGTTATAAAATGATGTAAGTTATTAGTTATATAGCTTATATGGTCCATAATATAGTTCATATGTTAGTTCCTCCCTAATTAAAGAGATACTATCATAAATAGGCATAAGATTCAAGGGTGTGGAGGAAGTTATGTCAAACAGAATTCGTGTAAAGGGAATCATCGAAGATATGATATTTTGACAAAAACAATTCTTGACAAAAAAATAAGCACGGAATATAATGAGCAAACAAAGGTTTTATGATAAATGGAGGATACAGATGCAAAATATACTAGAAGGATTAAACAAATCACAATATGAAGCTGTGGTAACGGCAGAAGGACCAAGCTTAGTTATAGCGGGAGCAGGAAGCGGAAAGACAAAGGTATTGACACATAAAATAGCATATTTAATAGATGAAAAGGGTATATCTCCTTGGAATATATTAGCTATAACTTTTACAAATAAAGCGGCAAATGAGATGAAAAATAGAATAGAAAAATTAATAGGAGATAAATCAAATGAAATGTGGATCGGGACATTCCATTCTATTTGTGTAAGAATTCTAAGAAGATATATAGATAGAATTGGTTTTGATAAATCGTTTGTAATTTTTGATACAGGAGATCAGAAAAGCCTAGTAAAGCAGACACTAAAAGAATTGAATATAGATGATAAGCTATTTACAGAAAGAGGAGTGCTATCCGAAATTAGCAATGCAAAAAATGAGATGTTGACACCTGAAGGCTATTTGGCAAGAGCAAATGGGGAGTATAGGAAAGAGAAGATAGCTACAATATATGAACTATATCAGAAGAAGCTCAAACAAAATAACGGACTTGATTTTGACGACATTATTAATAATACAATACAAATACTGATGGAAAATCCAGATGCTTTAGAATACTATCAAGAAAAATTTAAATATGTATTAGTAGACGAGTACCAAGACACAAATAAGGCTCAATTTACTTTAGTTGTTTTGCTAAGCAGCAGACATGGAAACATTACAGTAGTGGGTGATAACGACCAACGGAATCTACTCTTTTAGAGGTGCGGACATTTCTAATATATTAAACTTTGAAAGAGATTTTCCAGGAACCAAAATAATTAAATTGGAGCAAAACTACAGATCTACTAAAAATATATTAGGCGCTGCAAATGAAGTTATTAAGAATAATAGCAAGAGCTATGATAAAAGTTTGTGGACAGAAAATGAAGAAGGAAAGCTGCCATATGTGCACCAAGCAGATAATGAGTATGATGAAGCCAGTTTTATAGTGCAAGAAATAGAAAAACTAAAAAGAGAGGAATACTATAAATATTCTGACTTTGCTATATTGTACAGAATGAATACTCAATCACGTAGTATAGAGGATATACTTCGAAGGGAAAATATATCATATCAAATAGTAGGTGGATTAAAGTTTTATGAAAGAAAAGAAGTAAAAGATATTATTGCATATTTAAGATTAATACATAATACTGCAGACAATCTAAGCCTAGAGAGAGTGATTAATGAACCGAAGAGAGGAATAGGCAAGACAAGCCTAGAAAAGGCTACTGTAATAGCAGCCGACAACCGGAATTTCGATGTATGAGGTTATCAAAAGGGCAGATGAATATGGATTAAATAAGGTATTTTTAAATTCTAGAGAGTTTATACAAACAATCGAAGAGTGTAGACAGGAGATGAACTCAGATGAACCTATATCTGTTTCCAATCTGATTACACAGGTTTTGAATAAAACAGGATATGTAAAAGCCTTAGAGCAAGAGAATAATGCACAAGCTGAGAATAGAATAGAGAACTTGGAAGAATTTTTATCAGTAGCGATAGAGTTTGAAGAGGAGTTTGCAGAAAATACATTATCAGACTTCTTAGAGGGTATTACGCTTTCAAGTGATATAGATGGAATGGATGATGAAACTGAAAAAGTTACATTAATGACTCTTCATAGTGCAAAAGGCTTAGAGTTTCCGGCTGTGTTCTTAGTGGGGATGGAAGAAGGTATTTTCCCAAGTTATAGGTCTATTGGAGAACAAAGAGAGTTAGAAGAGGAAAGAAGGCTTTGCTATGTTGGAATAACAAGAGCAAGAGAGCATATATATTTAACGTGTGCTAAACTAAGAACAATATTCGGATCTACGAGTTGTAATAAAATATCTAGATTCATAGAAGAAATACCGAAAGAGATGAGAGAAGGATATGATGAGACAAAAACTAGTAAGAAAGTGGAGTATGAAGATTCTAACTATGAGTGGACATATAGCACTTCTTCAATAACTAGCGAACGTGCTAATAAAAAACCTGGATTCCAATTTAGAACGGCGGAATCCTTCTTAAATAATTTAACTGTAGGAGCGAGTTCTGGTGATAATAAAAAAGATTTAAGTGAATATAAGGCAGGAAAGAAAGTATCACATAAAAAATTCGGAATAGGAGTAATTAATTCTGTAGAGCAAGAAGGCGATGATTTAAAAGTAGATATAGCTTTTGAAAAGGCTGGGAACAAAAGGTTAATGGCTAAGTATGCAAGTTTAGAAATTGTAGAGTAGATTGAGCTAAGGCTATCTTGTATAGATTTGTGTAAGATTAAAGCAAATTTATAATGAGATAGCTATTTTTATGCTACAAAAAAATGCTATTAAAAGTAGCATTTCTAACAAAAAATATAAAATGGAGAGGGGGGAATAGGAAAAACCAGCAATTCTGCGAAGCTCCCCCCGGCCCCCTCATGAATCGGGTGGATCTACAACCATAGATGGTTGCCCTCCCTTCGTAAAAAAAGATTTACGAGTGTCGTAAACTACCTTGTAGGGCTTTCGCATGAGACCAATTATATCATTTTCTTAAAAAAAGTCAAATAGTTGAATAAAAAGCTAAAACTTGTAAAAAATATATATAATTTAAAAATAATGAAAGGATGATAGAAAATGGCAGATATAACTCAAGTAGAACTTCAACATCTAAGACACTTGATAGGAGCACATGATACAGCACATCAGAAATTAAACACATATGCAAATCAGTGTGTAGATCCACAAATTAAACAAGTATTTACAAAAGCGGCACAAGATGCCTTGAATACTAAGCAGAAATTAACAACGTTTTTAAACTAAATATAAGGGGGAAGAGTTTTATGGAAGAAAAGTATATGGTTAATGATGTATTGGCTAATGTGAAAGCAGGACTTACGAACTATCAGCATGCTATATCAGAATCAGAAAATATGCGGATTAAGGCAGACATTACAACAAATGAGAAATAATGATGAATCATTCCAATATGAATTATTTAGAATAGCTGAAAATAAAGGATATTATGTCCCAGCAGCTACGGCTACACCAAATGAGGTAGAGACAGTAAAAAATAATGTTAGTAAGTAATTTCTATTTTAAAAGTATGTGTTGTAGAGGATGTTTTGCAGTAATAGTATGGATTTGAGGGATAAAGTGATGCCTTGAAAGCCTAATTTAAGCAATTAAGACTCTACAACTTTTTTAAAAGGAAAATAAGGTGGCAGAATTAGGGCCAGGAGCAAGTTTCACAACGATGCAAGCGAGAAAACGAGAGGAAACAAGAGGTAAAAGAGAGATTAAAAGAGAATGAGAGAGATATGCAAAGATAGCCAAACGCATGACAGGTATATAATGGAATATCAAAATTGCCATATCATAGAAAGTAGGCTAAAATATACAAAGAGTCTTAGGGAGGCTCGAGATTGGAGTGTTTAACATTTTAAAAAGTATTAAGAATATATTTATACACATTAGAAGCTCTTTAAAGTTTATATTTTTATTAATTATAGCAACAGCTCTAATAATTGGTATATTATCTATAGCATATAGACCGTTATATAGTGTAACTATAGATGGAGTATTCGTTGGGTATACAGCAAATAGGAGTACATTACAACAAACAATAAACGCATACAAAGTTCAAGGTGATGGAGCGAATATATCATTTATAGACATACAAGCAACACCAGAATATTCTTTACGTCTGGTTAGAAGAGATACAGAAACAAATGATGAAGAAATTTTAGCATCGGTTAAACAATCGGGTGTAACATATTATAGATACTATGCAATTGTTTTAGATAATGAAGTAACACAGTATGTGCAATGTAGAGAAACTGCACAAGCGATAGTTAATGAATTAACAGAGCGTAGAAGTGAAAATGTAAGTAGAATAGCATATATGCAAATTAATCGTGCAGAGTTACAAGAGTTTGCAGAAGCTGACGCAGTAGTAGCTAGTTTATTCGTAGCACCAAGACCAGCGCCAGTAGCAAGAGGGGGAGCAGGTGTTTCTACAAACCCTGGAAGAGTGTCATATAATCCGTCAATAGAAATCGCATTTATTAGACCGACATCAGGAATTATTTCTTCTCCATTCGGACCAAGAAGAGGTGGATTCCATGCCGGAATAGATTATGCACCACCACACGGAACGCCTATACATGCAGCAGCAAGTGGAACTGTAACAAGGGCAGGTGCTAGTGGATCAGGATTTGGGAACTTTGTAATAATCAACCATGGTAATGGTGTAGAGACTCTTTATGCTCATGCTCATTTAGTACTAGTAAGTGTAGGGCAAACAGTAGCACAAGGAGAGCAAATTGCAACAGTAGGGTCAACAGGAAATTCAACAGGACCACATTTGCATTTTGAGATAAGATTAAATGGAGTATCATTAAATCCAGCGCATTATATATAAAATTAATTAGAAAATGAAAAAAGCATCCTAACTTAGGATGCTTTTTGATAGTCTAAAAGTATAAAAGAAAAAGATAGTCAAGTACTTGGAACGAGAGGGATAGATGCTATCCAAAATGTTTCAAACAAGTATCTATAGCATTCTTCGCCATAATAGTTTTACCATGTTCTACTAACTTTCTTTCGAAAATTTCACTACCATCTATATATGTAGAAAATTCTGTGATAGTGCAGTGTAATGACTTAAATTCTTTTTCAGTAAGATTTACTTTGTACAGAGCCAGATAATATTTATGATTATATTGGTATAGAGTAGATTTCTTTAATTTCTTATTTAAAGAGCTGCTAGTTATATATGTACAAAACTCACAAAATTCATCAAAAGTATTAAAAGAATATACAGATAAAAGTTGACTTGGAGTAGCTGATCTACGTTTAGGATATACTTTTCTATTTTGTGTCCTAACGGGTTCGTTTTCTGGAGTTACTCTAGTAACAGTTAAAACAAAGTGTCCGTTAGGGGAAGCAATTGCCTCTATGATCAACTTATAGTCTTTTGTAATAAAACCGATTTCTTCTTCGGCTTTTTCTAGCATATCAAGAAACAGATCTTGAGATTCTAAAGAGTTAGACATAAATGAATGAAAATCAATGTTTTTCTCTTTCAAATCTTCTATATTTAATATAATTCTTATCTTATTTTCGGTAAGTTTTTCAAATTTCATTAAGTTAAATCCTCCATTCACATGTAATTCACATTATTCAAATGGCTATCTTCATTATAGCACTAATTTGAGTAATATGAAATAATCAAAATTTGGTAAAGCTATTACGGTTAGACCCGAAGTATAATCTCATAATAACAAGCGTTGAGTATCTTGTAACGTGTTTCTGCGCTTATAACTATAGTGTGCTTTCGTATTAATATAGCATAATAAAAATGAAAAGAAAAGAGAATTTTAGCATAAATATTATTAATTAATTTTCTTCTTTAAACCCTTGTAAGAACTAGCTTATTTGATATATAATAAGCGCATCAAAACTACGTAAGATCATTAAAGCTTATTACTATAAGTAATTTCAGAGAAGTCTAGCCGTAATAATGTCTAAATGTCTAATGGATTACGCCTAATAGAGTTTAGATATAATCTAAATGGAAAGGAGTTCGTGATGAAGATTAAATTGCCCAAAAAGAAATCCGAAAAGGATAACTTATCTGTAACTCGCTTTGCTCGAAGAGCTAAGAAAAAAGAAGCGAGCAAGATAGACCCGGAACGTGAAATACTTCTAACGCTGACTCCTAGAAAGATGGAAGAAGAAAAAAAGAAAGTTCAAAAGAAAACGACTAAATCAGGTAAAGTGTCAAGCAAAAAGCAGGTTAAGAAAAAAAGCAATCCAACCGCAAAGAAGAAAAAAGCTGTAAAAAAGAAGAATGTTACTAAAAAGACGTCGACGGAAACAAAAAAGAAGATGTTAAAATGGACAAGTATAGCTACCTTATGTGTAATAGCGATAATTATATTTATGATGTCCAGTGTTTTTAATGTAAGAAGTATTGAAGTATCAGGAAATAATAGGTTATGCAGCGAATATATCGCTAAAATATCTCCATTTGTTGTCGATAGAAATATGTTTAGGTGGTCTACTTGGTGGGCAGCAAGAGATATAAGGGCAGAAGCATATGTAGAGAGTGTACAAATTAGAAGAACCCTAGGTGGAACTATATATATTGAAATAATAGAAAAAGTTCCAGTATATATGCTATATGTAGATGGTAAATATGGATATATTGATAACCAAGGATTCATATTAGAAATAACGGAAGAATTATTGGAAGGACCGGTTATTAAAGGGTTTGAAACACCAATTTCAGATATTCAGATAGGTAACAGACTAGTAGAAGCGGATTTGATTAAACTCGGAATAGTAAATAGGATTATGACAGTTGCAACAGTAGAGTTACACGAAATTGGACATTTAATTACAAGTATAGATATTAGTAATGATCAAAACTTTATATTAGAATTAAGAGATGAGGGAATAACAGTACATTTTGGTGACAGTTCAAGGATACCTCATAAGATAGCATTGATAGCAGCATGTATTGAACAAGAAGAAGGGGTTTATGGAGAATTCTTTTTGACGGACATTAACAGGCCTTTTTTCAGGGAGAGGGTGATTTTTTGAGAAAATGGAGAGAAGCCATTGCATTAGGAGTAATTTGCTTTATTTTATTGTTGGCTATAATTATACAAATGAATACTATAGATGAGATGACAAGAGAAGTAGGAGGTTTTTCGCTTATAGGGAATCAAGAACGTAGAAATGACTATTTAAGAGCGAGAACTGAATATCGTGCAACTATTTCTGAACTTCAAAGAACGGAAGAAAGACTTGCAAATATAAGAAGTTTAGCTCTTGCTAATAATGAAGAATATGCAGCACGTGAAATAGACCTGACAAGATATAATGCAATATTGGGACTCACGGAGATAAGGGGTAATGGAATAACAATTCTTTTGGATGACAACAGAGATGAGGAAGCCAGAGAAACTTTTAGTGTAAGTGGATTACTAATTCATGAAGAGGATATTTTGAATATAATAAACGAATTGTTTAATGCAGGGGCTGATGCGATATCGGTGGCGGATGAAAGAACAGAGCAAAGGATAGTCAGCACAACAGCAATCATGTGTGATGGAAATGTTATTAGGGTAAATGGAGAAATAATTGGTGTACCAGTCACTATAAGAGCAATTGGATCTACAACAGGTCTATATCATGCTTTAAATAGACCTGGTGGATATTTGGAGATACTTAGGAATCACGGAATTACAGTATTAGTAATAAGAGAAGATAATGTTGCAATTCCTAGATTCGAAGGAATTCATAGAGATGACTATATTAATTGATAGGAGGTGCCTACTAGATTGAAGGAATTGAAAAAAGGTAAAATTACAATAGTAATACTTATAGGATTAATGTGCATGGTTTTAACAGCACTTATATATATTCAGTTTAGAACAGTTGAAGAAGGGGAGTTAGGCGCTTTAGGGCATATGAGAGATGAAGAGCTGAGAACTGAAGCTGGGAGATTGAGAGCAAGAACTGCTGAGATAGAAGAGCAAATTTTGAATGTAAATAATTTAATAGATGAATATCAAGGATATATTGATGCTGGATTATCAGCTTCAGAACTATTCAACCGAGAGTTTCAAGTTGCGCAAAATTTGGTTCGGGTCTAGTGATATTACAGGGAGCGGTGTAATTATAACTTTAGAAGGAGCTGACGATGCATCGATAACACCTGGAGACTTAATAAGCTTAATTAATGAATTGCGATTAGCTGGAGCAGAAGCAATGGCTATCAATGATGTAAGAATTATACACAATTCATATATAGCATATAGAACTGGAAGACATATCAGTGTAAGCGGGATGATCGTTAGAGCGCCATTTACAGTAACTGCAATTGGAAATCCGACACATTTATATAGTGCTATTTTACAAGGACATCATGGTTTCAGATATAGAATGGCATTGGATGGGAAAGCAGTAACAGTGACGCAAAGTGATGATGTGCAAATAAGCGGATATGCTCGAGAGTTAAGATTTGAACATGTAAGGGAGGGACTATAATGGTTATAATAGCAATAATAATAGGATGTGTACTTGGAGTGATAGTGCGGAAGACATGCTCCAATAATATCGTATGTTTATTCTGGATATTTAGCAATAGCAATAATTGCAGCATTGGATTCGGTTTTTGGAGGAATAGTATCAGTATTAAGAGGTAATTTTGATTTCAAAGTATTTATGTCTGGATTCTTTGGGAATGCAATAATGGCTATATTACTGACATGGCTTGGTATAAGGTTAAATGTGGATATATATTTAGCCGCAATAGTTGTTTTCGTAGGAAGGATGTTTATAAACTTAGCTATAATTAGAAGACACTATATAGATAAATGGAGCAAAGCAAAATGAGAATGAGAAGAAAACCATGGGTCCGCGGAGAACTTGCTGAATGTAAGTTTTTCGAAGATAACCCGTGTGAGAATATTGGTGAATGGCATAGAGCATTTAAAAAACGGACAACCTATTCACATGGAATTAGGATGTGGGAAAGGTATCTTTGCCGCTAAAATAGCAGTTAGGAACCCTGATATAAATTACATGATAATAGATATTAAAAGTGAGATGTTAGGATTAGCAAAAAGAAATATAGAGAATGAATATGGTGAGGAACCAATTGATAATGTTATACTAATGTCGCAAGAGATTGCGATTATAGACAATATAATGAATGAAAAAGATGTTGTAGATAGGATATATATAAATTTTTGTAATCCTTGGCCTAAGAGAACACATCAGAAGAGAAGGCTCACACATACACAACTTTTAGAAAAATATAAAGTTTTTTTAAAAAAGGATGGAGAAATATATTTTAAGACAGATGACGATGAACTTTTTAGTAGCAGTTTAAAATATTTTGAGGAAGCGGGATACGATATTCTAAAAAAAACTTATGACTTACATGAAGAGAATGGGTTTTGGGATAATATTGTAACAGAACATGAAGAAATGTTTTCCAAAGAAGGAATAAAAATAAAAGCGTTAATTGCTGTATTAGGCAAATAAAAGTGAGAGTTGAACAGAAAAGTAACCAACATAAGACATTTATGTGATGGTTATTTTTTTATGGAAAACAGGTAAAAATGATTGTACCCTAAGCTCCGAGGATAAAAAAGCAATGCAAAGAGGGAAAAAACATCGAAATGTGTAACAAACTTGTAGGAAAAACGTAATAAATCAAAAGAATTGTGTGCCCGCAGAGGGAAGAGAGACAGCAAAATTTCGGGCTATTGAAATTGCTTTTTAAAGAAAGTAGACTTAAATTAATGAGATTATGTCCAAAATGGGAGGAAAGAGATGAGAAAAGTATTGGAGAGAAGAATGAAGAAAGCAACAAGTGTGTTGTTAATCCTGATGTTTCTATTAACGATTGTATATCCCACTATTTCTACAGCTGAATGGATATCGAATGGGATAATGAGGTATAGACTTGACGGATGGCGTGGATTTAGAATAGAAGGGCAAATAAATGGAGAATGGCAGCAAACAACGTGGGGTACAAATCCGTATGAAACTTTTATACAAGTAGAAAATGGAGATGTAGTGCAAGTCGAATATAGTGATTGGCGGTAATTTAGCGGGCATGTTGGCCGTTGAAGAAGATGGAGTAATAGTGTCAATTGATGCAGATTTTATAAACGAAGGAAGGTTTGTAAGAATAATTTATACTGTAGAAAATACAAATAGTGCAAGCAGAAGAATAAACTTAGGAGCCAGAGCAGATTCACAAGTCGGAAATGATGCTTCGAGAGAGGTAATGGCAGTGAGGCTTGAAAGTAATAGAGGAGTGGCGATTAGAGAGCCAATTGGCAATATGCAATTTAATTTTTTCGGCAGAAATGCTCCGGGAATAACTACCCCGATTGATAATTTATGGATAGGAAGCTTTTTCTCTGATGAATGGCTCCATAATACTATGATTTTTACAAATAATACAGTTCAAAATTATCAAGGTACAGGCGCTCAAGGAGCTTCATTTGCATTTTCTTGGACTGACAGAACAATCGGAGCAGGAGAAACTGCAATATTTTCTGTAATTATAGGTATGGGAGAGGTAGCAGAGATTCCGGTTGTTACAAGAATTAACAATACGGTAGAATCATTTGAGTCTACAGATGTAGTAGTAAGGGCACTTGTTTCGGATAATAATCAAAATCCGGAAGTTAGTATATTTTATAGTTTAAATGGCGGAGCAGAACAACAATTACCGGGAAGAATTACTGATCTTGATACGGCAAAAGAATTTGAAATAGATTTATCTTCATGTAACTTACCATCTGGCAATCATACAATTCAAATATGGGCACTTAATAGGCAAGGGAACCCAAGTGAATTTATAGAAATACCGTTTGTGATTTCAAATCTTAGAAGACCAACAATTGTTATGTCAGAAGAGTGGACAAGAGGGGAAGTGTCTTTTAGAATCACAGATGAACACAATGATCCTCAAGATGTTCTTAGATATGAAGTTAGATTAGGAGATGGCAATTGGGAAACTATTGGGCTAAATACAGATCGTGTTGCATTAAACACCACAGGAACAATGCTAGTAAGTGCAAGAGCCATAGGTGTTATAGAAGGAGAAGTATCAGGGATAGTAAGTAGAAATGCAAGAGTAGATTTAGATGTACCGGAAATAGAGTTTGCAATAGATGGATTGACTCTAGAAATTATAGCAACAGATGAACATAGTGGAGTATCAAAAATAGAATATGGATGGCTAGGTGTGAGTGATAGTCTTCCGTCTACATGGATTGAATATACAGGACCGATTGGAAGCCTGTTGATGCCAGGGGAAGGAAGATACTTACATGTAAGAGTCGTAGATAATGTGGGGAATGAGACGCTTATAGTGCAAGGGTTTAGAATTGGGAGAAAGCTAACATCAGAAGTGTATGATATAGATGATGAATATGTAAGAAAGATAACTCCAAACACCACGGTTGCAAACTTTTTAGAAAATGTAGATTTAGTATCACAATATGAGCTGAGAAAACATGATGGAGGGCCAGTAGTGGTTGATTTGACATTGTACAATAAGAATGATGAAGCAATAACAGGAGTGGCATTAGTAGGAACAGGGATGATATTATCAGTAGACGGAAAAGATTACATATTGGTAGTAATGGGTGACTTTGACGGGGACGGAAGAATTACTCCGACAGATTTATCTATACTAAGGAGACATATGGCAGGATTAGAAACACTGACAAGTGTATATAGAAAAGCCGGTGAATTAACAACAAATGGGCAAATTACATTAACAGATCTATTAAGAGTAAGAAGACATTTATCAGAAATAGAGTTTATAGGAGGATAGTTGATGAAAGTAATAGTAAGAATAGGAATAATCATAATATTACTAATGACTGTGTGGGCATTAAGTGTATATGCAGCACGGAAGCTATAGACTCGAAGCAAGAGGAGCACAAACAGCTAGACGAGGTGAAGAAGTTACAGTTACGATAAGTTTAAGTGATTTAGCTAACATAGGTGGTGCTGCGAATGGAATTAATGTTATTGTCGCAGATGTAGAATTTGATGAAACAAGATTAACAGTAGAACGCAGCAATAATAATATAACAAGTTCAGTACAAGGTTTAAATGGTTTTGATACGCTTTGGGGTAGGAGATTGACAATAGATAATGCAACCGGTGTTAGTGCGAATACTGATATAGCGACATTGACCTTTACAGTGAGGGAAGATGCTCCTTTGGGGAATGCTACAATAAACATTAGAAATATAGAAGGATCAAATGGTACAGAGAACATTACAGCAAGCGATACATCAATAACTATAGTGATAGAAGCTCAAAGCAATGACAACCAAAACAACAATCAGAATAACAACCAGAATAACAATCAAAACAACAATCATGAGAAAGATCCACCTGGAAGTGGAGGAACTACTGGTGGAGGAACTGCTAGTGGAGGCGGAGGTACTACAGGAGGTACAGATGGCACTAAAGGAGCAGAAGTTGTGCCTACTGGCGATGGAGTAGCGATGTTCCAATATGTAATAGCAGTGATGTTATCAGTAATTGCAATATCAGGATTTGCTATTTATAAAGTTGTCTTGGCTCCTGTGAATGCAGAAAAATGGAGAGAGTGGAGAGAATGGAAAGGGTAAGAGACGGCATAAAGAATTATATAATGTAATATAAGGGGGACGGGCTTAGGGCTCGTTCTTTTTGTGCAGAAACATGCAGAAAAAATATTTACAATAGTTAAAAAATATAATATAATATTATAGTAAAAAATGAGAAAAGAGGGGATTTGTAGTGGAAGTAAGCAGCTATAAAGAAGCGGGCGTTGATGTGACAGCAGGATATAAATCAGTTGAGCTAATTAAAAAGAGCGTACAAAGCACTCATGACAAAGGAGTTTTAACTGACATAGGCGGATTTGGAGGACTTTATGCACCAAATATGGAAGGTATAAGTGAACCGGTTTTAGTATCTGGAACAGATGGAGTAGGGACAAAACTAAAGCTGGCTTTTTTAATGGACAAGCATAATACAATAGGGCAAGATTGTGTAGCAATGTGTGTAAATGATATTATTTGCGCAGGGGCTAAGCCAATGTTCTTTTTAGATTATTTAGCGCTTGGGAAAAACATACCAGAAAAAGTAGCAGATATTGTGGAAGGAATAGCAGATGGATGTAAAATGGCAGAATGTAGTTTAGTAGGTGGAGAGACAGCAGAAATGCCGGGATTTTATCCAGAAGGTGAATATGATTTAGCAGGATTCGCAGTTGGAATGGTAGATAAAAAGGACATAATAGATAGCAGCACAATAAACGTAGGAGACAAACTAATAGGAATAGCTTCGTCCGGAGTACATTCAAATGGGTTTTCATTAGTCAGAAAAGTTTTCGAAGTGAATAAAGAAAACTTAAATCAATATGTAGAAGGACTAGGGAAGACGTTAGGGGAAGAACTTTTGACCCCTACAAAAATATATGTAAAACCAATGCTTGAACTACTAAGACAAATTGAAGTTAAAGGAATATCTCACGTGACAGGAGGAGGATTTTACGAAAACTTACCAAGAATGTTAAGAGAAGGTGTGTCACTAGAAGTTCAAAAAGAGTCATATCCAGTATTGAACATCTTTAAGCTATTACAAGAAAAAGGGAATGTTCCTGAAAAAGATATGTATGGTACATTCAATATGGGAATAGGAATGGCACTAATTGTAGCTGAAGAGGATGCAGACAAAGCAGTAGAGATATTGAATGAACAAGGAGAAAAAGCATATATCATTGGAAAAGTTACAGCAGGAAATGGAGAAGTAGAAATTATATAGTAGCTATTGTAGTTTAACTATAGAATTTATAAATGGGAGGAAGATTATGCAAGTAAAACGTATTTACACACAAAAGAAACCAGGATTTGATATAGAATCAAAACAGTTACTAGAAGATTTAAAAGAGAGCTTAAAAATAGAAAATTTAGAAGATGTTGTATTGCTGAATAGATACGATGTTATGGGAATTTCGGATGAGGTATTAGACAAAGCAAAACATACAATTTTTTCTGAGCCACAAGTAGAACTATGTTTTGAAGAAGAATACGTATTTGAAAAAAGTGATGCTGTGTTTGCAGTAGAATATTTACCAGGGCAATTTGATCAAAGAGAATATTCTTTATCAGAATGTTTGCGGGTTGCTAACAGAGGAAGATGAAAGACCAATTAGTGAGCATGCAACTATATATATTTTGAAAGGGAACATCTCAGATTCAGATGTAGCTAAAATTAAAAAATATTTAATCAATTCTATAAATCAAAGAGAATGTTCTTTAGAAAAACCAGAGAAACTAGAAGTTGGTACAGAAACGGCAGAAGATGTAAAAAGTGTACAAGGATTTATTGAGGCAGATTTTACGGACCCAAGTGTGGTAGAACAATATTCTAACGAATATGGACTTGGAATGGATGCACAAGATTTACAATTTTGCCAGAAATATTTTAGAGATGAAGAAAAGAGAGACCCAACAGTAACTGAAATGAAAATGATAGATACATATTGGTCAGATCATTGTCGTCATACTACTTTCTTAACAAAATTAGAGAAAGTAGATATTAGTTGGGATCTATTACAAGATATATATGCAGACTATATAAAGTCGAGAGAGTTTGTATATGATAACAAGAAAGCAAAAGACGTTTCTCTGATGGATATAGCTACGATAATAGTAAAAGAGCTTAAGAAAAGAGGAGCTTTAAAAGATTTAGATGAATCAGAAGAAGTAAATGCATGTAGTATAAAAGCAGAAATTTTAGTTGATGGAAAGCCAGAAGAATACTTAGTAATGTTCAAGAATGAAACGCATAATCATCCAACAGAAATAGAGCCTTTTGGTGGAGCAAATACTTGCTTAGGTGGAGCTATAAGGGACCCATTATCAGGGAGATCATATGTATATCAAGCGATGAGAATAACAGGTTCAGGCGATCCTACAACACCGATAGAAGATACTATGCCTAATAAACTGCCTCAAAAGACAATAACTACTACTGCAGCAAAAGGATATAGTTCATATGGTGCTCAAATAGGGTTAGCGTCAGGGCAAATAGCAGAAATATATCATCCAAATTATGTTGCAAAAAGAATGGAGTTAGGAGCTTTAATAGCAGCAGCTCCAAAGGAAAATGTTGTTAGAGGAGTGCCGTCGCCTGGAGACAAAATAATACTATTAGGAGCAAGAACAGGGCGAGATGGATGTGGAGCTGCAACTGGTTCTTCAAAGGTTCAAAGTGTTGAAGCATTAACAGAGTGTAGTGCTGATGTACAAGTAGGAAATGCTCCAGAAGAAAGAAAAATTGTAAGACTTTTTAGAAATAGTGAAGCTACTAAATTGATAAAGAGATGTAATGATTTTGGTGCAGGTGGTGTATCAGTAGCGATTGGAGAGCTAGCAGATGGATTAGAAATAAACTTAGATAAAGTGCCTACAAAGTATCCGGGATTAGACGGAACAGAAATTGCAATATCAGAATCTCAAGAAAGAATGGCAATTGTTATAGAGGCTGAAGATGTAGAAAGGTTTCAAAAACTAGCTGAAGAAGAAAATCTAGAATCGTCAGTTGTAGCTACTGTTACAGAAGTAGCTAGAGTAAGAATGCATTGGAGAGGAAAAACAATTGTAGATATATCAAGGGAATTTTTAGATACAAATGGAACAATGAAAACAGCAGCTGTTAAAGTGGCAGAACCTACAGGAGTAAAAGAATATTTTGAGAGTAGAATAAGTGGAGGACAAGCAGAAGAATTCAAGAAAAGACTTTCGTCGCTAAAATGCTGTTCGCAAAGAGGGTTAGTAGAGAGATTTGATAGTACAGTAGGCGCAGGGACAGTGTTTATGCCACTTGGAGGGAAACATCAATTAACTCCAATTGAAGCAATGTGTGCAAAAATACCTACATTAAAAGGTCATACGGATTCAGGAACAATAATGTCATATGGATATGATCCATATTTGTCTGAAATAAGTCCATTCCATGGAGCGGTGTTCAGCAATATAGACGCAGTATCAAAATATGTTGCTTGTCGGTGGAGATTACAACAAAGCATGGTTTACACTGCAAGAATATTTTGAAAGATTAGGGACAAACCCTGAAAAATGGGGGAAACCTTTTGCAGCATTATTAGGAACTTACTATATTCAAAAAGAACTTGGAATTGCTGCTATAGGAGGAAAAGACAGCATGTCAGGTACATATAATGATATAGATGTGCCTCCTACTCTAGTAACATTCTGTGTAGGTGTAGTTGATACAAATAAAGTAGTTTCTAACGAGTTTAAAAAATCAGGATCTAAAGTAGTCTTATTAAGAACTAAACTAACAGAGGATTTTTTACCAGACTTAGAAGACTTGAAAGAGAATTATGAAATAATTCATAAAGCAATAAGTGAAGGGAAAGTATTATCATGTAATAGCATAAGACAACATGGTGTTTTAGATGTAGTGTTTAAAGCTGCAGTAGGGAACAAGCTTGGATTTAAATTTACAAATGATGTTTCACTATTTAATCCTATGTTTGGTTCTTTCGTAATTGAGCTTAAAGAAGATGTTGGATGTATTTGCAATTCGACAAATGGAGTAAAAAAATGCACAGAACTAGGTGTAACTACTGAAGAACCAAAGATGATATTACCTAGTGGAGAAGCATTAGATTTAGAAGAATTAATTAAGGTATGGGAGAAACCATTAGAAAAGATATTCCCTGTAGTTTCAAAAACAGCTAAAGAAGGGGAAGTAGCGAATATTGTATCAGATAAGACATGTAGTGCGACGCCAGTGCAGAAAGTGGATAAGCCAGTAGTATTTATACCAGTATTTCCGGGAACAAACACAGAGTATGATGTGGCGAAAGCTGTCCACGATGCAGGCGGAATTCCAAATGTAGTGGTATTTAAGAACTTAACAGGGCAAGATATAGAGGAAAGTGTTCTAGCATATGAAAAAGCAATTAGAGAAGCGCACATAATTATCTTCCCAGGAGGCTCAAGTAGTGGAGATGAACCAGATGGACCAGCGAAATTTATAGGAACAGTGTTTAGAAAACCACAAATAAAAGCAGCAGTACATGCTCATCTAAACGAAAAAAATGGATTAATACTAGGTATATGTAATGGATTCCAAGCATTAATAAGATTAGGATTAATACCATATGGTGAAATTAGAGATATGGATGAAAGCATGCCAACAATAGCCATGAATGCAATTGGCAGTAGTCAAAGCAGATTTGTTAGGACAAAAGTAACATCAAAATTATCACCATGGTTAAGCAAAGTAAACCTAGGAGATGAGTTCTTAGTTCCAGTAGCCAATGCAAATGGGAGATTTGTTGCAAGTGAAGAGGTGTTAAAAGAGTTAATAGCAAATGGGCAGATAGCTACTCAATATGTGGATGAGAAAGGAAATGCAACATATGACATCCAGAACAATGCAGGTAATTCTATATATGCAATAGAAAGTGTAACAAGCAAGGATGGTAGGATACTAGGGACAATGACACATCCAGAAAGAACGTATAGAGGAAATGTTAAAAACGTATTAGGAAATGTAGACACTAAACTATTTGAATCAGGAATAGAATATTTTAAATAAAAATATGATTGAATATGATTAAAGAATGATTAACTAAAAGCACTCAGGTTTTCCTGAGTGCTTTTAGTTAATATAACTTTATAATTGCATGTACCACATTTGTTTCTTTGTTTTTTACTGTAACAATGTGTTCATTATTTTCAGATTTAGAATAGAAACATGAAATGGCATCACCCAATTTAGCCTCATGCTTATAAGCTACCTCCATATTTTCAAAAGGAACACCGGTCATATACTTCTTGTGGCAGAGCTTCATAAGCATAAGATATATAAGATATGTTGTTTACATGTCTATTTGTATCGATATCTCTTCTTCCTGCTATTTGTTCAAATTTTAATTTGGAGCTTTCAGGTTCATGTAATTTGTTAAAAACAGGTTCTTCAAATAGACTTTTATCAAACATGGAATATTTTTCTGCCATTTCAGGTGGAACTTTACAGATGCTATTGGTTTCTAAACTTACTAAAGTCCATCTTGAAGCAGCTATTGCAACTAAATTACCATCTTCATCATACATTTCTAGATCTCTATATGAGTAACATCTATTAAAAGCTCTTGGCCAAGTCTTAATAGTTATTTTCTCATTCCATGCAGGTCTAGAGAAAACCTTAAGCTTCCAATTAAGAAGAATCCATGCATATTTAGTTTCTCTCATGTTAGCTGGACCATACCCGTACACTAGCTGATGCTTTACCAGCAGTTTCTTGGAATAATCTTAAGAATCCATAGTTGGATAATACAAGATTATCGTCTATATCACTTATCTCTACAAAACAGTCATGTGTATAAATTGCCATACGATCTTTCCTCCTATTAACTAGCAAAACAATATCATAATATATGGAAAAAATCAATATACTACAGAGTCAGTCAATAGGGCTAATAAAAGTTGTAAAAATGACAAAGAATATTGACTTAAATAATGAAGTTTGATATATTTTGTAGGAAGATATGGAGAAGCAGAAATGTGAATTTGCCACCTACATAGATTGGAGGTGGTGCATATGATAGATGAAGCATTATTATTAATAGCCTATATACTTTTCTTTGGATTAGTAGGAGTATCTATTATAGCATTTGCCTTAATTGTTGCTATTGCAGTAATGATTTTGAGTAAATAAAAAAACGCATTCTTGCTCTTGCCAGCGGAATGCATTTTAAACACATATGTGGCAACCACGTTCTTGTGGTTTCCTATCTTCTTTAATTATAAACATTTTTAGGCTTTGTGTCAAGGGTAGCCCTGAATTTTGCAACATATAAAATAATATATAAATAGGAGAAGAACAATGAAAAAAGTAGAACTTTTATCACCTGCTGGAGATTTTGAGAGCTTAGTTGCTGCCGTACAGAATGGGGCGGATAGTGTATACTTTGGTGCAAACAAGTTTAATGCAAGAATTAATAGCCAGAATTTTGGAAATGAAGAATTAATAAAAGCAATTACGTATGCGAAATTAAGAAAAGTAAAAACATTTCTTACATTGAACACATTAATTAAAAATGAAGAAATGAAAGAAGTATTAGAGACATTAAAGTCCGCATATATGGCAGGAATTGATAGCGTAATAGTACAAGATCTGGGATTGGCGGAGAAAGTATTAGAGGTATTTCCTGATTTAGAGATTCATGCTAGCACACAAATGACCGTACATAATTTAAATGGTGTGAAGGTTTTAGAAAAGGCTGGTATTAAACGAGTTGTTTTAGCACGTGAGTTGCCCTTAGAAGAAATACAAAATATTTGTGAGAATACAAAAACAGAAATAGAAGTTTTTGCTCATGGAGCTCTTTGTGTTTCATATTCAGGACAATGTCTAATGAGTAGCATGATAGGTGGCAGAAGCGGAAATAGAGGTGGATGTGCAGGAACATGCAGACTGCCGTATGAACTTATTAATACTTCAGATGACAGATGTTTAGATAAAGGATATATACTTAGCCCGAAAGATGTAGTTACTTTAGATATACTTCCTGAGCTAATAAAAACAGGAGTAACATCACTAAAGTTAGAGGGGAGAATGAAATCTCCAGAATACACACGGGATTGTAACTAGAATATATAGAAAATATATAGATTTAGCATATAGCGATCAAGAATATATTGTGGACGAAACTGATAGAGAGATATTGCTGCAGATATTTAATAGAGGTGCACGGAAGTACAGGGTACTTAAAAGGAAAATTAGGAAAAGAGATGATATATAAAGAAAGGCCAAATCATACTGGACTTTTAGTACGGAGAAGTGCATGCATATAACCCAAACAAAGGGTATGTTAAGTTTAAAACGGAAAAGGAAATAGAATTAGGAGACAGCGTTGCGATAGGAGAAAGTTCTTGTAAAATTTCTGAACTTATGGAGAATGATCAAAATATTAAAGTAGCAAAAAAAGGACAAGCAATCACGATCCGGAAGAATCAAAGGAAGGATAAAATCAGGAGACAAGATATATAAGACAGTGTCGCTTAAGCTAAACAAGGATATTACCTATATAAATTCAAAGGAAAATATGAAAAGAGATGTAAATTGTACATTGAAATTGAAAAAGGGAACTCAGGCAAAAGTAGTGTTTGAAGATGTAGATACAAAAACAGCCATAGAATATTTAAGCGCGGTTTGTGAGAACTTATCAGGAAGTACAGACTCTGCTGGAACTGAACTTAAGTTAGAAAGAATTTCTCAGCAAATATCTAAAACAGGAAATACGATTTTCAATGTTTCAAGCATTAAGATAGATATGGATGAAGATGTATTTGTTCCTATTAGTAGTGTAAATGAAATAAGGAGAGAAGGATTAATTAAGCTAGAAGAAAAAATAGCTAATGAGTTCAAAAGGGATTCTAAGGAATCTAAATTTGGAGCTGAAGCTTTAGGTTCATGTGATTCTAAAATAGGTGAAAAGTCTAAAATAGAGGGGAGAAAGCAGGGGATATCTTTGCTTCTAAGTAGACTAGATAAAAATAAAGATTATGCACTGATAAAAGGTATAGATGATATATATATTCCTTTTAGATATTTTATAGATGATGAATATGAAGGAACAGTTACAAATATATGTGATAATTTTAGAGCATATATTTATTTGCCTGCAATAACAAAGAGTGCATATGAAAAACTGATAAGAGAGCATATAGGAGAGGTTTTAAGAACTAAGAAGATTGAGGGAATTGTTGTCTCAAATATGTCTATCATAGAATTACTTAGAAAGATGGAAGATGAGAAAACTATCAAGAGTAAGGACTTAAAGTTAGTTGCAAATTATACAATGAATGTATTTAATAATAATTCAGTAGTAGAGTTAGAGAAAATGGGAGTTGAAAGATATACAGTATCACCTGAATTAGATAAAGACAGCATAAACTCTATTTCTGGTAATTCTGCAAAGGAAGCGATAATATATGGAAGGGCTTTGCTTATGACTTCTGAATATTGTATTATAGGAAATCCGAAGAATTGTAGCAAGGCATGCGAAAAAGGAAAATATATTTTGAAAGATAGAATGGGATTTCAGTTTCCTATATATACAGATTCAAATAGTTGTACTATGTTTATTTACAATTCAAAGATAACATCAATAGATTGCGAAGATTTAGATGTAGACTGGGTTAGGATTGATATATTAGATGAAAGTATTAGCGAGATAAACGACATAATACAAAAACATAAAAACTACGAGAGAATGGAAGGAAAGGACTACACGAGCGGAAATATTAACCGAATAGTATGATGTCATAAAATTCATAAAAAAATCGCCATTCATTATGTACCCAAAAGATATAAAAAAGGGCATTATAAAAAAATCATTTTTTTCAAAACATGAAAAAATCACGAAAAAATTTAAAAAGACAAAACCTTAAGAATGCTTATGCAACAGGCGAAATGGCGAAAATGTAAAAAGGAAAAGACTCTAGAAAATACCAAATTCTCAAAAAAACAAATATTACAATTGTATTACATTTTGCAATAAACTATTGACCATATTTTCTTTAAAATATAGAATACAGTTCAGGCAAAGAGTAATAATAATTTGTTACTTTACCATTCAATATTTAACGCGAGCAGAGTTCGAAGAATACGGGGGGCAAAATATGGGAGAGCAAGAGAAGCATCTTGAAATAGAAGTAGTAAAAAGAAATGGTAAGAAGGTAGAGTTTAACGGAGGAAAAATCGCACTAGCAATCAAAAAAGGTTTTGATAGTGTTAGGAGTGAAGAGGAAGAAGTTCCTAAATATACAGAACACGACGTTCACAAGGTATACAATAAAGTAGTTTCACATATAGAGAGTTTGGGAGTTTCTAGAATAAAGATAGAAGAGGTTCAAGACATCATAGAAGAACAACTAAGAAAGAATAAGTATGATGATGTTGGTGAGTCATTTGCAAGTTATCGTGAAAGAAGAAACCAGTCAAGACAATTATTCTTTGATGAGAAACAACAACATAAGTTTTTAAAAGCAGTAGAAAATTTAGGACTCAAATCTTCAAATGAAGATGATAGCAAACGCGAAAATGCGAATATTGACGGAGATACTGCAATGGGAACAATGTTACAATATGGAAGTACGGTATCAAAAGAATTTGCAAAGTCATATTTGTTAAAAAGAAGATTTGTTGATAGTCATGATAGTGGAGAAATACATATTCATGATATGGATTTTATGCCAATGGGAACTACAACATGTTGTCAGATAGACTTAGGAAAATTATTTAAAGAGGGGTTCTCAACAGGGCATGGTCATTTAAGAGAGCCTAAGGATATAATGGTGTATGCAGCATTAGCAGCGATTGCAATACAAGCAAACCAAAATGATCAACATGGAGGTCAATCAATACCATCTTTTGATTACTATTTAGCACCAGGAGTTTTAAGAACTTTTAAAAAACAAATGAAGCAAAGTGTTTATGATTTCTTAGAACTTACAGATTTTGATAAATTTGTAGCTATTAATGGTATTACTACTAGGATAGATAGACTAGAAAGTATAGAATTTGATCTTCCTATATTTGATGAATATTGCAGGAATAGCGAAGGGTTACAAAAATTATTTAAATTAGCATATAAAAAGTCAATGGAAAAAACAAATCGTATTACATATCAAGCAATGGAAGCTTTTATACATAACTTAAATACGATGCATTCTAGAGCAGGAGCACAAGTGCCATTTTCTTCAATCAATATGGGGACAGACACAAGCCCGGAAGGAAGAATGGTAATCAAAAACTTCTTGCTCGCAACAGACTCAGGGCTTGGTAAGAGTGAAACACCTATTTTTCCAATATCGATATTTAAAATAAAAGAAGGTATTAACTATAACGAAGAAGATCCAAATTATGACTTGTTTAAATTAGCATGTAAAGTATCAGCAAGAAGGTTATTTCCAAATTTCTCGTTCATAGATTCACCATTTAACAAGCAATATTATGTGCCAGGTGATTATGATACAGAAGTTGCATACATGGGATGTAGAACAAGAGTGCTAGGAAACAGTGCTGATGAATCAAGATCAGTAACACCAGGGAGAGGAAATCTTTCATTTACATCAATTAACTTACCTAGATTGGGAATAAAGCATGGTGAGACAGTTAATGGAAAGCTAGACATGAAAAAATTCTATGAAGAACTGGATGAAAGAATAGAAATAGTTAAAGATCAACTATTAGAAAGATTTGAATTGCAGTGTACTAAAAAAGCATCTAACGCACCATTTTTGTTAGGACAAGGTGTATGGATAGATAGTGAAAAATTAAAGCCTAATGATAAAATTAGAAAGATATTGAAACATGGAACATTAACAATAGGGTTTATCGGATTAGCAGAAACATTAAAAGCCCTAATTGGAGAGCACCATGGAGAAAGCGAAAAAGCTCAAAAGTTAGGATTAGAAATAATCGGACACATGAGAAAAAGATGTGACGAGTATTCACAAAAGCACAACTTAAATTTCTCACTTATAGCAACACCAGCAGAAGGATTGTCAGGAAGATTTACTGCAATAGATAAAGCTATGTATGGAAAATTAAAAGGAATAACAGACAAAGACTATTATACAAACTCATTCCACATACCAGTAAACCACAAGATTACAGCAGCTGATAAGATTAAGGTAGAAGCGCCATATCATAAATTTACGAATGCAGGACATATAACGTATGTGGAACTAGATGGTGACACAACAAAGAATATAGAAGCATTTGAAAAGATAGTTCGAATGATGAAGGAAGCTGGTATTGGATATGGAGCAATAAATCATCCTGTTGATAGAGATCCGGTTTGTGGATATACAGGAGTGATAAATGGACAATGTCCTGGATGTGGTAGAGTAGAGGACGAGGTAGAGTTCGAAAGAATTAGAAGGATCACAGGATATTTAGTAGGGACAGTAGACAGATTTAATAACAGTAAAAAGAGTGAAGAAAAAGATCGTACTAAACACAAAATAAAATAAGATTAAGAAAACGTACTCAGGGGGAAAAATAAAAATGAACATAAGATTAGCAGATAATTTACAAGTAGATAGTATAGTAGACGGAGAGGGAATAAGAACTGTTCTTTGGACGCAAGGGTGCAAACATAATTGCGCTGGTTGTCACAATCCAGGAGCGCATTCTTTTGATGGTGGATTTTCAGCAGATATAGATGATATAAAAAGAGAATTATTACACTTAGAAGGACAAGATGGTATAACGCTATCTGGAGGAGATCCGTTTTTCCAAGTAGAAGCATGTCTTGAAGTGGCAGAGTTTTGTAGGAATCATAGTATCAATGTTTGGTGCTATACAGGATTTACATTTGAAGAATTATTTAAAATGTCAAAGTCAAATTCACAAATATTAGAATTATTGAATTGTATAAATGTTTTAGTAGATGGAAAATTCGTAGAAAGGCAAAGAGATTGGTCGCTATTATTCAGAGGTTCTAAAAACCAAAGAGTACTAGACGTTAAAGAGAGTCTAAGACAAAGAAAAGCTGTACAAGTAGATAAGTATAAAGAGAAACCATTATATAAATATGGAATGGAACAATTAGATGTAACTGATTTTGGTAAAGTCCAATATATGTTTATCTAACAATATTAAATAAATAACATAAGGATGCATGAGATAAGTGCATCCTTTTTTGTATGCTGGAAGCTATAGAAACCAAGGAAGCGTAAGAAAAACACTCAAAAAGTAAAGAATGAAATAAAATTGTAATAAAAGTTTAATATATGAGAAGGTAAAACAGGAAGTGTAGTTCCCTAAGGAGAAACAGGTAAAGGCGTTGGGACATAAGCGTTTAGGCAGCAATTGCCATTTACATTCTTCAGAAAAAATAGTACGATTCATATAGAGAGAATAGGTTCATAGGAGGAGAAAACATGAAAAGAACACAAAAGATGATGATAACCATACTAATAGTAACGGTGATGATTTTTCTTAATATTAGTCAGCCACTAACACACATATATGCATATTGGGTAGGTGCGGAAGACAGTTATATCGAGATAGAGGAAAGAATAGAAGAATATGTATTAGAAGATGTGGAAGAGGAAAAAGAAGAGCAAGAAGAGGAATTAATTGAATATTATGAAGAAGAGATAGATGAAAATGTTGAGGAAGTAGAATATTACTACTATGAATACCTCGACTTAGAATTGCATGGGATTTTGCCTAGAGCTGCACTGTGGCCTGTCCCATATCATTTAGAGATAATAAGATTAGATGCGATGGGGTTCCCTGTGACGCATAGCAATTCAGAATTCGAGATAGCAGGAATACCAAGCCGGATTAAACGTAACGCGCCCTACATGGATGGGAACGACAGGCATGGAAGAAACAGCAAGGCTATACACGTGGTGGGGCAAGCAAGGTGAATATGAATTTATATTCCGAATTACAGAAACAATAGCTCCATGGGGATATGCAGTGCTAGAAGAAAGCTTTTATATAAGAATTTTTCAAGAAATTGATGGAGCGATATCTGAAGCGACTTTAGGGACAACGGAGATTGAGATAGGTATAGTGGAAGAAGGAATTTTCATACCTAAAACTATAGAAGGTGTAACTTTATCTTGGTATCATTCTTCTTATAATGATAGCGGTGCATTTATTGATGGAGAGTTTTTTATAACACTAGAAATACAAGAACCACTATATAATAACGTTGAACTACTTATAAATAAAGTAGATGAAGACGGAAATCTTTTGGTACATGATTATGCGATTTTTGATATAGAAGGGTTTTCATTTATAGAAGACGATTTTGGAAGTATGATATATACTTCTTCGGATCTTTTTGATCAAGGACCAACACGTTTTACAAAAATAGATTCAGTTTTTGGCAGTGGATGGGTAACAGGATTTATATTAGAATATACTCAGTTTAGAGTAAATAGTGGTGTTGTTATTCAAATTACTGAAGTGAAAGCGCCAGAAGGATATATGGCAGCAGATAGTTTTGCTATTAAATTCCTACCTGGATTTAATGTATTTGATAGCTTTACTTGGTATAGAAAGCAGATAGGCAGAATGGTAGAATGCGATTGGTCAGGTGCTATAGTTTTTGAAGAGTACCATGTAGACGGAGTAAATATAATGTTTACGCCAGGAAATCAGATATATTTACAAATAGATGTAGAGAATAGACCAGTTCCAACATTTGACTTAGTAATAAATAAGGCAATCGGCTTTTTATGGTGTTGTTGGCCAACTCAATTTAGTTTATTTCCGAATGTTTGTTGGCATACAGAGCTATTAGTAAGTGATTTTGTATATTTTGATGTAAGAATGATGACAGAGACACGGAGCTTGGACAAGTGACCCTTTCGAATCGCCTACTTTAAGGCATTTAGTAATTGAGCACTTATGGACAGGAGAATATCATCATAGAACAAGCTATAAGAATCAAGATGATGATAATTTGCCAACAGGGGTTATAAGGATACCAAATATACCAATAGAATATGCGGGGCAAGAGTTAATATTTAGAATAGATGAAAGAACTGTACCATTTGGATATCATCCACCTTTGAATTCAACTTATGTTAAAGTAACAACCCACCAAGTAGGAAATGAAATACAAGTGAGCGGAGTATATTTAGGTCTGAATTATTGTGAATGGTGTTGTGGATTCATGTACACTGATCATGGTTATCATAATGGCTGGACGAGAGAAGAGGCTACTGTTAGGGTGCTACATGGAGAAAATTATTATTATGGTAGTGAACCCATACAAATAGTACAAGTAGAAATATTGAATGTTGGTATAACTAGCGGAATGGACCTATTGCTAAGAAAAGTAGATGAAGAAGGGAATTTGATATTAAGTGACAAAGCAGGGTTTGAGATAGTAGAATATATATTTGAGCAAGAATATGTGTGGTCGGAGATTAGTGGATGGGCAAGACATGTATGGACTGTGGCTCGAGAGTCGGAAACAGCGTATACAACATCAAGCCAATCTGATGGAAGTGGTTGGATAACAGGGATAATAGAAAAAGAATTTATTCTGGAAGCAGTAAATGGAAGAATGTTTGTATTTAAGGAAACCGTAGTTCCATATGGATATGAAATAGTAAATGAAAATTTTGCTATAAAAATTCTTCCTGGATTTGATGTAGGGGATATGACAGCGAGTTTGGATAAGATATTAATAGGTAGACTGGTATACGATGATGACTTCTATTCTTTTGAGGAATATGATTTAGAAGGAGTAACGGTAGATATTGAAAGCCATCATTGGATGGAGTCAGTAACGTTTACTATTGATGTAGAAAACAGAAAAATAGGAAGCTTTGACATGATATTAGAAGTAGTAGACTGTGATAGGGTTTTAATAACAAGCGATAGGGCTACATTTGATATAACAAGAGTGTTAACTGAGTTGAGGAGTCCGCAAGTTGGAGATTTTGTGAATTTTACGCCGACAGTTGGTTCGCATACAGTGCCTGCAGCTTTATCGGGGCATACAACGGATCAACACTTTACAACACAAAATTTACAGTGGCAAATAAAGTCATTAGATAATGGACAGATAACATTAATTAGTAGTACACCTACAACAAGTAGTTTAGTTCTTAGACGGAACAGCGCGGAGGGAATAATGCAGTAGACATACTAAACGAAATAGTTAGTGAGCTATATTCGTCGCCAATAGTTGCAGAAGCAAGAAGTATGAATGTAAATGATGTAGATATGCTTATATCATATGTAAGAAGTGATGGTGCGATAATTAGACCTGTTGGAAATAGAATTGGAGACAGACTAATATTTGGAACAACTGTAGCAAAGACGCATCAACAATATTTTTTAGCAACACAAATAGCGACGCAGGTTCCTACTATAGCTAGAATTGCTGACAATAGCCGAGGACCAGTAAACTTTTTCTCTTGGTCTATGGCTGTTCATAGTGGGGCAATACGCCCAGTAATTGTTTTGGATCAGGATGTCTTTATTAATCCAACTTTTGTTGGAGCTGATGGAACTATAGGTAATAAAGTATGGGAACTTGAAGTTGGACAGCCGGGAGACAAGTGGCAAGACGCGGATACGAACATATATCATACTACAGATGATAATACTGCAGTAGGAGTTGCTACAGGAACTTTAATAGTAAATGGTGAGTCCATAGAGGTAAGAGCTGACGAAGAGTTGACATATAGAGTAGTAAATACAAGGAGACCAGATGGTTATAGCAATACAATAATTCCATTCTATGTGAGAATAACAACTGGGATGGAATGGGGAGAAGTTGTAGTTAAAGAAGCTGAGTTAGGAATAATGGAAGCAGGAGTGTTTGTGCCACAAAATATAGATCATGTATGCATACACCTTATGGGAAATGAAGTAACAATAATTGTAGAGTTTACACCATCTAGTGGAGGAAATCCTGAAGGAAGTTTTGACCTTTATATAAGGAAAATAGATGAACAAGGAAACCTTATAACAGATAACAGTGCAGAATTTGAGATAACCAAATTAATATGGGATAATTCGCATCTTAATCTTATTGAGATTCTTATAGAAACACATGAAACTACACAAGCAGGAACAATAAGGTTAGAAGATATAGAAATAACAAGTGATGGTGAGTTTATACTTCGTATACAGGAGACAGTGGCTCCTGAAGGATATATGAAAATAGAAGATGCATTTTATTTGAGGGTGACAGCTATACAAGATGGCGACATCTTTGCAATAATACTTGTTGAGTTAGGAAGAATGGAAGATGAAATCTTTATACCAGAGAATATACTAGGAATAGAGATATCACGAGAAGATAATGTAATAACAATAAATGTAGTGAATAAGAAAGAATCCATTGAAGGAAATTTTGACCTATATATAAGAAAAACAAATGAGCAAGGGAATCTTATAACAGATAATAGTGCAGAATTTGAGATAACTAGATTGGTATGGGATAATTCAGACTTTGTTGAAGTTGACATGGGGTTACATGAAACTACATTAGCAGGAACAATAAGACTAGAGGATATGGAAATAACATATGATGGTGAAGTATTCATATTCCGTGTAGAAGAGGTAGAAGCACCAGATGGATACGAAAGAATAGTGGATCCATTCTATATAAAAGTGGAAACTAAGCAAGAAGGAAATGAATTTGTAATAGTAGAACCAAATGGAATAACAGTAGGAAGAATAGAGAATGGAAACTTTATAGCTATGGCTATAGCAGGAGTAACAGCAACGAGAGAGGTAGATATAACAAAAGAGTGGGTAGCAGAAGAATGTATATGTGTAGGGCAGGGACTATGTAACCCAGGGATGATAGAAGTGGAAGTTATAACAGAAGTTGTCCAAATTGATGTAGCAAATAAGTTAGAGCAGCAAGGATCTCTATTAGTATTCAATTTAGCACTAAGAACATTTATTGGACATGTAGAAACAAACGGAGTAGTTACTAACTTAAATAGAGCACCAATTGTATCAATGCCAGATGACTTTGAAGGAGAACTAATATATACATTCCCAATAAACAAATCAGCTAATCCAGTACAAATGACAGCTGGAAGCATCATCATCCAAACAATAAGAGTATTTAATGAAGGAACAATAGCAGGATATGTAAATGAGATAGTAAATGATATCCCAGCAGGATTAGAATTCTTGCCGAGTCACAGTACAAATCTAAACTATGAATGGATAATGATAGATAGCAGTGGACAAGTAACTACAGACGCATCAGAAGCAGTAGAAATAAGAACAAGACATTTAGAAGATAACAGAATAGAAGCATTTGACCCAGACTTAGGAGTAGAGCTAGGAAATCCAGACTATAGAGATATTCAAGTAGCATTTAAGGTGACAGATGAAGGAGGAACAGGAAGAATTATAGTAAGTAGGTCAGAGATATATGATGCAGAAGCATATGGAGACGGGACAGTAGGATATATTAACCTGCTAGAAGAAGAGCTAGACACAGAATATATGTATGTAGTGCGAAGTGGCAATGGCAATGGTTATGAGAACGGTAACAATAACAACAATGAAGATGATGGAGAAGTAAAAGGAGAGTATCGTCCAGAAGAAGAAAATAACAATCAAGGAGCAGGGAATGCGGTATCGACAGCTGATGATACAAATATGTTTAGATATAAGATGCTAGTAAGTATAGCAATATCAGGATTATTATTAGTTTTAGTACTAAAAGAAAAGAGAAGCTAGAAGAGAAGTATAAAGATATCAGGAAAACAGAAAAAGGCAGAGTTAAAATTATAAATCTGCCTTTTTTCATGTTTGAATTTGAATTTGGCATAAAAATCACGAAAATACACAAACTATTAATGGGTGATGAGATAATGAAAGTTTCGTGGATTAAATTTGCAAAGGATAAAAAGAGTTTCAGGATATTTAAATCGCTGGGACTAGATGTTTTCGATGTGGAAAATCCTGATGATACAGATAAGAAAATAGCAGAATTAATAAATGATAACTATAGTACATTTATAATTTCTAATGAACTTGCAAGTTTCTCAGAAGATATTATAAAGAAATATAATAAACTTGAGGATATAAATGTAGTGATTCTTCCGCCCAAAAGAGAAATGGGTGTATAAAATTACCAAAAGAGGAAAAACTTATATTAGAGGTGGATACATATGGATACAGGAAAGATGAAAAACATGATAATATTAAAAAATTTACCGTCTAATATAGTAGACGAAGCAATTGTAATATTAAAACCAAATATAAGCGAAGCGTTTCTGCGAAACGTATCAAAGCTTGCTACTGATACCCAAATACAAGAAGAACGGAAGCGTAGTGAAAATTAAAAATTTGAATATGATAAATAGTAAGAAGAGCACACAGAAGAATGACGAAAGCCAAAAGGGAAATAGAGACTATATTGTAAATGAAGCACAAATGGTGATTAGCAACTATATTTCAAATATTGAACGACAAGGTGAGATTAAGTCTAAACATAAAAAAAGAAATGGCGGAAGGCATAAGGTATTAAAAACAGTGTTAGTTGCATTAATTGTATTATTCATCATGAATCTTATATTAATGGGAGTAATATAAGCGTAGAGGATCGTTGTAAGATGGCCAAAGCTTGTTGCTATTGGGAATTCCGAGTGAGGTCTAGCCGTAATAACACAGATGAAGTTCTAAACACTTTTTCTTTGAATATATATTGATTAACAATATGTTACAAAGGAGAGGTGTTTTTACTTTGGAAAGAACTTTAACCCCGGATGAAAGAATAAGAAGGGCGGAAGAAATATATTACCGAAAAAAGATACAAGCTAACTATCCTAGTTCAGCTAGAGTAAATGTGGGTGAAAAACCAAATTTTAATCTATTAAGAAAAATGGGTTTTCAGTTAATTGTGTGTGTGTTGATATATTCTAGCTTCTATTTGATTGGTCGAATAAATCATGACTTTTCAAATAATACGATAAATGGAGTTAGAGGAATACTTTCATATAACATGGATATTAACGGGATATACAATGCATTAGTAGAAAGAGTAAATGGATGGCAGTTGTTTGGAGATGGTACAGAAGAGGAAGTGACGGGAAATGACGAAGATGACGAAGACGAGGAAGATGAAGAAGAAACGGAGATGGAAGACCATTACTATGAAGAAAACATAGAAGGAGATGGATATGAGGATATAGACAGGACGGGAGTTGGAGGTCCAATTATAGAAAATTCAGATGAAATAAGTAGTTTGAGTCAAATGGAGTTAGATGCAAAAAAGATTATTGAAAACTATTATTTAGGGTTGCCACTAACCGGGGTGATTACGTCAAGATTTGGTTATAGGATATCTCCTTTTCCAAATGTATCTGGATTTCATACAGGAATAGATATTGCTGCAAATACAGGAACAATGGTTGCATCCGCAATGGACGGAGTTGTAATTAGGGTTTCAGGAGTTCGGTGGTTATCGGAAATCATATAAAGATACAGAATGGAAACCTTGTAACATTGTATGCGCATTTAAGCAGCATATATGTATCCGAAGGTGAGTATATACAAAAGGGGCAAGCTATAGGAGAAGTAGGAGCAACTGGGAATACTACAGGGCCACATTTACATTTTGAGATAAGAAAACAAGGTAGATTTGTGGATCCAGATTTAGTACTAAATTTCAATTAAATCTAAATTTTCATATGAAAAGGAGCGGAAAAGCTATTGCAAATAAAAATCAACTTACAAATATTTATAATTATTGTTATCTTTATTTTGACTCGTCAAATAGAAATTTATAGTTGGCTTATGTTTTTTGCATTGTTACATGAAATAGGTCATCTAATGGTTGGAATTATCTTAGGGCTTAAGCCTAAGTCTTTACATATAGTGCCTTTTGGCTTGACAGTAGTTTTTGAGACATATGAAAGTAGAAAAATTGTGGAGATTAAGAAAATAGCTATTGCTATCTCCCGGACCGATAGTAAATTTGTTTATAATTTTGATTGCTATGTTTGCTACTTTGAGTTCAGAGCTAAGGGAGCTAATTATTTATTCAAATATTTTAATTCTTGTATTTAATCTAATGCCTCTGTATCCGCTAGATGGGGGAAGAATAATTAAGAGCCTCCTGAAGTTGAGACGAGACAAAACAAATGTAGAAAAAGCCGTCAATCAAATGTCTAATATAGTAATTATAATGTTGACAGCGTTAAGTAGTGTACTTATAATATATTTTCAAAATATTGCAATTTTCTTTGCTATAATGTACTTGTGGGCTATAATGATTAAGGAAAATAAACATTATAGAATAAGGAAAAGAGCATATGATGTGATTCAAAAAGAAACAAATATGGTTGCAGTAAAAAATGAAGATTATTTAAAGGTTAAATAGAAATATGAAAAATATAACAATAAGGGCTTGAAATTCTAATTTCGTATTGCAATAGGGCCCCAAATATGTTAAAATAAGCTTTGTCTAAAAGATAGCAAGGCTATTTTTTATCCTTACTCATATCCTTGAGGTGTGGGTGATATTCAAAAGGAGGTGGAAAATGATGAACAAATACGAAAGTATTGTCATTATTAATCCAAATTTAGAAAACGAAGCGATTCAAGCTTTAGTTAAGAAGTTTTCTGATCTGATTAATAATGATGGAACAGTAGTTTCAGTAGAAGAAATGGGTAAAAAGAAACTAGCTTACGAAATTAAAAAACATACAGAAGGACACTATATCTTATTAAAATTCGAAGCTAATCCAAATTCAATTACTGAATTAGAAAGAATTTATAGAATTACTGATGACGTAATCAAGTTTATTGTCGTAAGAGATGGAGAATAATTTTTAATAATTATTCATGTATTCCTAAATTCTTAATTATTAAAAGAAAGAGGGTATAATTTTATGAACAAAGTAATAATAATGGGGCGTTTAACAAAAGATCCTGAAGTGAGATATACTCAAACAAATAATACGCTAGTAGCATCTTTCTCTTTAGCAGTAAACAGAAGATTTGTAAAACAAGGAGAAGAAAGACAAGCGGATTTCATAAATATAGTAGCATGGAGTAAAACAGGAGAATTTTGTAGTAAATACTTCAAAAAAGGCCAACAAGTTGGTGTAATAGGCAGAATTCAAACAAGAAGCTGGGAAGATGAAAATAAAACAAAGCGTTATGCAACAGAAGTTGTTGCTGAAGAAGCATATTTTGCAGATAGCAAAAGAGATGGAGCGCCTTCAGATTTCGCGAATACATTTGGAAGTGAAGTATCACAAACATCAGAATTTTCAGTATCTTCAGATGATGAATTGCCATTTTAAATGAAGGGGGGCAAAATCAAAATGCCAGATAGAAAAGGAAATAATAAAAATAGTAAAGATAAAAGAAAAAACAACAATGGTGATGATGATTATAATCCAAGATTTAGAAAAATGAGAAAAAAAGTATGTTTCTTATGTAGCAACAAAGAAGTAGAGTTAGATTATAAGAATCCAGAGCAATTAAAGAAATTTATTAATGAAAAAGGTAAAATATTACCAAGAAGAGCAACAGGAGCTTGTGCAAAGCATCAAAGAAGAATAACAAATACAATTAAAAGAGCAAGACATATTGCTGTTTTACCATACACACAAGGGTAATTAATTGAAGAATGAACAAATTGTAAAATTTGTTCATTTTTTAATTTACATTGTACATTTTACAATGTACAATACAAGTATATATTATATAAAAACATATTAAAAAGGAAGGTATAAAAATGGACGTAGACGAACTTAAACAAATTGCTACAAAAGTTAGAAGACGGCATTTTAGAAGGTATATATAATGCCAAATCTGGTCACCCAGGAGGGTCGCTATCGTGCGCAGACATACTAACAGTTTTGTATTTTAATCAAATGAACATTAATGAAAAAGAGCCTCAAATGAAAGCAAGGGACAAGTTTGTGTTATCTAAAGGACATTGTGCGCCAGCACTATATAGTGTACTAGCGCAAAGAGGATATTTTGGAGAAGAAGAACTTAAAAACTTAAGAAAACTAGGAAGTAAACTTCAAGGACATCCAGATATGGGAGGTGTGCTAGGAGTTGATATGTCAACAGGTTCACTTGGACAAGGGTTATCTGCAGCAAATGGTATGGCAATAGCAGCAAAGTTAGACAAAATAGAGAATAGAATATATTGCCTACTTGGAGATGGTGAACTACAAGAAGGACAAATTTGGGAAGCAGCAATGACGTCAAGTCACTACAAGTTAGATAATATATGTGTAATTGTTGATAATAATGACTTACAAATAGATGGTGAAGTAAGTGAAGTAATGAATATATATCCGATAGATGAAAAATTTAAAAGTTTTGGGTTTGAAGTTATAAATGTTGATGGACATGATATTCCAGAAATCATAGCTGCTTTTGACTCAGCTAAGAAAATCAAAGGAAAGCCAACAGCAATTGTTGCAAAAACTATTAAAGGCAAAGGAGTATCCTTTATGGAAGGTCTTGCTGCATGGCATGGTGTAGCACCAAGTGAAGAAGAATATACGATAGCAATGGAGGAGCTAATATGAGTGAAAAGAAAGTTAAAGCGACAAGAGCAAGTTATGGAGAAGCATTAGCTGAACTAGGGGCAAAGAACAGTAATATTGTAGTTTTAGACGCAGATTTATCTGGAGCAACAAAGACAGCAGGATTTGCAAAAGCTTTTCCAGACAGATTTTTCAATATGGGTATTGCAGAACAAGATATGTTCAGTACAGCAGCAGGGTTAGCTACAGCAGGGAAAGTACCATTTGCAAGCACTTTTGCAATGTTTGCATCAGGTAGGAGTTATGACCAGATAAGAAATAGCATTTGTTATCCGAATCTTAATGTAAAGGTATGTGCTACACATGCGGGAATAACAGTTGGTGAAGATGGAGCGTCACATCAGATGATAGAAGATATAGGGCTAATGAGAGGAGTGCCAAACATGATGGTGCTTTGTACATCAGATGATGTGCAAACTAAATGGGCCGTAAAAGAAATTTCTGAAATAGAGGGACCAACATATTTGAGATTATGCAGACTCGATACTCCAGTGATATATGAAGAAGGACAAAAATTCGAAATAGGAAAAGGAATTCAAACAGGAGAAGGGACTGAAGCGACTGTGTTTGCAACAGGTGTAACAGTGAGTGAAGCTATAGAGGCAAAGAAAATTCTTGCTGCAGAAGGAATAAATATTAGGGTGGTAGACATTCATACAATAAAGCCAATAGATAAAGATTTAATTATCAAATGTGCAAAGGAAACTAAAAGACTAATCAGTATAGAAGATCACAGTGTAATAGGTGGATTAGGTACAGCTATATCAGAAGTGCTAGTAGAAAAGAACCCTGCTCATTTAATTAAAGTAGGAATAAATGATGAATTTGGCAAATCTGGTAAAGCAACAGAACTTCTTAAATATTATGGATTAACAGCAGAGAATATAGTGAAAATTGTTAAATCATAAGCAGAGGAAAGTAAAGTTTAAGTAAAAAAGAGAAAAAAGATGTAAATTGAAATGATGACGTCAATTTATGTCTTTTTTTGTAGCAGAAAGAGTTTTATAATTCAAGAATATTAATGTTACAATTGTGTTACAATTATCATATAATATTGAATTTTAACGATATTAAGGATATACTGTAAAGACAAGAATATGTAAAGAATGAGGAAGTAAGAATAGAATGATAGAATTTAAAAATGTTTCTAAAACATATGCTACAGGAACAGAAGCCGTACATAATGCGAACTTCAAAATTGAAAAGGGTGACTTTGCATTTTTGGTTGGAGCTTCAGGTTCAGGAAAATCGACTCTTATTAAGCTTATACTAAAAGAAGAAGACCCTACGGATGGTAGCTTAATTATAAATGGGAGAGATACAACTTTTCTAAAACCAAAAAGAGTTCCATACTTAAGGAGAAGTATGGGGGTTGTATTTCAAGACTTCAGACTTTTGCCAGATAAAACTGTTTATGAGAATGTTGCTTTTGCAATGAACATAGTAAAAGCTACACCAAAACATATAAGAAGACAAGTGCCAATGGTATTGTCTTTAGTTGGACTTAGTAATAAATCTAAAGTTTATCCACATGAATTATCAGGTGGAGAGCAACAAAGAGTAGCTCTTGCAAGAGCATTAGTTAATAATCCATCAATGATAATAGCAGATGAGCCAACAGGGAACTTAGATCCAGATACAGCATGGGAAATCATGACTCTTTTAAATGAAATTAACTTAAGAGGGACTACAATAGTAATTGCAACACATGCTAAAGATGTAGTAGATAAGATGAAGAAAAGAGTTATTGAGATCGAAAATGGAAATATAGTAAGAGATGATAGAAAAGGTGGGTATAGTAGTGAGATTTAATATAATTAGCTATTTCTTAAGTGAAGGAATTAGTAATGTATTTAAAAATAAGAAATCAACATTTGCATGTTTAAGTGTTATGTGTGCTACTATGCTAATGTTTGGTTTATTCTATGCGATAGGTGAAAATATAACAAACGTATTAAGACAAGTAGAGAGTGAACAAGGTATGCAAGTGTTCATGGTAAGAGAAGCGACAGAGGCAGATATAACGAGGCTGAGAGAAGAACTGAGAGGTATAGATGGCATTAATGATATAACACCTGTAACAAGCGAAGAGGCGTTTGAAATAATGCAAAACAGACTTGGTGATAGAAGGCATCTGATGGCAGGACATGAGCCAACAATGTTCCCGTTTTCATTTATTGTAACGCTAACAGATTTAAATTTAAATGATAGTGTACAATATCAAATAAGCGGGTTATCAAATGTAGATGATATTACAAGTAGAAATGATACAATAAATGCACTTGCGAATATTGGTGGATGGATTAGAGCGATTACGCTAATAATACTTTTAATATTAATAATGATATCTGTATTTATAATATCTAATACAATCAAACTTACAGTACACGCAAGAAGAAAAGAAATCTCTATAATGAAGTATGTTGGTGCAACAAATGGATTTATTAGAACGCCTTTCATTATAGAAGGTATAATAATAGGGCTATTATCCGGTTTGTTTTCGATAGTGCTTGTGAGTATAGGATATACTCTTATTGAAGGTTGGACGGCTCCTCGGATTAGCGTTAATACAAATATCAATGTTAGAGTTTAGCCATATGATAGCTCAAATTGCGGTAGTATATGTACTGTTAGGAGTTGGGATAGGCATAGTAGGAAGTAGTATTTCTATGAGAAAATACTTAGATGTATAGGAAGTGATAGCTTGAAAATAAGGAATAAAATCTTGCTGGTTACAGCTATTATTGCATTAATATTTTTATTGTGTACTATTGTCGTTGCGGAGTATAGAACGTCCTTAGAAGGAAGACGAGTTCTGATTCAAGAAGAAATACTTGAAAGAAATATTCAAATAGAAGCTCTACAAGATAGAATAACAGAAACTTTAGCACAACTGAGTAGTTTAGACGAAAGAATAGAAACACATCAAGGAGAGCTGAATGTAATTAATGTACAGCTGCTAATTGTAAGTAGAGAAATAGATGATATAGAAGCACAATTAAATCGTATAGAAGAAAGCTATTTAGAACAAAGAGAAGCTTTTGAGGCAAGATTAGTTGCACAATATAAAGCAGGGGAAACAAGGTATTTAGATGTAATATTAAGATCAACATCACTAGAGGAATTTATATCAAGTTTTTTCCTTATAGCTGAAATAGCTCAACATGATACAGATTTGCTAGATACACTTGAAAGACAAAGAGTAGCTATTGAGGTTACAAGAGCAATGCATAGTGACAGGCAAAGAGAGTTAAGTGAACTTCAGGAACATGCACAAAGAAGTATAATTGCGATTGAAAACACAAGAACGATAAGACAAGATCATTTTGATAGATTAACATCAGAAGAAAGAGAAATACAAGCAGAAATAGATGCCTTTAGATTCATATTGAACAATATAGAAAATGATATCTTAATGTTAGCGCTTATGAATTTAGAAGGATCATTTGTGGGTGGACAATTTGCTTGGCCAGCTCCAGGAAATTATATAATAACATCTAGATTTGGACTTAGAATTCATCCAATTTTTAGATACAGTAGAATGCATACAGGTGTTGATATAGCTACACCGATGGGAGCTCCTATAGTTGCAGCAAATGATGGTACAGTTATAATGGCGACATACACAATGGGATATGGAAACACTGTAATGATAGACCATGGTGGAGGGATAGTAACACTATATGCTCACGGTTCAGCAATAGTTGTAAATAGAGGAGATGTAGTTACTAGAGGACAACTTGTAATGTTAGCAGGGTCAACAGGATTTTCTACAGGGCCACATTTGCATTTTGAAATTAGAGTCAACCGGAGTATTCATAGACCCATTACCATATATAACAGGAAGAGCTACTATACCAGAACTTAATTTCATCTTTGGTGGAGGAGACAATACTTCTGGTGATGATGATGATGACGATGAGTAAAAGTACTATATAATAAACACACTATTTAGTTATGGAAGTTAAATAGTGTGTTTATTTTTGTGCTATTCAAGAGAGGATAGGCACTTACTTTCCCTAGGAAAAGCTATTGAAACATAAAAAAGTGTAGCAGAATTGTCAAGAAAACTTAACTATATGTTAACAAATATAGTAAGCGCAGACATCCCTAAGGAGAAAGAGCAACCTGTTTGAACATAAAGGGTTGAGGCTAAAAAATACCATTTACATTGCTTATAAAAAATAGTACGCTTTATATAGAGAAATTAGCTTCAAAAGTAAAACTTTGAAATAATAAAGGAGAATTGATGGATATGAACACTTTTCATTTTATAGCAATGTTAGGAATAGCGATGTGTATAGGACTAATATACTTAATGGACAAGAAAGAGAAGAGCAAGATAGAAAGAGGTATGCGGGAAAGCAGCAGGAGTGATAGCAGTAGTAATGTTACTAACTGTGAATTTACCAGTTTTAGCGGGCTTATATGAGGAAATAGTATTAGGTAACGATAATGAAAGTAATATCGTTGTTATTTGTGAAGAGGAAACAGAGAATGAACAAGAGATAGAGGCGAGCGAAGAAGAATCGTATATATACGAAGAAGAAACATATTTAGATGAATATGAAGAAGAGAAAGAAGAATTAGATTATATAGAAATAGCTGAATTAGGTGGTTATATACCAATAATGCCACTTTATACTGAAATTGACTTTTCAATAGGAGGTTTTACAGTAGGAAATGGAGAAACAGTAAAATTAGTAGCAGGAGCGTTTGTATATGGAGATATAATTGTTGAAGCAGGAGGAACACTATATATAGAAGCAGGTGCAGAGATTAATGCGCAAGTTATTACATCAGGAAACCTTACGATGAACGGAGGATGGATTTTTGGAAACTGGGCTACTTATGGAGGTGGAGTATATGTAAGTGGAGGAACCTTCACAATGAATGACGGATGGATTGCTAATAACTGGGCTACTTATGGAGGTGGAGTATATGTGAGCGGAGGAAATTTCATAATGGCTGGAGGACACATCAACGACAATATGTCTGATTATGGAGGACGGAGTATATGTAAGTGGAGGAACCTTTATAATGGCTGGAGGGCACATCAGCGACAATATGTCTGATTATGGAGGCGGAGTATATGTAAGTGGAGGATACTTTACGATGACTGGAGGAAATATTTCTGGTCATGCGTGGACCTTAGGAACTGGAGTGTATCTAGTACAACAACAAACCTTTACAATAAATGGAGGAACAATTTTTGGTATCTATAGTGAAGTAGAGATAAACGAGATCACAATAAATGGAGGATCAATTGCAGCTATCTATAGTGGAGTAGAGATAAACGAGATCACAATAAATGGAGGATCAATTGGAGGTATCGATAGTGGAGTAGAGATAAACCAGCTCACAATAAATGGAGGAACAATTTCTGGTATCGATAGTGGAGCAGAGATAAACCAGCTCACAATGAATGATGGAACAATTTCTGCTATCGATAGTGGAGCAAAAATATATCAGTTTACAATGCATGATGGAACAGTAAATGGAGGAGTAGTAGCAGAAAATTTTACAATGTATGATGGAATAATAAGTGGAAATATATGTGTTGGAGTATATGTTACTGGAACGTTTATAATGCATGGAGGAAAAATTACTAATAACGGACAACAAGGTGATGGAGAAGTAGGAGGAGTAATAGCAGATATTATGATAATGCATGGAGGAGAGATTAGTAACAATAGTGTGTTTTCTGGTATAGGAGGAGTACGTGCAAGACACTTTACAATGTATGGTGGAAGAATCCACGGAAACTATACATTAGAAACCTTCGTAGGAGGAGTAAGTGCAAACACTATGATAATGCATGGAGGAGAAATTACTGGAAACTATACGTCTCAGTTCGGTGCTGGGGGAGTAAGTGCAGGGCACTTTACGATGTATGGTGGAAGAATTAGCGAAAATTTCGGCGCGAATGAGAGTCCTGGAGGAGTACGTGCAGGAACTGTAATAATGTATGGAGGAGAAATTAGTGACAATGCTGGATCTTATGCAGGAGGAGTAATGGCAACAAATATGATAATGCATGGAGGAGAAATTAGTGATAACAGATCAAGTGCAAGCGGAACAAGCAGAGATGCAGGCGGAGTAAGAGTAACAAACCTTACAATGCATGATGGGAAAATCAGTGATAATTCAGGAGGCACAGCAGGAGGAGTAATGGCAACAAATATGATAATGCATGGAGGAGAAATTAGTGGAAATATTAGTCCTTCAATAGGGTTCCTTGGTGTAGGAGGAGTAAGCGCAACCAACGTTACAATGCATGATGGACAAATCAGTGAAAATATTGGAACTGTAGCAGGAGGAGTACGTGCAAGATACTTTACAATGTCTGATGGACAAATCAGTGGGAATAGTGGACTATTGGCAGGAGGAGTAAGAGCAAACAATGTTATAATGTCTGATGGAGAAATTAGTGAAAATATAGCAAGAGACAATGGTGGAGGCATCTATCTTGCTCTTGGGTGTTGCTGTCAGCTAAATATGCCTACAAGTATGAACATAACAGGGGGGACCATAAGAGGCAACATAGCAAATAACGGAGGAGGAGCATATGTACACCATAATAACCAGCATAAACCAGTTCTAAATATTGCAGATGAAGTAATATTCACAGGAAATGTAGCACGTAATGGACTATTTATAGATAATGACCTAGCAGCATTAAACCCTCAAGTAGCCCCAGGAGTAATAAGCGTATTAAACACACATGCATTTACTAATTATGACATCAACGCAAGTAACGGTTCATT
>WQVL01000009.1 GCA_009785865.1 Oscillospiraceae bacterium | reverse complement strand
TCTTCATTTGTTTTTTTAAATGGCTTTCTCCATCTCTTTTCTTATTGGTTTTTTTAAAGTACAGATTCCTTAGAACCTGAAACTCTTTAAAGGAATTTATTGTTTATTTTTCAATGTGCTTTTTTCTTAGCTGTAGCATGCAATGCATACAGATAAGTTATACTTTGTATGCGTTTTTCTTTCTTGTTAGAAAGACTAGACGCAAAAATTATTTTAGCATATATTATTGTTTAGTGTCAATAGATTTTTTGAATTTTTTTAAATTTTTTTTGAGAAATTTTTTCCATAAATATTATTGATGATAATATTGAATAATTTTTTCTTCTTTATATACACTATTATTATGAATCAAATAATTCAAACTCCAAATAATTCTATACCGAATCACACTTCTCAATTCTCCGATAGTATTTGTGAGCATTGTTCTTTGCATGCACCTTTATTGGACAAACCTATTATTAAGAAGAAAAGATCTTTATTGTTTTTAAAAATTTACTATTTCTCTTCTATCTTTGCTGCTCTCTTTTTTTCTATCTATTACTTTTATGGACTGTTTAATATGTCTAGGGATGAAAATCTTTCACAAGTTATATTAGGAAATTATGATATATCTAGGCTTTATACTGCTACTTCGTCTTCTCCACTTACTCATTCTATTAGTTTAGATGATGAAGATAGTTTTTCTGTTATAGGAATTTTACAGATCGATAAAATTGATTTGAGATACCCTATATTATCAGACATAAATGACCGTTTGCTTCAAGTTTCCCCTTGTAGGTTTGATGGTCCACTACCAAATGAGCCCCGGCAACTTATGTATTGCAGCCCATAATTGTGGTGATGATAGATTCTTTAGCAGGTTAGATCAGTTGCAAATTGGTGATATTGTAGTCATCTATGACAATTCTCGGTAATCGTATTCACTATACTATCTATGATAAATTTGAAACTGTAAAGACCGATGTTTCTTCTACTCGTCAAGAAACTAATGGTCGACATGAGCTTACTTTAGTTACTTGTAATGCTGTAAATGGAAATAGAATTATAGTTAAAGCAGTACGTTAATGTATATTCTACCCCTATTTTTCTATAATATTAGAGCAACAAAAAACAAGGGGTAAACCCTTGTTCTGATAATTCATCTTTTTATAAATAGTTATAATCTCTGATTTTTTTATATGCATATAATGCAGACAATCCACAAACTATTATAATGATCACAAGTGAGTTATCTAATCCCGTTTGAGGCAATCCTTCTTTATCTACATTCCCTGTTGTGTTTTGTGCTCCAACTGTATTCCCTGTTGTGTTTCCAATTTCATTTGCCGTTTCATTTGTTGTGTTCTCTTGTGTTATCTCATTTCCTCCTGGAGTTGTTTCATTCATTAGCTCATCTATATTATTAAAAGCAAACACATTTGATGCCATTAATGTGATTACTGCTAAAATTACAACACTTACAATTACTTTTCTTGTTTTCATATGTTTCTCCTTTGTTATTATTATGAATAAACTCTTTTATATTTATACCATAATTCAAAATTAAATGCAATAGTTTTACTGTTTTTTACAAAATTTTTCTTAAAATCCGCTTAGACATTGAATTTAAACAGTACAACATCTCCATCTTCCATTATATAATCTTTTCCTTCTGACCTAACTAATCCTTTTTCTTTTGCAACATTTGGTCCACCTTCTCTTACTAAATCTTCATACGCAGTAACTTCTGCTTTAATAAATCCTCTTTGAATATCTGTATGGATTTTACCTGCTGCATCAGGAGCCTTTGTTCCTTTTGATATAGTCCAAGCTCTTACTTCCGGCTTTCCTGCTGTTAAGAAAGACATTAATCCTAATAATGAATAACTCTCTTTTATAACTTTATCTAATCCTGATTCATTAAGTCCAAGAGCTTCTAAAAATTCTTTTTTCTCTTCACCTTCTAATGCTGATAGCTCTTCTTCTATTTTTGCACACAATGGTATACAACTACTATTATGCGCTTCTGCATATTCTCTTACCGTATTTACATTTTCGTCTGTAGCTACACTAGAAAGTTGATCTTCAGAAACATTTGCTATATACATGATTGGCTTTGATGTTAACAAAAACACTTCTTTTAATAACTCTTGTTCTTCAGCTGTATGTTCTATTGTTCTTGCAGGTTTACCTTCTTCTAACGTTTTCTTTATCGCTTCTAAAAGAGTCACTTCTGCTTGATACTTTTTGTCCGCTTTTAAATTCTTTTTTGCTTTATCCATTCTTTTTTCTATTGTATCTAAATCTGATAGTATAAGTTCAAAATTAATTGTTTCTATATCTCTTATTGGATTTATATTTCCATCAACATGTACTATATTAGGATCTTCAAAACATCTTACAACTTGCAGAACACTGTCTACTTCTCTAATATGAGATAAAAACTTATTTCCAAGCCCTTCTCCTTTACTTGCTCCTTTTACTAATCCTGCTATATCAACAAACTCTATCACAGCATGTGTAATTTTTTCTGGTTCATACATTTCTGCTAGCACTTTTAATCTCTCATCGGGTACAGGAACTATTCCTACATTTGGTTCTATTGTGCAGAAAGGATAATTTGCACTTTCCGCTCCTGCATTTGTTATGCTATTAAACATTGTACTTTTACCTACATTTGGCAATCCTACTATTCCTATTTTCATTCTATTTCTTATCTCCTTTTATTGCTACTAAAAAACACTATTGGTTATTATAGCATAACATACTTTAATTTGTAAACCCGTTAGTATGAAGGTTTTTGCTAACAACTTTTGTTCAACTGCAAAACCTTACTCATCAAACAAAAAGATCGCATTACCATTAAATACGATAATGCGATCCGCAATGTTTTTATTACTTACTTGAATTCTTTTCTGAATTTGAAAACTCTGGATTGAATGCCCATGATTTTAAATCATCAGGATTCATATACTTAATTTCCTCTATTTGCTTGTCAGTCATTTCACCAAGTATTTCAGATATCAATCCTACAATCTTATCCTTAGCTGGATAAGAGTTAATTGCTCTACGATATTCAATTTCCTCTTCCTTAGTATAACGTCTATTCATATATCGTGCATTTGTTAAATCTTTATCAGTCGATTGCGGGTCATATATACAACTATTCGCCGCAATATAGACTCCAGGCGGCAACATCGTAGACGCCATAAGCGCATATCCCACATTAAAACCTGCATCACCATTATATGCTCCATAAGACAATGGAACCATCGCACTAAGTAAAATTACTGTTGCTTCTTTAACATGGTTATCTGCGTTTTCTTGCAAGAAACGTGCAGTTTCTGCTTTTGTGTACGTTCCGTGCGGCACAATAAAGTTTTTGGTATTCATAGATTTCACACCATCACTAGCTACAACACCTTTAACTTCTAATGAAATACTTTCAAGAAGTTGTGTGCGCCATAGATCGTTAAGATCACGACTATCTACCCTTATAATTTCTTTATATCTTAAATCTTGAGCAATTCTAACCTGATTTCGAATGTATTGTTCAACAAATGAAGGAACACCCGGCATTGTAGATGCAGTGTCAGTCGTTGCATTCCAAGTCCCTTCTATTGTACCACCCATATCAAACACAGCAATCCCATCACTCTCAGCTCTCTGTTCAGCCAAAGATTTAAAATCACCATCTGCGTTCATTATGCCATTACGCATACAAACAACTACTCCAGGTTTTATAAATTGTCCTGCAGCTACTGCTGCACCAAAATTAGCAGGCGCATCAGAGTGAGCTAGTTCAGGCGATAGTTGACTCCCCCATAAAACTATTCTCTTCTTTGATATAAATCCTTCTAACTTTTTTTGCACACTTTTAAGTAGTACATCTATCTGCATCAGTCCACAATTTACTATAATTACTTCTTGTGATGATGTTTTAATCGCTTGAGCAAGGAGAACTATATCATTTTCACTAATATCTACACTATTCTTTGCAGCTACAGTACGGAAAGCAATATCACCCTTGTAGTCGGGTAAAACATACCTTCTCTCATCTGTTAAAAGATCTCTATAATATGGTGTTGTTGTAACCTCAATCCCATCAAACTTTGGATTAATAACCGAGTTTGCTGTTCCTCCGAAATTAATAATTTCCATTGATGTTATCGGACGCGGAACCAGCAACCCACTTGAAACCTTCTCCAAACAATTAGGATCAAAATATCTACGATTACCTATCACTTTCTCTACAACTTTCTTTTTACTCATAATTTTAAGGCCTCCCTTTTAATTTCCTTATATATTATACACTATTTGCCTAAATATGTAAACTTTCTGTAATAGAAAAATTAAACTGCCTCATCCCACTTCTTTAAGAACATGAACAAAGCCAACTTCTTTTAAGTTGACTTAATCGATTCCTTTGTCTAAACATTTTTACTAATTCAATTTTTCTCTATATTCCAGTATGTCTCCTGGCATGCAATTTAGCTCTTTACAAATACTCTCTAACGTAGAAAATCTGATAGCTTTTCCCTTTCCTGTTTTTAGGATAGATAGATTAGCCATTGTTATTCCAATTTTGTCTGAAAGTTCTGATAAAGACATTTTCTTTTTTGCCATTTCAACATCTAAATTAACTATTATCGGCATAATTTCTCCTCCTTATATTACTAGTTCATTTTCTTCTTTAAAATCTATCGCTTGCTTAAACAATTCAGAAAGTATATATAGTCCTAGCCACGCAACTAAAAATATTCCAATTATCACTAAGATAAATACAGATTGAAACACAAACACACCAACTAAATACACTAGCGAAATTATACCGGAACATATGGAAGCTCTCCTCAAATATGTTACATTCTCCATAATGAACGGGGTTGCTTTTTTAAGTGTGTTAAACATTTTTATAAATTGATATACTATGATTAACATTGGAAGTCCTGTAATATATAGTATAATTAGAATTGCCCAATAAAACTCATTCGACTGATTAGTAATATGTTCTAAATACTGACCAAGTATCCAAGGCAATAGTATAAAAACTATAATACCAACTACAAAAGCTATTTTTAATAATATTTCTACAAAATTCGATATACTTCCTTTTCCTGTTATTTTCATCAATTTTCCTCCCATTTTTTAATCTTTACCAGCTCCAATTATGCCTAAAATGATTATACTCTTCTATCCATCGATTTTCAATACGAATCGTCTCTTCAAATTCTTCTGATATGTCAATAAATCTACTATCTTGTGTAATTTCTGTAATTCTATCTCTCGCTCTATTCCTTGATATATTAAATTCCTGCCATCTAGCATCTCTATTTTCTAATCTTATTTGATGGTTATTAATATATTGATATACTTCAAATAATACTTCCTTATCTGTAGAATCAAGCAATCTTTCCATTTGAGTAATCGCATCTATTCCTACACTGTTTCGTAAATATACAGCATCAATGGTATTCTCATTTACATTATCAAAATACCTGTTTATATTTCTTCCGCGCTATAACAGCGTCTATATTAATAAAATTTAGAATCAAATACATTATTACTGCAATTGATATGTAAACTCTTAACAACTTTATTTTTACTCCTACTATATAAAGGATTGTTGGTATAATTAAAAGTAGTTCTGTTGTTAGAATAAAATATACAAACAATCTTAAATACGTATAGCCAAATGCAGCTTCATATAAGTTCATCCTGTAAAACGCTGAAAATATAATTATAATAGTAAACACACACATTATCACATTCATAAACTTAGTATATTTCTTGTTCTTTTCTTCAGAATTATCCGAACCTTGATTTCCTTCATTTATAGTGCTAATAAATATCATAATGATATTCAGTGCACTAACAAACATTAATTGAAAGAATCCTTGTCTTGCATATTCTGCATAATTAAAATTTTCTGTCGTAGCTACATTTGTAAATAGAAATGTAAATTGTATTATACAAAATATAAGATATATAAAGTTTAACATAGTAAGAGTTACATTTATATTAAACCTATTAATCTTTAAAGGTTTTTCTTCTGTTCTTTCATCAATCGTAGCGTACATCGTTTGTTCTTTTACAATATTTAATACAAACCCTGCAAAATAGAAAAACAGAACTGCAGTTATGAAAATTCTTAATATGTTAACTACTATATTTTCGTTAAAAAAATTCAATGTTATATTCCCAAATATACTGCCAAAAACGCTATCCGCCGAACTTAGTAGCACTATTACAATTAGTACTAATGGTGCCGCAAATAAAATTGCTTTTATGATTTTCTTTGTATTAGTGTTTTCTTCATTGCCTTTTAAAGATTTCCCCACATCTTCAAACAATTCAATTCCACCGAACAATAATGCAAAAACTTTAGGAAAAAAAGAGCGTATTCTTTCTTTTTCATCTGTTACCAAAATAATCATTACTAATATTAATGTTGGTATAACCAACAGATTCAATACTTTGAAAAAAGTATTATCAAATATAAAATAAGTACTACTTAGCATTATAATTGGGACTACTAAGAGTAACCCCGATTTGTTGTTCACTTTTTTATATCCTATTAATGCAGCTATTATTAACACTATCACTAAGCTAACAAAGATAAAAACAGATATCCCTAACTGCCTATGCCAGAAAAGCATTGATTGTAATATAGCTAAAATTAAACTACTTATCAGTATTTTTTTCATAATCTACCTCATTTCGTTTATAGTTTATATTTGTTTTTATCTTTTGTCAATACTTTTTTATCGTTTTTCAATAATTTTTTAAAGATAATTGAATGTTCTAATCAATACTTCTATAATCAAAAAAGACATGTAATGACCTTATTGGTTCATAACATGTCTTTAAATAATACTACTTGTATCAGCGTTTTATGATTATTAGATATACTTTAGTGAATTAAACAGATGCTGATAATTTCTCATCCACCAATTTGTTTACTATCCAATCTGCCGCATCAAATGCAATCTTATATCCATGACAAGCAATTGGGAACGCAATAGGCAACAAATCATCCGTTATATTATTCCCTATTGCTGCCGCACACGCCTTGTTAATCACACATTTCTCGCATCCTTTTACAAATCCTAAATTTGTTATTGTATTCACAATCTCATGGTTCATTCCTGTCACAACATTGCCCAAGCACAGCTTCTCGTTCCCTACAGCAGAGGCATATGGATATATATTTCCATCCGCAGCAACTGAAAATACCAAGTCTCTCCTTACTCTTGTCTTGCTGAGTCCAAAATCACTCGCATAACATGCAATCATGTCATCAATCTTATTTATATGTACACGTTCTCCACTTTCTAGCCACTCTACATACTTTTCAGCAATTCGTTCAAACGAGTTTCTGAGCATCGTTACGTGCTCTGCTTTCCAGTTCGACGAATAGTCCAAAAAGAAATTCATATTTCTAAATCCAAGTTCTTTTAGATGCACTACATTATCACACAGAATCCCCACATTCTCCGGAGTTATAACACTTGACGATGTAAATTTATGCTTAGTAATAGCATCACCTAGTCGTTTTATATCTAACAACGCACAACCGTCTTCATTTAGCCTATTATCGTCATTCCTTAGGCCATCATAAGATACAGCAATGCTAATATTATGCTCTTCAGCAAATTCCAAAAAAGAATCATTAATTAGTGTCCCATTTGTCACAATCCCTAAACCTACTGGTTTATGAGACTTTTCCTTAATATATTTCGTTACTTTTCGTAGCAATTGTTCTTCCAGCAGAGGCTCCCCTCCATAGAACGTAACTCGCGCATATTCTTTGCATGATTCCAAAAGCAAATCTATTGCTGCAATAGCTACTTCCTCAGTCATACGCTTGTCTCCATGCTCCATGAAACAATACCTGCAACGCAGATTACACCCCTCAGTTAAATGTAAAACTAAATTATCCATGTGAATCCTCCAAAGGTACTACAACACTCGCATACCATGTTCCAGAACCACCAACCAATTCAGGCCCTCGCCAATCTGTGTTCTGGCTAGTATTATTCTGTCTAATATCATTTTCTCTAACATTATTCTGTCTAATACTATTTTGCCTAGTATTATTCTGATTAGCATTATTCTGACTAGTATCGTTTTGCAGCGCAGTTAGACCAAAATATCCTAGCACGCCTACTACAACTGCTACACCAATTCCAATACCAACTCTTTTTAGTATTTTCTTCTTCTTTTTCTCAGCAGTCTCAGCATCATACTGCTCCACTTTCAATTCATCTTTTTGAGAATCATTACCCATAACTTTCTCCCTTTTCATTATATATTATGTTTGCTGTATATTGCTTATATATCAGCACATTCACAACAAAAACCCTTACATTTTATTGTGATTTTATCGCAGTTGACAATAATTTGTCAAGATATGGTCATTAAGGAAAACGACGGGTTAAGTGCTCGAACATATAAAAACAGCTTATAAACCTTATGGGTCGTAAGCTGTCTGTACGTGGAGCTCTCAACCGGAATTGAACCGGTGACCCCAGCCTTACCATGGCTGTGCTCTACCGACTGAGCTATGAGAGCAAATTTTTATACTTTTAATTTATCATGGTTTTTTAAAATTGTCTAGTTGTTTGGGCAGGTTTTCTCTATTTCCTCCATCTCATCCATATAACAGGTGACGAAGTTAAACTTCCAATTATTTATTATTATCTGAATCCTCAAAATATAAAGATTTGGGGGTGCCGATACGGCACCCCATTTTTGTTTACTAGTCAATCTGCAATTTCATCGAGCCTGGTTCCCGGATATTGAAGATATGGTATTTCCGGAGCTTTCTTGGATGTTTCTATGACCTTACCTTCTCGGTCTCTCTTATAGACATGAGATGTCTTCCACCATAGGAGAGATTTAAGAAATTTCTTCGTCTCATCCACTGTCCTTTCCGCTTCAACAAAAAAAGTAGCAATTTGGGTCATTACATCGTGAGATAATTTTTTAGTATATATTTCACAATGCAATGAGTCTTTGCATCCCGTTCGGTAAATAGTTGCATCCCACACTTTATAGTGACCAGAGCCTTCTAGCCACGGGATAAACCGAACGGTTACCTTTTCGCCTTGATACTGATAGCCATTTAACTTTTCAAGCGTTACAACATTGACTGTTCTCATAATGTTGTCCTCCTATTCAATAATAAATTTTTATATATAAAACGGAGGATTCCCTCCGAGTATTTTCCACCCAAAAGGAAATATATACAATGTATTATGGCTATATTGTACCACATTTGACATAATTCTGCAATCAACGCTCTCTTTAGAGGCCTCTAATGATTGTAAAGCCTTGGTCTTCGGCAAACGTAATTAGTTCTTCCCTACTTCTTCCTATATAACCTCTTTCTATTGTTGTTATCATAACCACAGTATTCCCATCTATGCTAAACTCATATACTAGCCCTTCTTCTCTCATATCGGTTTGCCTTACCATTTCTTCGTATGTTGCCCATGCTGAAAACGAATTACTAAACTCTGTAGTTATAGTGGTAGTATCAACTCTTCCTAACGTAAATGTTACTTCTTTTGTTATTAAAATCATTCCGTCAATATCCATCATTTCTTTTGTTGCAACTATCGTCTCATTGTCTGTGACTGGAGATAGAACTATCATTATTGTTATAATCACTGAAATAATTATTGCTATTATTCCTGTTATCAATCCTGCTATTGCCATCCCACTCTTTTCTCTTGCTCTACCTAATAGCGCAAATATAATCGCTAGTATTCCACATAGTATCGGGAAAAATGGTATGCAGAAAAATAATAATCCACATATTCCTAATATCATAGATGCTATGCTCCACCCTTTTGATTTTCTTTCAGGCTTTTCTCTTATCACATCTACTTCTTCTCTATTCTCCATATATTCCATTTCTTTCTCCTTTATCTTCTGAAATTTCTCCATTATAAGTATACTTCACCATCATTTTTTTGACAATAATGGCGAAGAAAATGTCATGCTATTGTAATACTCTGTAAACTCATAAAACAGCATTTTTCAGCATAGAAAAGTACTAATCTCATCTGATTAGTACTTTCAATCTATATTTTAAAGTTTAATGCTCGTCCATTAAGTTTTTAATTGCTTTCTTCCTTATTCTTTGTATTGCATTATCTACTGATTTCACTGGTGCATCTAATCTTTCCGCAATCTTCACATAGCTTTCTCCGCATTGCATATCTGCTTAAAACTTGTTTTTCAAAACCGCTTAGGTTTTCATCAATCTTTATTCCTATTGCTTTATAATATTCTTTTTTAGTTATCGTATCTAGTGGATCTTCTGCCGCATTAGAGTTTAAAACTTCTATTAACTCTGCATTATCATCATTACCATTTTCAAATAATGATGTGTTTAATGACACTGACGAATTAAGAGGTATATGTTTTTGCCTATTCGATGTTTTTATTGCTGTTATAAGTTGTCTTTCTATACACAGATTAGCAAATGACTTAAAAGAACTTTGTTTTGCATCATCAAAATTTTTGACTGCTTTATAAAGACCAATTAAACCTTCTTGAATAATATCTTCTTTTTCTGCTCCAACAATAAAATACTTGCTTACTTTCATGTTAACAAGCTCTTTATATTTTCGGAATAACTCTTCTAAAGCCTCTTGATCACCATTCTTCGCAAAAGTGATTAGATCTTCGTCCGTCTTTTGTTTCAAGTTATCTTCTAATGGCACTGCCAGCTCACTTTTAGTCATAGGTTATTCTTTAGCCTCCGCTTTTCTTGTTTTAAATCATTTAGGTCATTATATTAATTAAAGTCAGTAATGTCAACAATTTCATGTTATTTTAAATAATTTTGTTTTCAATTGACAAACCACACCCTCAAGGTATATATTAATTGTATTAAATAACATATATACTAAGGAGGATTTTATGTTGAAAATTAAATTAAAATTATTCGCTATTGTAATCATATCTGTTTTATTACTTTCATCATTCAGCTTTGCTTCATACACAGATATTGATGCAGTTTTAAACGAGACAGGTCCATCAGGTGAAAATATCGATGAGTATAACTATCCTGAGTATCCACTTCAAGAAATAGAGTCGCAACCAGTACTCCCTACTCATGGAGATTTACATATAAATACACCTCGTGAGGATTTTATATTAGACACTACCGTACACGGTAATGTTTTTGTAACAGCAAGAAACTTTACTTTAGACTCTAGTAACAATCGGAGGAATTGTAAATGGAAATCTATTTGTTGCAGCGGGGACAGTAAGAATCTCTTCTGAAGTAGATGAAATAGAAATAAACGATATTCCTGTACAACAATTTAGTGCATATTCAGTTGTTGAAGGAAATGCATACATTGTCGCTGACAAATTCGTTTTAGAAGAAGGAAGTAGAATAAATGGGAATCTATTTGTTTTAGCAAACACTATATATATATCTTCAGATGCAGATATATTTGGTTCTCTACACATTCTTTCTGGGCGTGATGCAACTATAAATGGTATGGTTTGGGGTAACACTTATGCAATTACTAATAATTTTGAATTAAATGGTGGTCTAGCTGGCAACTTACGTTTAACTACAGACACCGCTACTTTAAATGGAACTATTATTTCTAATTCACTAATTACTGCACGCTCTATTGTAACAACAAGAACCTTTTCGAATTTTGGAACCTTTGAGCTAGCAGATGCTAGAGAGGCCATTATATTGGGATCATTTAGAGGAGATGTTACATTACACGCTAGAACCTTACGAATCATATCTCAAAACAATATAGAAGAACATCGTTCAGCTTTATCACGAGTTGACGGACTTATGGAAGATTTGGAGGCCGCACTAGAAGAGTCCAACGCAATTTTGGCAAGAGATGAAAATCCTATCAGATATTTAGTAAATAATGGCAGATTGCCTCTGGAAGATTTAGAAGAGAGAGTAGATATATTTACCTTTGTTAGAGGGGATTTACGTTATACCTCTAGACAAGAAATTGCATTTCAAGATTATGTGGTTCTAGGTAATATTTACTTTACACAATATACATTTATGGATGTGTTAAGAGCAGATGTATTCCCACACATAATTAAATCACTTGCTCTTATAGCTTACGTATTCCTTATATATCTAATTGCGAAGAAACTTTCTTCAAACAATTTAAATGGAATTACTGCTGCTTTTTGTAAGATCAAAAATTCTTTAATAGCATTAGCTATAGGATTAGGTTTAGTAATACTTGTCCCTGTAACTGTAGTCCTTCTATCTTTATCACAAGTTGGGATGTTTATAGGACTTCTAATTGCACTATTATACGCTTTACTACTTGTACTCGCTATTCCAGCTGTGTTAATAGTAGATTCTAAAATTGTAAATGATAAGCTATTTAAGAATAAAGTTAAACCTTGGGCAGTTTTATTATTACTTACTATCTTATTCTACTTAATTGCTTTAATACCTTTTGTAGGCCCAACCATTGTTGGTTTAGTTGCTTTAGTAGGATCTGGAGGATTAGTGCTACGTATTTGTACTAAAAAATGTTCGAAGAAATCAAAAAATGATGAAGATGATGAGTAATATTTTATAGAAATTATATACAACTACAACTAAAAGGTCGCTAATTTAAAATTAGCGACCTTTTAGTTGTATATAATGATATGTATTTATACTTATATGTTTATTATTAGTATTCTAAGTCCTATTAATATTAGAATTACTCCTCCTAATACTCCTGCATGTTTTCTAAACTTTTCTCCAAATACATTTCCTATTTTCACACCTGTGATGGAAAGCGCCAACGTTATTACTCCTATTATAGCTATCGCCATTAATATATTTACGCTTAAAAATGCAAATGTAACTCCCGCTGCTAATGCATCGATACTTGTTGCAATCGCCAAAGGAAGCATCGTCTTAAAGTTTACTTTATCATTATTAACCTCTTCTGTCCCTTGTTTGATTGCCTCATATATCATCTTAACACCAATTAGGCCTAATAGTATGAATGTTATCCAATGGCTAACATTTTCAATTATACCTTCAAATCCTACCCCTAAAAAGAATCCAATAAGTGGCATTATTGCTTGGAATAATCCAAAGTATAAGCCAATAATAAGTGCATTTTCCCATTTCATTTTTGCCATAGAAAGCCCTTTGCAAATTGCTACCGCAAATGCATCCGCTCCTAACCCTATTCCGATTAATGCTATTTCTATTATTCCCACGACGATTTTCCTTTCTTGAATATATTAAGTGGAAATAAAAAAGCGCCTTTGCGCTTCTTTATATTCTCGTAAATTACACTAATTGTAATATAACTTTTTCAGCAGCGTCTCCTCTTCTTGGTCCCATCTTAACTATTCTAGTGTATCCGCCTACTCTGTCTGAGTATTTTTCTGCTATTTCTCCAAATAGTTTCCCTGGTAAATCAATATTATTTCCGTCTGCGTCTTTTACCTTATTTACTTTTGTCATTATTTTTCTTCTTGCATTTAATCTAGTTGGCATATCTTTTTGTCTTTCTTCCATTGTTGTTTCTTTTACTACTTTATAGTATTCTTTGCCATTCTTGCTTGTAACTTTTTCAGTTTCTTTATTCCCTTTGCTGTCTAATTTCGCTTTAACTACTTTTACTTCTACCATTTCAAAGTTGTCTTTTTCTTTTACAGCAAGTGCTATTATACTATCAGCTATAGATTTAACTTCTTTAGCTCTAGCTTCTGTTGTCTCTATTTTACCATGTAATATTAAATCAGTTGTTTGATTCTTTAATATTGCCATTCTTTGATCTGTTGGTCTCCCAAGCTTCCTATTTCTAGGCATTTAATTCACCTTCCCTTACTCTTCTTCTCTCACAAAGTCTAATCCTAAAGAGTGTAACTTATTAGTTACTTCATCATAAGACTTCTTACCTAAATTTCTTACCTTCATCATTTCTGCTTCTGTTTTACCTGCTAAATCTTCAACTGTTGTTATTCCAGCTCTCTTTAGGCAGTTATAACTTCTTACAGATAATTCTAATTCTTCAATAGGCATTTCTAGTACTTTTTCTTTTTTAGATTCTTCTTTTTCAATCATAACCTGTGTACCTTTGGCTGCTTCTGATAAATCTACAAATAACTCTAAATGTCCTGTCATAACTTTCGCAGCTAAGCTTATTGCTTCGTGCGCTTTTAAACTTCCATCTGTCCAAACTTCTATTGTTAGTTTATCAAAGTCAACTGTTTGACCTACCCTAGTATTATCTACTGAATAGTTTACTTTCTTTACAGGTGTAAATATTGAATCTATTGGTAGTACTTCTATTGATTGATTTCCGTCTTTATTTTTGTCTGCAACATTATATCCTCTACCTCTATGTACTGTCATTTCCATATTCAGAGTTCCACTTGCTGATACTGTCGCAATGTGTAAATCTGTATTCAATACTTCTATTGATGAATCTGTAATTATATCTCCTGCTGTAACTTCTCCTTCACCTTTAAACTCTATTTTAATAGTTTTTGGTTCGTTATCATGCACTCTAAATCTTACACCTTTAAGATTTACTATTATTTCTGGAACATCTTCCACTACACCTGGTATAGTAGAAAATTCATGTACTATTCCTTCTATCCTAACACTTGTTATTGCTGCTCCTGGTAATGATGATAATAGTATTCTTCTTAATGAATTTCCTATTGTCATACCATAACCACGTTCTAATGGTTCACAAACAAATTTTGCATAGTTTTCTTCATCATTTACTGCTAAGCACTTTATGTTTGGTTTTTCAAATTCGATCATTAATTTACCTCCCTATATTTAATGTATAATGTATTGAAATTATGAACTTATATACGAAGCACTTTATTACTCCGCTTATATGATCGATTACATATTCATAATTCATACGTCTATACATTACTTCGAGTATAATTCTACGATTAAGTGTTCTGAAACTGGTAGATCTACATCTTCTCTTGATGCTAACCTAACTACTTTTGCAGTTAAATTTTCATTATCTTTTTCTAACCATTCTGGAACAGGTTTACTAGCATTTACTTCTTTATTTTCTTTTATTATAACTGTATCTCTTTTATTTTCTTTTACAGTTACTACATCTCCTGGTTTTACTAAGTACGATGCTATATCAACTTTTCTTCCATTAACTTCAAAGTGACCATGATTTACAAGTTGCCTCGCTTGTGCTCTTGAAACACCAAATCCTACTCTATATACTACGTTGTCTAATCTGCTTTCTAAGATTTGTAATAGCATTTCACCAGTAATTCCTTTTGCTTGTTCAGCCATTTTAAAATATTTTCTAAATTGTTTTTCTTGTACTCCGTAAAAAGATTTAGTTTTTTGTTTTTCTCTTAATTGCATACCATATTCTGAAAGTTTCTTTCTTCCTTGTCCATGTTGACCTGGTGCATAATTTCTTCTTGTAACACCACATTTGTCTGTGTAACATCTTGAACCTTTTAAGAACAACTTTTGCCCTTCTCTACGACAGATACGGCATTGCTCATCTTTATATCTTGACATCTTCTATTATTCTCCTCTCTATAAAATCCTAAACACGTCTGCGTTTTGGCGGTCTACATCCATTATGTGGTATCGGCGTTACATCTTTGATCATGCTAATTTCTAGACCCGCTGTTTGAAGTGATCTTATTGCAGCTTCACGCCCAGATCCTGGTCCTTTAACAAAAACTTCTACCGATTTTAGTCCATGTTCCATTCCTGCTTTTGCAGCTGCCAATGCAGCTTCTCCTGCAGCAAACGGTGTGCTTTTTCTAGATCCTTTGAAACCTAATTCTCCAGCACTAGTCCATGCAATAACATTTCCTTTTTCATCAGATATTGTAACTATTGTATTATTAAAACTAGAATGTATATGCGCTTGACCTTTTTCAATGTTTTTTCTATCTCTTCTTCTAGTTGTTGTTTTTCCTGCACTTTTTGTAGCCATTTTTTCCTCCCCTTTTTCTTAGTTGTCGCATCTTTGATGCGTACAGATAAGTTATACTAGTGTATAATTTAATGTAAATCACATCAATTAACATGACATTATTTACGATTTACTCTTACTAACCAATTTTCTTGGTCCTTTTCTTGTACGAGCATTAGTTTTTGTTCTTTGTCCTCTTACTGGCAACTTTCTTCTATGTCTGATTCCTCTAAAGCATCCAATTTCAGTAAGCCTTTTTATATTAAGAGCTACTTCACGCTTTAAGTCACCTTCAACTTTATAACCTTCTAGTGCTTTTCTAATACTGTTTACTTGGTCATCTGTTAAATCTTTTACTCTTGTGTTTGGATCAACCTTAGCTTCTGCCAAAATCTTGTTAGAACTTGTTCTGCCTATTCCATAAACATAAGTAAGTCCTATCTCAACTCTTTTTTCTTTCGGTAAATCTACTCCTGCTATACGAGCCATAAAAATTTCCACCTCTTTTATTCATATTTTATTTTTTTTGGATTGTTATTTAGATAATAGATACTTGATATATAAGTTATCCTTACCATCTATAATAAATAAAAATAGATATCCAAAGAAGCATAAACTCCTTTGGCAGCCGCACTATTTTTATGTTATTAGCAAAATTGTTTTATTTTTCTACCCTTGTCTTTGTTTATGTTTTGGGTTTTCACATATTACTCTAGTAATACCTTTTCTCTTTATTACTTTACATTTTTCACATATCTTTTTTACTGATGGTCTTACTTTCATTTTTTACACCCTTTCTTTAATGTGCTTAATTTATATAACCTAACAAAATACGTCTACTTCGCTCTCCATGTAATTCTACCTCTTGTAAGGTCATATGGAGATAACTCAAGTTTTACCTTGTCTCCTGGAAGGATCTTTATATAATTCATTCTAAGTTTTCCAGAAATATGTGCTAATACTTGATGTCCATTTTCTAGTTCTACTTTGAAATTTGTATTTGGTAAACTTTCTACAACCGTTCCCTCTACTTCAATTACATCTTCTTTCGCCAATTTGCTTCCTCCCTGTTTTTCTTAAATTTAACGCTTTTTGCGCATAAAATAACTAATATATTATATATTACAATTATACTGTTGTCAACACTTTCGGGTCTGTTTCTGTGATTAAAATTGTATTTTCATAATGAGCTGATAAACTTCCATCTGCCGTGACAATAGTCCATCCATCTTTTAGCTGTGCTACTTCTTCTTTTCCCATGTTTACCATTGGCTCTATCGCCAATGTCATCCCAGGTTCCAGCCTTACACCTTTCCCTGCTTTGCCATAGTTTGGAATCGCAGGATCTTCATGCAAGTTTCTTCCGTACACCGTGTCCTTGAAAGTCTTTTACAATTGAAAATCCTTTCTTTTCTATATAACTGCCTATTGCATTAGATATATCTCCAACTCTGAATCCTGGTTTTGCAAATTTTATTCCTTCAAAGAAAGATTGTCTTGTACTTTCTACCAGTTCTCTTATTCTATCTTCAACATCTCCTACTATAATAGTTCTAGCCATATCTCCATGAAATCCATTTTTATATGCTCCGGATGTCTATACTTACAATATCTCCTGTTTGGATTAATATATCTTTACTTGGAACTCCATGTATTACTTCACTATTTACAGACATACATGCTGATGCTGGAAAATTCGGCACACCTTTAAACGGACTTGGATAATTTTTGAATGATGGTATAGCGCCATTAGATATGATTACATTCTCTGCAATCTTATCTAACTCCCATGTTGATATTCCTGGCTTAATTGCTTTCCCAATCGCTTCATGAGCCATTGCTGTAATTCTACAAGCCTCTTTCATTAGCGCAATTTCATTTTTTGATTTAATGTTTATCATTTTTTTCCTCTATTACTTACTTTTAAGAAATTCTTGAAATTCGTCTACAACTTGATGAGTAGTCTTTCCTACTATGTCTCCTGCACTATCTTGATATAGATTTCCTGCATTACCATAGTAATCTACTAATGGTGCTGATTGTGCTTTATATGTAGCTAATCTACCTTTTACTACTTCTGGTTTCTCGTCTTCTCTTTGAATCAGGTCTCCATTACAATCACATTTTCCTTCTACTGTAGGAGGATTGAAATCTAAACTATATATTGACCCACAGCTTGAACAAGTTCTTCTGTTTGCCATTCTTTTTTCTATTTCTTCAAATGGAACTTCTATATTAAGGGCAGCTGTTACTTCTACACCTTTTTCTGCTAGCATAGTGTCTAATGCTTCTGCTTGAGAAATAGTTCTTGGAAACCCATCAAAAATTACTCCTTTTGATGCTTCTGGTAATTCTAATAATTCTTTCACCATTCCTATTATTACTTCATCTGGCACAAGACCTCCAGCATCCATATAACTTTTAGCTTTTAATCCAAGTTCTGTTCCGTTTTTTACATTCTCTCTTAGTACATCTCCTGTTGATACATGTAATAATCCTAAATCTTTTTTTAATCTTTTTGAAGCTGTTCCTTTTCCACTTCCTGGAGCTCCAATTAATACCATAATTGTTCTTTCCATCTTTTTTCTCCTTTTTCTAGAGTGATTCATTGATAGGGCGAGATTTTGGCTCGCCCTTCATTATATTCAAATTTACTCTAAGAATCCTTTATAATGTCTCATTACTAATCTAGATTCTAATTGTTGTACCGTTTCAAGCGCAACACCAACTACGATAAGTATTGATGTTCCTCCAAAAGCAATACCTGCTACATCTCCAAGATCAACAAATCTCATCAGCATAGGTAATATTGCTATAGCACTTAAGAACATACCACCAAACAATGTTATTTTACTTAATATATTTGATAAATATTCTGTTGTTGGTTTTCCTGCTCTTATTCCTGGTATGAATCCACCATTTTTCTTAATATTATTCGATACTTCTGCCGGATTAAATGTAGCATAAGTATAGAAATATGTGAATCCTAATATCAATAAGAAATACACAGCTGCATTAGCTATAGTATATCCTACTGGAACTTGCGATGTAGATGTTGCTAATGAGAAGTTATATATAACTGCCCAGAAGCCTGTACTACCCGGTCCGATAGTCGGATTAAACATTTGTATAAGTATAGCCGGGAAAGTTATGAATGATGAGGCAAATATTACTGGGATCACCCCTGCCATCGCTAATTTCATTGGGATGTGCGTATTTTGCCCTCCATACATTTTTCTTCCTACTACTTTTTTAGCATATTGCACTGGAACTCTTCTTTCAGCTTGTTGTACAAATACAACACCTGCTACTAAAAGTATAGCTCCTGCTATCACTGCAAGTGCTAGTAAAAGTCCTTGTGTAGTAAATGCTGGTACCATTATTAAGTTATACAATGTTGTAACAGCTACTGGAAGTCCCGCAATAATACCTGTAAAAATTATTACAGAAATACCGTTTCCTATACCTTTGTTAGTGATTTGCTCACCAAGCCACATAAGAAGTGCAGTACCTGCAACTAATGATAGTACTACTAACGCTCCTGTTGCAAATCCTGGATTAATAAATAATCCAAACTCCCCAAAGTTAGCGTTGTTTGATAAATAGATACCAGTTGCTTCTACAAATGCTAAAACAAGTGTAAGTATTTTAGTATATTTATTTACCTTTTTCTTTCCTTCTTCTCCTCCTTCTTTCATAAGTTTTTCTAAAGAAGGAATTACCATTCCTAATAATTGAATTACGATTGACGCTGTAATATATGGAGTTATTGACATTGCGAATATTGAGAATCTACTTCTAGCTCCTCCAGAAATTATATCAATAAGTCCTGTTATTCCTTGCGCCATTCCACTTGTAAACTCTTCTAAGTTAAGAGCATTTACGCCTGGTACAGTTAAAAAACTACCAAATCTAAATATTACTATTAGTAATAAAGTATATAATAGTCTTTTTCTTACGTCCGGTGTCTTAAAAGCATTTTTTATAGTTTTGAACATGCTTATATCACCTCTACTTTTCCGCCAGCTGCTTCTATTTTTTCAGCTGCTGTTTTTGTGAATCTTGTCGCTTTAACTGTTAGTTTCTTTTCTAATTTTCCTGTTCCTAAAATAACAATCCCGTCATTTGCTTTTCTAATTATTCTCTCAGCAATTAGGCTTTCAGCTGTTACTTCTTCTGCCTCTGACTTATTAAGCATTGTTAGTGTTACTTCAGTATAATTTTTAGCATGTATATTTGTAAATCCTCTTTTTGGTAGTCTTCTATATAAAGGTGTTTGACCACCCTCAAATCCGCGTCTTACTCCACCACCAGATCTTGCTTTTTGACCTTTGTGACCTCTACCTGATGTTTTACCAAGTCCAGATCCCATTCCACGGCCTACTCTTCTTCTAGTAGCTGTCTTTGTTCCAGATTTTATATTTCCTAACTCCATTCTCTTCTTCCTCCTTTTCTCTAATGTCATCATGTGTATTGTTTTTTCTATTGCCAATCCATAGTTTATCTCTACTTTGAGACATCTAAAATTCTAATAGAAAATTAAACTATTTCTTCTACTTTCTTTCCTCTTTTTGCTGCAACTTCTTCTACTGTAGTCATGTTTTTAAGAGCATCTAATGTAGCATAGCATACATTTCTAGGATTATTTGTTCCTATAACTTTTGTTTTTAGGTCTCTATATCCTGCTAACTCAAGTATAGGTCTTACACTTCCTCCTGCTATAATTCCAGTACCTTCTGGCCCTGGTTTTACTAGTACTCTAGCTGCACCAAATTTACCTACAAATTCATGAGGTACAGTTGTTCCTACCATTGGTACTTTTATTAGGTTCTTTTTAGCATCTTCTATAGCTTTTTTGATTGCATCTGGTACTTCAGTCGCTTTTCCATTTCCAACACCTACATGACCATTTTCGTCACCAACAACAACAACAGCACTAAATCTAAAATTTCTACCACCTTTAACAACTTTCGCAACTCTGTTAATGGCTACAACTTTTTCTTTTAATTCAACTGCTTCTCTTTCCATGTTTCCTCCTTCTTAATTAGAATTTAAGTCCGCCTTCTCTTGCAGCCTCTGCAAGTTCTTTTACAATCCCATGATAGATATATCCGCCTCTATCATAAACTACGGTTTCTATTTTTTTATCTAGTGCTCTTTTTGCGATTAATGTTCCTACTTCTTTTGCAGCTTCTTTGTTTGCTTTCTTTGTTTTTACTTCTTTATCTGCAGTAGATGCACTTACTAATGTAATTTGCTTTACATCATCTATAATTTGAGCATAGACATTGCTGTTACTTCTGTATACACATAATCTTGGTATTTCAGCTGTACCAGTTACTTTTTTTCTTACTCTTAAATGTCTTCTTTCTCTCTCTTTTTTTCTGTTAATCTTCTTTATCATGTTTGGCTCCTTTCTCCAAATTATCTTCTACTGAGACTATTTACCTGTCTTACCTTCTTTACGTCTAATATGCTCTGTAGAATATTTAACACCTTTACCTCTATATACTTCAGGTGGTCTCTTCATTCTTATTTCTGCTGCCATTTGTCCAACCATTTGCTTGTCTATACCTTTTACAATTATTTGGTTTGGATTTGGAACTTCAAAAGTAATTCCTTCTGGCTCATCCATTTTAATAGGATGTGAATACCCTAGCGTTAACACTAAAGTTTTCCCTTGTTTTGCAGCTCTATAACCAACTCCATTAATTTCTAACTCTTTAGAAAATTCTTTTGAAACACCTTCTATCATGTTATTGATTAATGTTCTAGTTAATCCATGTAAACTTCTATTTTCCTTTTGGTCATTAGGTCTTGCAACAGTGATAGTGCTACCATCAAGAGTTATTGTCATATTACTATGTAATTCTCTTTCTAATGATCCTTTAGGTCCTTTTACAGTAATATTTTGTCCATCTAATTTTACTTCTACGCCTTCTGGCACTGTAATTGGTTTATTTCCTATACGTGACATTTGTTTTCTCCTTTCTTACCATACATATGCTAGTACTTCTCCACCAACACCGTTTTCTCTCGCTTGTTTGTCTGTCATTATTCCTTTAGACGTTGATATTAAAGCTATCCCCATACCGTTTAAAACTCTAGGAAGCCTATCTTTTGGTGCATATATTCTTAGTCCTGGCTTGCTTATTCTTTTTAATCCAGCAATAACTCTTTTATCTTTATCAACATATTTTAAGCTAATTCTTATAATTCCTTGATTCTCGTTTTCAATCTCTTCAAATGCTCTGATATATCCTTCGCTAAATAGAATTTCAGCTATTACTTTTTTCATATTTGACGCAGGAACATCTACAGTTTTAAATTTTGCACTGTTTGCATTTCTAATTCTTGTTAGCATATCTGCTATTGGATCTGTAGTATTCATTTATATCCTCCTTTTCATTTTTGTTTCAATTACCAACTAGCCTTTTTAACTCCAGGTATTTCACCTTTATGCGCTAATTCTCTAAAACATATACGGCAAACACCGAACTTTCTTATATAGGCATGAGGTCTCCCACATATTTTACATCTATTGTATGCTCTTGTCTTATACTTCTGCGGTCTTTGTTGTTTTACAACCATTGATTTTTTAGCCATACTTTCCTCCTACTTTCTTCTCTTATACTTTAAAAGGCATTCCTAATGCAGATAGCAATTCTTTTGCTTCTTCATCAGTATCAGCTGTTGTAACAAATATAATGTCCATACCTCTTAATTTATCTACTTTGTCATATTCAATCTCTGGGAATATTAATTGCTCTTTTATTCCTAATGAATAATTTCCTCTTCCATCAAAAGATTTTGGCGAAAGCCCTCTAAAATCTCTCATTCTTGGAAGTGCTACATTAAATAATTTATACGCAAATTCATACATTTTTTCAGCTCTTAATGTAACTTTACAACCAATGTCTACACCTTCTCTTAACTTAAATGCAGCTATTGATGTTCTTGCTTTTGTTACAATAGGTTTTTGTCCTGTTATTATTGTTAAATCATTTACAGCATTCTCTAATGATTTAGGATTGTCTTTGATATCTCCTAAACCAATATTTATAACTATTTTTTCTAATTTAGGAACTTGCATTACTGATTTATAATTAAATTGTTTCATTAATGCAGGTTTTACTTCTTTTTCAAATTGTTCTTTTAATTTTTCCATTATTAGTTAGTCTCCTCCTCTCTAATCTACTTAATCTTAGCTTTGCATTTTTTACAAATACGTACTTTCTCATCTTTTTCGATTTCATATCCGATTCTCGTAGGTTTCTCACACTTAGGACATACTACATTAACTTTACTTTCGCTAACAGCACATTCTATTGCTATAATTCCACCTTCTTGACCTTGTTTTTTAGGTTTAACGTGTTTTTTTCTTACATTAACACCTTTAACTATTACTTTGCTGTCTTTCGGAATAACTTCCAAAACTTCTCCAGTTTTACCTTTATCATTTCCAGATAATACTTGAACTGTATCGCCTTTTTTTATTCTCATTTATATTTCACCTCTTTTTTCTCTACACTACTTCTGGGGCAAGTGACAATATCTTCATATATTCTTTATCTCTTAGCTCTCTTGCTATTGGTCCAAATATACGAGTACCTCTTGGGTTCTTATCTTCTTTTATTATTACAGCTGCATTTTCATCAAATCTTACATATGATCCATCTGGTCTTCTAATAGGATTTTTTGTTCTAACTATAACTGCCTTAACAACTTCACCTTTTTTTACAACTCCATTTGGCATAGCATTCTTTACAGAAGCAACTATAACATCTCCAACACTTGCAAATTTTACTTTAGATCCACCTAAGCATCTAATACACATAATTTCTTTTGCTCCAGTGTTATCTGCAACTTTTAATCTTGATTGTTGTTGTATCATTCTCGGATTTCCTCCCTTTTCTAATATTCCACGAACTTTCTATTACTTCGTTTATCTCTTAATTTACTTTGCCTCTGCTGTTTCTATAACTTCAACCAGTCTCCATCTTTTATCTTTAGATAATGGTCTAGTCTCCATTACTTTTACTTTGTCTCCAATTTGGCATTTGTTTTCTTCATCATGTGCTTTTAATTTATATGTTCTCTTAACTATTTTCTTATAAATAGGATGTTTCATGTTGGTTTCAACAGCTACAACTATTGTTTTATCCATTTTGTTAGATGTTACTGTACCAATCATAACTTTACGAAGATTTCTTTCTTCCATCTTTTTCTCCTTTCAGGTTAATTTATATCCCTAGGAAGCTTCTCTATTACGAGTTTGCTCCTTCTAATTCTCTTTGCCTTAATACAGTCTTAATTCTAGCTATATCTTTCTTAACTTCTTTTATTTTCATTGGATTTTCTAATCCATTTGCAGCTAAGCTAAATCTTAATTTGAATAGCTCTGATTTTAATTCACCTATTTCTTTTTCTAGGTCCTCTGAAGACATTTCTCTAATTTTAGTTATCTTCATTGCTATCACCACCTTGTTCATTTTCTACTGCTGCTTCTGCTCCTTCTGCTGCTACTACCTCTTCTTCTGGTAATTCAACAGTAGGTTTGCTCTTAGCATATTTCGCCTCAATTTCAGACATATCTCCTTCTCTAACTACGAATTTTGTCTTAATAGGTAATTTATGCATAGCTAATCTTAAAGCTTCTCTTGCAGTTTCTTCTGGAACACCTGCTAATTCAAATAGTACTCTACCTGGTTTAACAACCGCTACCCAATATTCTGTTGCTCCTTTACCTTTACCCATACGAGTTTCAGCTGGCTTTTTACTTATTGGTTTGTTAGGGAATATCTTAATCCAAACTTTACCACCCCTTTTGATATAACGAGTCATCGCTATACGAGCAGATTCTATTTGGTTTGCTGTAATTAATCCACCTTCTAAAGCTTGAATTCCGTATTGTCCTTCATTAACTTCAGTTCCTCTTGATGCCTTCCCTCTGTTTCTACCTTTTTGCATTTTTCTATATTTTGTTCTTTTTGGCATTACTGGCATTATACTTCCCCTCCTTCTGTCTTAGCTTTTTTTGTAGGAAGTACTTCACCTTTATATATCCAAACTTTAACACCTATTTTTCCATAAGTAGTATCTGCTTCATAGAATCCATAATCTATATCAGCTCTTAAAGTTTGAAGTGGAATTGTACCTTCTTTATAGAACTCTGTTCTAGCCATATCAGCTCCACCTAGTCTCCCAGATACTGCTGTTTTAATACCTAGAGCTCCTGCTTTCATAGTTTTTTGCATTGCTTGTTTCATAGCTCTTCTGAAAGAAATCCTTCTTTCTAATTGGTTACAGATACTTTCTGCAACTAATTGGCTATCCAAGTCAATATTTTTAACTTCAACTATGTTTAAAGTTACGTTTTTGTTTATCATTTTTGATAATTCATTTTTTAATGCTTCTGCAAGATTTCCACCTTTTCCTATTACTAGTCCTGGCTTTGCAGTATAAACATTTACTTTTACAAATTTAGGTGTTCTTTCAATTTCTATTTTTGAAATACCACTAATAAATAATTTCTTCTTAACATGTTCACGGATTTTATAATCTTCTATTAGGTATTCGCTAAAGTTTTTTGAGTCAGCATACCATTTTGAGTTCCAGTCTTTAATTATACCTACTCTTAATCCATGTGGATGCATTTTTTGTCCCATGTTCTACTTACCTCCTCTTAAATCTCTTTTACAACGATTGTTATATGTGCTGTTCTTTTTCTAATTCTTACCGCAGACCCTTTTGCTGCTGGTCTAATTCTTTTTAATGTTGGTCCTTGATTTGCATAAATTTCGCTAACTATTAAGTTTCCTCTATTCAACCCATGGTTGTTTTCTGCGTTAGCAATTGCTGATTTTAATAATTTCTCTAATAGCTCTGAAGCTGCTTTTGGTGTGAATTTGATTATTGTTAATGCTTCATCTACATGTTTTCCTCTAATTAAATCTGCTACAATTTTAACTTTTCTAGCTGATATTCTAGAGTATTTTAGTATCGCTTTTGCTTCCATTGGCTTTACTTCTTCTATAGCTTCTATAGTTTCCTTCTCTGCCATTTTGTTTCCTCCCTTAAATTTTATTAAGACTATTTAACTCCTGATCTTTTTTCTCCTGCATGACCTTTAAATGTTCTTGTTGGAGCAAATTCTCCTAATTTATGTCCTATCATCTCTTCTGTTATATACACTGGAACGTGCTTTCTACCATCATGAACTGCTATTGTATGTCCAACCATTTGTGGATATATAGTAGATGCTCTTGACCATGTTTTTAGAACGTTTCTATCTCCATTTTCATTCATTGCTTCTATTCTTTGTAATAACTTTTCTTGTACAAAAGGTTTTTTCTTACTTGATCTTGACATTATTCCTATTTCCTCCTTTTAACAATAAATTTGTTTGATTGTTTATTTTTCTTTCTAGTTTTATATCCTAGTGCTGGTTTACCCCAAGGAGTAAGTGGTCCTGCGTGACCTATTGGAGCTCTACCTTCTCCACCACCATGAGGGTGATCTACTGGATTCATTACAGACCCTCTAACCGTTGGTCTAATTCCTAAGTGTCTTTTTCTACCTGCTTTACCAATTTTAACATTACTATGGTCTGTATTTCCTACTGTTCCGATAGTTGCTCTACATCTAGCTAATATTAATCTCATTTCTCCTGATGGAAGTCTTATGTGTGCATAAGCACCGTCTTTAGCCATAAGTTGCGCCGACCCACCAGCTGTTCTTACTATCTTTCCACCTTGACCTGGATTAAGTTCTATATTGTGTATTACTGTACCTACTGGTATGTTTTCTATTGGAAGACAATTTCCTGGTTTGATATCAGCATTTGCTCCTGACATAACTTTGTCTCCATCTGTTAGTCCTACCGGTGCTAATATATAGCTTAAAGTTTCATCATCATACTTTATTAATGCAATATTACTGGTGCGGTTAGGATCATACTCGATTCCTACTACAGTTGCAAACATATCATCTTTCTTACGTTTGAAATCTATTACTCTATATTTTTGTTTGTTTCCTCCACCACGATGTCTAACTGTTATTTTACCGTGTGCATTTCTACCTGCATTCTTGCTTTTCTTTTCAAGTAATGACTTTTCCGGTGTCTTTTTTGTAATCTCATCAAAAGTTAACATTGTCATGTTTCTTCTTGATGGTGTATATGGTCTGAATTTTTTTATTCCCATTTTGTTTTCTTTCCTTCCTTTATTAATTTTGTTATCCTAGTTTTAAAACTAGATAATTTTATTATTCACTAAAACGGTTTTTGTAGAGGTTCTCTATACCCCCTACTACTTGCATTTACTTATCCCATAAATGCGTCAATTGAATCTTTATATTTTTTCTCAATTTTAACTTCTTTTCCGCCTTTAGCTAGGTAACTTTTTTCAGTAGGGTTTGTGTCTATCATAACAATAGCTTTTTTCCAGTCTGGCCTTTTCCCTGTATTTGCTCCTACTCTTTTTTCTTTACCTTTAACTATCATTGTATTAACTTTTAATACTTTAACTTCAAATAAACTTTCTATCGCTTGTGCAATTTGAACTTTAGTTGCTCTTTTTGCTACTTTGAAAGTGTACTTCCCTTCTTGTAATCCATCACTGCTTTTTTCTGTGATTATCGGTTTAACTATTATATCTTCTGGCTTCATGCGTTTAAGTACACCTCCTCTAAATTCTTAACACTATCTACAGTTAAGATAAGTTTTTTATGTTTTAATAGGTCATAAACATTTATTGTGTTAACTAAACTTGTTTTAACACCTGGTATGTTTTTGCTTGACCTTTGTACGTTTTTATTTGGCTCTGGTAAAACTATTAAAGTTTTATCTTCTATTTTCAAATTACCTAATGCTTCTACCATTTGTTTTGTTTTGATTTCTTCAAAAGATAATTTATCTAGTACTACTAAGTTGCTTTCTAATACCTTGCTGCTTAATACTGATTTTATAGCCAATCTTTTTTCTTTCTTATTTAATGTGTAACTAAAATCTCTTGGTTTAGGTCCTAGTGCTACACCACCACCTACCCAGTGTGGCGCTCTGATACTTCCTTGTCTTGCTCTACCTGTTCCTTTTTGTCTCCATGGTTTTCTTCCACCACCACGAGCTTCTGCTCTTGTTTGTGTGTTTCCTGTTCCTTGTCTTTGATTAGCCATGTAATTAACCAATACACTATGTACTATAGTTTCATTTGGTTTAATCCCAAAAACTTCATCATTTAATTCTATATCGCTAACTTTTTTTCCTTTTATGTTGTAGACATCTACTTTCGGCATTTCTATTCTCCTCCCTTTCTTCTAAGCTTTTACCGCGTCTTTTATTTTTAAAATAGCTTTTTTGCTACCAGGCACACTGCCTTTTACTAATATTACATTTTTATCTACGTCAACTCTAACAACTTCTAAGTTTTGTACTGTAACTTGTACAGAACCCATATGTCCTGGTAGTTTTTTCCCTTTAAATACTCTACCTGGTGTCGCACATGCTCCCATTGATCCAGATTTTCTATGGTACATAGAACCGTGTGACATTGGTCCTCTACTATATCCATGACGCTTAATTGAACCTTGGAATCCTTTTCCTTTTGTTATTCCTGTAATATCTACTTTTTCACCTTGAGCGAATATATCAACTTTTATTTCGTCTCCCACATTGTAGTTAACTTCTTCAAGTCTAAATTCTTTTAGCATTCTTGTTGGAGCTACTTTTGCTTTTGCAAAATGTCCTTTTTTAGGTTTGATTACTTTATTTTCTTTTATTTCTCCAAACCCTAATTGAACTGCTTGATATCCATCGCTTTCCATGTTTTTAACTTGAACTACTGTACATGGACCAGCTTCAATCACTGTAACCGGAATTACTTTTCCATCTTCATCAAAGATTTGTGTCATTCCAACTTTTCTACCTAATATTGCCTTTTTCATTTTTTTGTTTTCCTCCTTATTACTATTGGCTGACATTTCATCAGCATGGTCTTAAGAAATCTATTTGTTATCAAATTGAATTTCTAAACTTAATTAACCTTTAACTAATCTATACCTTTAAATAGATTATAGTTTTATTTCTATATCAACACCTGCTGGTAACTCTAATTTCATAAGGCTATCGACTGTTGATTGTGTTGGATAAAGAATATCAATTACTCTTTTATGTGTTCTCATTTCAAATTGCTCTCTTGCATCTTTATGCTTGTGTGGAGAACGTAAAATTGTTACTATCTCTTTTTTAGTTGGTAATGGAATAGGACCAGAAACTTGTGCTCCTGTTCTTTTAGCAGTATCTACTATCTTTTCAGCAGACTGATCTAAAACAACATTATCATAAGCTTTTAACCTTATTCTTATTTTCTCACTTAGAGATTTACCCACTACTGCTTCCGCTACTTCTTCTTTTTTCGTAGCTTTAGCCTTTGTAGTTGTAGTTTTCTTTGCTGGCTCTTTTTTAGCCGCTTCTTTTTTAGTCGTTTCCTTTTTAGCTGTTTCTTTCTTTGCAGTAGTTTTTGTTTCTGTCGCTTTTTTAGCTACAGTTTTCTTTGCTGTAGTTTTCTTTGGAGCTACCTCTTCTACTACTTCTGTTTCTGCATTTGCTTCTTTTGCCATTGTTAAATTCCCTCCTTAGATATTTTATCGTACCTATATATAGTACAATTATTTAGTTTGCCTCGGGAAAGTTTTAACGCACCCTGGTGTTTCATTTTTACCAATATTAAAACCTAAGTTACATAGTCGTTCCTTAGGACAAGTGCTTATTTTTAAACTTATCCGCCCGGTCATAGCCAAGACATGCTCTGCAAAAGTTCCCTCCATCACTTAGTAAACTATACATTTCTCTTGTTTCCCTAAGAGTGTAGCCACATTCTGCTTCATCGCTAATCTAAACGCAAGTATCATTATACCCTGCTCCCGTCTAAATGTCAACAGTTTTTTTGAAAAAAATCATGCAGATGTGATTAACAACAAAAAAGGGACGCATTCCATACGTCCCTAGGTACTTTTCTACTTTATTATTATCTTTAAATTAGCTAATTACAACTATATATCCTTCTCTTTCAAGTTCTCTTCTCAGGTCATCTATTGTCATTGAATCGACCACTGCATCAAGTTCTTCAGCTCCCAATGTTACTATTACAGTTGTTCCTGTTATGGTAACATTTTCTAACATTAATACCATAGTCAGCGCCATATAGAATTCTTCTGCATTCTCTTCTATCTCAAAGTTATATGTTATAACGCCAGAAACAGGTCTTCCTCCTGCGAAATTTATTTTGAACTCTTCGTGTGCTACTACTCCGTCTTCTTCTAGAGTTTTTGTTGCAATTAGTGTTTGATCAGCATCGTCTACTATTACTTCTGGTCCTTCAAAAAGCATTTCTAATTCAAGAATAAGGTTATCAATCATGTCTTCTATAATACTTCTCATCTGTCCGCGATGACTTCCAGCTAATCTTTCAAGTCCATCTACCACATCTTCAATCAAGTCTATTATATCATCGTCTGTCGCAGTATTTAATACTAGGCTATTCCTTGGTCTGTTCACTTCTGTGTTTCCAATCTCTGTACTCACTTCAAAAATAAGATTCACGTTCATATTTCTCTCTTCAACACCGAAGTTAAATGCAATATATGTCAAGTCATCACTTACTGTAAATCTTAGACTAACTTGAGTTCCATAGTCATTCAATTCAAGTGCAAATGTATATCTATTTCCGTCTTTAGTTACTTGCAAGTCGAATCTACCTGTTTCTTCAAATCTTCCTGTATTAGATGCAGTACTGCTGTCCCACGCTCTTGCAAATGCTATAAATGTAAAATTCACTTCATTTCTTGATGTTTCTCTTCTTATATCCAGCCTAAACTCGTCATTTATTATTATTCTAGTCATAACAGTAGTTCCTCTGCGTTCAAAAACTGTTATTTCTAATACATTTTCAAGATCGTCCCTCTCGAAGTTATCTCTTTGATATACAACCGCATTTCTCATCTGCTCTATTAGAGCTTGCAAGGTTCTCACTCCAATAGTTACATTGCTACCAATTGGAAATTCGCCCGCCAGTTGTTCTAAAATTTCTTCCATTATCTCTTCCGGTATTGCTTCTATGGTTTCTATTACATGCCCTAATAATTCTTCATCATTTTCCAAGTATTCTAACATTGCTATCACTATGTCGAGTAAATCTACTTGATTAAGTCTTAATGTATATGCGTTCACATTTACATCGCTACCATCTAGTCTTAGTGTCTCTCTTGAGCTTGAGAAGTTTCTATCTCTTATAGCCCCTTCCGCAACTGCTAAATACCTGCTATTAATATCTGCCCAATCTAAAGTACTTCTTTCTTGCCTATCAAATAGAAAATCTAAATCTATGCTATCTGGCATAAATTCAGCATCAGCACCAAATAGTTCTACGAATAGCTCATTTAAATTACTATTTTCAAGAGTAAGAAATTGATCTAATATTGGATGCAATCCTAATGAAATTTGATCTCTATCAACTATGGCCTCTAATGAAACAAGATCATCTCCTCTATATTCTACCTCAGCTTCAATCGCCATTCGCTCATTTTCCATATCTGTCCTGCTGTGTACCGCTACTGATAAGTTGTTAACAAGTTCAAGATAGTCTCCAAACTCATTAGCAGCTCCTCTTCCTCCGAATTCCCACGACACTCTTGCTGTTGTTGTACTTGATTCAGTGTTTGCTCTTTCAAGTACACTCATATCAAATGATGGTAATCCGTCCATGTTTTGATTTAAATAAGTAAAGAACAATGTTCTGTCACTTCTAAAAGTGTCAAACCAGTTAGTAAAAAAGAATATTGCTCCTACTGAAACCGTTAGTAGTACAATTACTAATACTACTATTCCGATAATTTTTTTTGTTTTTGACATGCTTTTCATCTCCTTTTACCTTGTTATATTATATTTTATAATATTTAATAACACATCTTTTGTGCAAACATTAAATTGAGGGCTATCAGAATGACATTAGCCCTTAATTGTTTAACATATTAATTACTCTGTATCAACAAAATTAAACTCATCTTTGAATTTATCTTTAAACACTTCAAATACTTGTTGTAATACATTTTGGTCGTCTACACTTATATATGACTCTTCATCTGTCTCAGTATTTTCTACTTGTAAAATTACTACTTCTCCATCTTCTTCGTCATCTTCTAATGGTAGTAATACTATATATGAATTTCCTTCATACTCTATTAGATCTAGAAATTCGAACTTAACTTCATTTCCATCCTCATCATTTAACACTACTAAATTATCTAACTCATTTTCCATTTCTAGGTTGTCTCCTTCTCCTTCAAAATCCATTTTCTTTTGCTCCTTTCAAATTTAAATATCTTTCTTTGGTTTATATCATATGAATTGTTGTTTTACAACAATTATTGAACATTATTTTTCCGTATTTATGTAGGTCTCTAAAATATATGTTGCTGCCATAGTATCTCTTATATTTTTTTTCTTGTATTTGTTAATTCCTAATTCAATCATAGTTTTATCGGCTTGCACCGTTGTCAGTCTTTCATCAATTTGCTCTATTTTCATTTTATTATACTTGCATTTTAATTTGTGTATGAATTTTTCTGTTTTTTCTGCTCTTTCAGTCTTGCTTCCATCCATATTATATGGCATACCAACAACTATTGTGTCAACCTGGTATTCACTCAATATTTTATCTAGGCTTGCCAATAATATTTTATCATTTCCTTTATAATGTATTGTTTCTAATCCTTGAGATGTTATTCCTAATTCATCTGTTATAGCTATTCCGCACCCTAGCATCTCCATAATCTATTCCTAATGTTCGCATTTCTTTACTCCAACTCAATAAAACTTCTAATCATTTTTTCTAATAATTCATCTCTTTCAATCACTCTTATAAGGTTCCTAGCATCTTTATGGCTCGTTATATAAGTCGGGTCTCCTGATAATATATACCCTACTATTTGATTGATTGGATTATATCCTTTTTCAGCTAAAGCTTCATGAACTTCTTTTAGGATTTCTACTGCTTTCGCATTTTCTTCCCTTTCAAACTTAAAGCTCATTGTTTCGTCGTTAGTCATATTCTCTCCTCCTAAATACAATTAATATTACTTTCGCTTTTGTCAGCTTCGTCTAAATACTCTTCTAGTTTCTTAGTTACTTCTTCTAAACCTGTCCCTTTGTAATATGTAGCCACTACAAAATTAGTTCTAGGTTTCATAAATACACTTCCACCTTCTCCGCCTTTAATTATCTGAATTTTTTCGATCTCATTCTTCATTGAAGTTATGAAGCTGATCACACCGTCCATATTCACTCCAGAAAAAGCTACTGCGAATTTAGGACCCATATATCTTACAAATATATATTCTGAAAATATTTTTGTTTTTACTAAATTACTTACTTTTACAATCGTTTCTGTTCCTTTGTCTCTTCCCAGTTTAGCATTTATTTGTTCAATATTCGTAATCGTAAACATACATATTGAAGATTGTGCATATTTATCTATAACTCTTTTAGCATTTCCATATAAGTATTCTGCTGAATTAAGATTTGTTGACTTATCTATTCTATATATGTTTTCAATAGTATTTTGATATGCTGTTGATTTTAGTACAGCTATAATGTTTTCCTTCACAGTACCTAATATGCTTGTATCTACTTTTGCAAAGCTATGTGGCTCTCCACTTTCTATTATCCAATATCCAATGTATATATTGTCTATATATAGAGGGAAAAACATTGCCGATTTAGCTCTTCCCATCTCCATTTTCTGATATGATAACTTTTCATCAGGTTTGTCTACAGTTACATATTTAGGGGTAGCAGTCATAATACTGTCCTTAAACATTTCTTCAGTGTGTAAATTCTTCATTGCTTCCCAATGTTTTTCATCTACATTTGATGCTTTCAAAACATATTCTGCACCATTAAATACTACGATTGTAGAATATTTTATAGCAAACTTCTCTATTATAATATCATTAATTACTTGAACCTTATCACCTGCTGGCATATCTTTACCAATAGTATCAATAAAATCTTGCAATACATTTAAACTAGCAATCTTATCATTTATATTGCTAAAAGTTCCCATCTTTTTATGAATTGACATGTTATAGATTACTAAACCTATAACTGCCGCTACTAATACGGCTATCATTAATCCTGGTAACAAGTTCTCACCTCTTATCTTTTATCTATTGGTAATTTTTCATTTTTCCAAGAGTATCGTTCATCCCGCTCGAGAAATTACTTTTCTGTTTTCCTCTTGGAGAATACTCATTTCTTCCTATCAAAGGATATACCATACTTCCTAATTCATTTAATGCACTCATAAAAGCTTTCGAATATCCGTTTAAGCTAATTTCACAATTAACTAAACCTTCTAGATATTTAACATATGTCTGCAATTCGAAAGGAATTGCACAATACGGTGTTGCACTCTTATCAAACAATTCTGTCATGTACGACATTCCAGGGTCATTATAGAAAGCCATTCCTCCTATTAATGTTTTAGTTGATAGATTCTTTACTTTTTGTTCTTTATTAACTACTATCTTTACCTTCTCTTGTTTTAATATGTTTTTTGATTTTAAGTTTCTTAAGAACGCTGTTAATGGTTGTATAGTAAGAACATCCATACTTTGTACTAAATATATTTCTTGTGCCGATTCAAAATATTCTATATCTGTATCAAAATCACAATCGATTAATACTAAAGAATGCTCTTTTACAAGTGTACCTAATATACTGTCTGCATTAGAATAGTCTCTCTCTTCTCCAGGCATACTCGTATATACTGATAATCCTTTATGCACTTTTATTCCATCTGCCACTCCACCTTTAAGTTTGGATATACTATCTGCAGCTGTCTGCCTCAAAGCTTCTTCATTATTAGTATATATATAATATGCATTTTTACTCTTAGTCATATCTAATATTGCTGTAGAAATTCCCATTCCTGATAATAGCTCAGCAACGTTATTCACTACAAATGATGTCCCGTTTTTTGTAGTTCCTATAAAAGCAACTACTTTCTTGTCTTTAGTCAATACTCTATTTAAACTGTTTGCTGATGTATGAGAAGCACTTGTCATTTCATTGCTTGCATAAGGGTCTTGTTTTGCATCCCCATCTATTCCGAAAAGATTAACTGAGTCTTCTTGATTTGTTGCCTTTTGCATGGTTTCTTCCTCAGCATCTTCTTCTAATCCAAATAAATCTATAGGGTCATCAGTAGCTGGACCAACTTCTTTGTCAAAATCTGTAGCTATTTCCTCAAAATCATTACTTAACTCTGCAGGCTCCTCAACTGCCTCTGTCACCTCCGTGGCAACAGGAGTAGGTTCTTCTTCATCTAGTCCAAACAAGTTAACTGACTCTTGAGTTACACTCGGCTCTTCTAAAATTTCTACAGGCGTTGCTGTATCCATAGGTTCTACATCATCAAATGTTCCTAATACATCTACAGGTGTTGCTGTATCCATAGGTTCTACATCATTAAATCCTAACACGTCTTCGGTTGCTGCTACATTTACAGGTTCTACGTCATTAAATCCTAGCACATCTTCGGTTGTCGCTGTACTTACAGGTTCCACATCATCAAATGTACCTAACACGTCTATTCCATCTACTCCAGTCACTGCTTCTGATGTTTCTACTACTCCCACTCCGTTTAAGATATCATCTATTTCTTCTACTTGTTCTATATTAGGTTGTGCTTCTTGAACAGGTTGTCCCTCTTGAGAAACAAACTTTCTAGGTCTTCCTCTTCCTCTTTTTGCTTGAGGTGAGGTCTCAACTCCTGGTGGCACGATTTTTCTAGGTCTTCCTCTGCCTCTTTTTACTGGTTCTACTGGTACACTCATAACGTCCGGTGTGCTCACAATATTTGGTCCTACTGGCTCATTCACAATAGTAGGGGCTATTGGAGGGGCTACCGTAACAGGCGCTATTGGAGTGTTCATAACCGGAGACGCTACCTCTTCCTCTACAATAGTAGGTGCTACTGGATTAGAGGTTGTCTCAGTAGGTGTATTCATGGTCATAGGCTCTAATTCTTCTTCATCTGCCAATTGAGCATCTAAATCAGAATATGGTGCTTCTTCTACCACAGTATCTTCTATTTCATCTGGTTCATCTAAAGTTGCTAGTATGTCACTCATGTTTCCTTCACTTGCTGCATCTTCTTGTATTACTTTTCTAACACCCACATTATTAACACCTGATGGTATAATTATAGGTTCAGTAATTGCGCTGTCTGATAATTTCTTCTCTACAAAATCTATCTTAACTGGTTCTTCCGCTTTCTTAACAGTCTTATAGTCTTCAGACTTTTGCTTCATAGTTTTTTCAACAACTGCTTTCTCAGGCTTCGCTTTTGGGTCTTTAGTAAATGTTACTAATTCTTGATACTTAGGCGACCTTTCTTCTAATACAGCTTTTACATTCATTGGTAAGTATCTAATTATTATTTTTAATTGTACATCTGTATATTGAGAAACAATATTATTAAAACTATCTACATACTTGTCTTCATTTTTGCCAAGCCTCTTATAGTGAGCCAATATGTTTTGCACCTCTGCCTCACTTACATTGTTTTCATTTTCTGATTGATAGCTAACATTATCTGATTCAATTTTATAATAACCTTTTGCTTCTTTTTTTGTACGTGGTTTATTAATTAATTTACATACTTCATCCACACTTCTGTCTTGTCCAAGAATCGCGCTATAAACACCTATTCCAAATAATTTAACAAGCACGTCATCGGTTTTGCCTCTTCTATCAGCGCATATCAAAATAATCTCTGTGTTTTCTCCATTTGCCTCATCGCTAATATTGTCTAATTTATCAAACAAGAACTTATCTATAGTATCGTAGTTGTTATTAGCAAACGGCTCTAAGTCCTCACTTATAACAACCCTGTCATATGTTCTATCTTTTTGCAATTCTTTAAGTATCGCATTAAAATAATATACATTTTTATATGAAAGTATTTGTCTATACTCTTTCTGATATTTCTTTACAATTGCATCTGAAATATTATCATTATTTACTGCAAATAAAACCTTCATTATACTCAACCTCTTTTTCGATGTACCATTCATAATGCACAAATAAATATGCTATATGTAGTACAATAATATAGTGGAAACTTTCCTTTGTGATTCTGATTATTAAGTTATCTATTTAAATTAACTTTAACTAACCCAACCTCTTACTACCAGTGCAAATATTAATGGTAATGCTTGGCATATAACTAATAGTGTACCAAACGCATACATTAATCTGGATCCTCTATGTCTCATGTCTAATCTTCTCGTCCCAATGGCAAAATGACATATTGCTCCAACTGCAATTCCTAAAAAGCATACTGGAATACTAATCCACTGAATTGTTTCCAATATAAATGCCGTCCATCCGTAAGCTCTATTCCCATATCTTTCTTCAAAATCGTCAATTACGCTTCTTGCCTCTTCTCTTTGCTCTATTATTTCATTTACTGCATCTCGATCTACATAATCTACTTCTTCAAGCGCAAACACTGTACTAAACGCTAACCCAAGCGTTAATAATATTATTAAAATTAGCCCAATTGTTATTACTGCTCTCATGACATCTATTCCTCCCATGTATTTCCTATATAATATATTATTTGCACAAAAATATCAAGGAATTTACGCAAAAAAATCCATGAAAAAAATAATTCCCTAGCGATTGCTAAGGAAATTATTTTTATTTATTTATTACTCTGCTGATTCTGCGTCAACTTCAGCTTCAACTTCAGCCTCAGGTTCTGGAGCTTCATAAGCTTCTAAAATTGCAGCTTGAATTTTCTCCCTTGTTTCAGCATTGATTGGATGTGCTATGTCTTTGAATTCTCCGTTTGGAGTTTTTCTGCTTGGCATAGCTATAAACAATCCATTTTGGCTTTCGATAACTTTGATATCATGAATTACGAATTCGTTATCAAAAGTTACAGAAGCAACAGCTTTCATTCTGTTTTCTGAAGTTACCTTTCTTAAACGTACATCTGTGATTTGCATTGATGCGCACCGCCTTCCTAAAGTTATAATTTTAGAATGTCCGTATTGTCCACTCTACTACTTTATATATTCGCCAACAAAACATTTTTTCCTTCTTTATTTTACAATATTTTTTTTAATTTTTTCAAAATTTTTACTATATAGTCGCAAACCCTCTCTCCTACGCATATTATATACAGATTTATTATTTTTACTAGCCTCCCCACTTGAATTTTTTACATTTTGCATGTATAATTTGTTTTGTTGAGAAGAAGGTGCTATAGAAAATGACAAATAGGTTTAATAATATTGAGAATTTAAAAAAATATAAACACATACATATGATTGGTATCGGTGGAATTAGCATGAGTGGAATTGCAGAGATTCTCCGTAACTGGGGGATTTTTGTAACTGGTTCTGATGCTATTAGAAGTAAAATTACTGACAAATTAACTAGTCATGGTATTTATGTTTCAATCGGACACGACATAGGGTTAGTAGAAAAATCTGACCTTGTGGTTTATTCTGCAGCAATCAAGCAAGATGACCCTGAATTCAGAGCAGCAAAAGAAAGAAATATAACTTTGATTGAACGTTCTGATTTCATACGGATACATTACTAGAGTATATGATAGCACTATTGGAATTTCAGGAACACATGGTAAAACTACGACTACTTCCATGGTTTCACTTTGTTTCATAGAAGCTAATCTTGATCCTACTATTCAAATAGGTGCCATGTTAAAAGAAATAAATGGTAACTATAGAGTTGGAAATAGTGATTACTTTATTTTAGAAGCTTGCGAATACGTAGAAAGTTTCTTAAAGTTCAGTCCTAAATCTGCGATAGTTTTAAATATTGATCATGATCATGTAGATTATTTCGAAAGTTTTGAGCATATTAATCATGCTTTCCAAAAATATGTAGATATATTACCACGCGACGGACTTTTAGTTGTAAATGCAGATGACTATAATTGCTTAGCTTTAAGAGATCATACTGTTGCTAAAACAATTACTTTTGGAATCAAGAATCCAAAAGCTAATTTTGTAGCAACCAATATTACATTTGATGCTAATGGATTTTCTAGATTTGATGTTTATCATAATAATAATTATTATGCTGAAATAAAATTATCAATAGTAGGAATTCATAATGTATTAAACAGCTTATCATGTATAGCTCTGTGCCATGAACATGGCATATCAAAGCATGATATTAAAAGTGCACTTTTTAAATTTACAGGAGCTAATCGTAGATTTGAACTAATTGGCTCTACTCGTGGATTTTGTGTTTATGATGATTATGCTCATCACCCTATTGAAATCACGGCTACTGCAATGGCACTCAAAAACAAAGTTCATCGTCAATCATGGGCTATATTCCAACCACACACATATAGTAGAACTAGTGAACTTTTAGATGATTTCGCAAATAGTTTAACAGGTTTTGATAATATCATTATTACGGATATATATGCAGCTAGGGAAACAAACACTTATAATATATCTTCAGAGCATTTAGTAGACAAAGTACGTTCTTTAGGGAAAAATTGTGTCATGATTGCAGACTTTGATGATATCTGCAAATATATTAAAGAGAGAGCCTGTCCAAACGATATTGTTTTAACAATTGGTGCTGGAACCATAGGTGATCTTGGTAAAAAATTAATAGATTAATATATAGTTCTTAAAAAATAAAGGCATAGAGATAAACCTCTATGCCTTTATTTTTACTTAATACTTAGGAGATGTCTATTCGATGCCATATGCTTTTTTAAATTCATATACAACTACAACTTCCTACCAATCTACTTCAAGTGCTCTTCCTAGCTAAAATTAGACACCTCTCCTTCCCATGCGTTTTTCAAATGTTGCAAGTTTGCATCACCCTCTCTAAAAAGTTTATCTGCTGATTGCATCTTGACTTGCAGATATTGTCAAATTTTGTTTTGATTGACATTTTTCATCCTAAATCTATATATTTCTTTCTAATTTTACTATATAATGCAATTAATATTAACTATAGCTCAAATATCGAAAGGAAAATATTATGAAAAAATATATATTGTTAGCCATTTTAATTTTAATATTGTTAGGAATAGCAACAACTGTCTTTTTTATGACTAGAGGCACAGTTATACCATATACAATAGTTCTTGAAGGATACCTAATCACTTCTAGAATCACAGTAATTAATAGCTTCGAAGAATATATATTATTTAAGGAAGAACTTTCAAAAGATAATTTTCACGGGGATAATTACGACGATATAGTGTGTATAACTGAACGCTATAATAGTAATTTCATAGAATATACAGACTCTTTTTTCGAAAATAATTCATTGGCATTTATCTTTATTCCTGCACCAAATGTAAGTGATATGTTAAAACTAGACATAAGAAAGCATAGCAATGTAATTAGAGTGAATTACCGAATCACACAAGATCCTATGTCCTCCCCTGCCTTCAGTCGGTTGGCTGATAGCCATTGAAATAAATGAGGGTGATACTGTATTAGTAAATGAAAGAAGATTTTTACTATGAAAGAATATATTTATTAGCCATTTCTATTATATTTATACTGATTCTAAGTCTTGTTGTAATACTTATTTTTCAGCCAACAGAACTGAAGAAGAAGCAAATCTACTACGTGAAACTTATATGATGGGACGTTACAATTAATTCTATATGTTCAATTAAAATATTCATTGCTGAATCATTTGGTGGATTATCTTTTGCATATATTTTGCTGCTGATAATGGTGCGACTTTCCCCGGAAGACCGAAGGGCAAGTATTGCTTCTATTCTTTTTTCTTTAGCTTTTTCAAAGTCTACTCCTCCTGGTTTTGATGCAAGGTCTACTATAATGCACTCTTTCTTCAGTTTGTCTATTCTACTTTCATCTAATATCATAGCAGGTACAGTGTTAAATATGAAATCATAATTTCTTAATCCATTATCTAACTCTGCCATATCCACTTTGTTATATCCCATAGCATCTATCATTGCTAAGTCAGCCTCTTTCCTCGCAGCACAAAATACATTTGCCCCTATTCCGAAGCAGCATCTTAGATAGTATCTTTCCTATTCTTCCATATCCTAAAACTAAACTATTATTTCCATGAAGTGTTATTTCCGAAAGTTCCATTGCCTTTTGCATTGCTCCTTCTGCTGTTGGAATAGCATTTAGTATAGCAAGTTCTTCTATATCTAGTATATCAATCAACTCTATCTTATTATCCACTGCCTTGCTATATGCATCCTCTTTTATATCTCCAGCTATAAAAGTTTTTCCTTGAAGTTTTTTGAACACTTCATCTATATACACTTCTTCGCCGCTAAGTGGAGTTACTACTGTTTTTCCATCTCTTGATAATGGTATGCTGCTAATCACCATATCTACATTTTCTGCCATCTGCTCTACTGTACTTTTCATTTCTATTCCATTTTTTATACTCTCATCACATTCCATCTTCTCCATTGCATATGTATATACCTTATACCCATCCTTCGCAAGAAGCATAGCTAGCTTACTAATTCTTAAATCTCCACCTAATATCCCTATATTCTTATTCACAAACAACCTCTCCTTTATAATATAGTTTATGTTTAAAGGCAGACTATATGTCTGCCTTTATCTCTTCACATTTATTATACTTACTCAATATTAGTTTGGATCTATTCTCTGTTTCTCATATCTTTTCTTATCGTGACCTTTTTCCCACTTGAACTCATTAATATTTATTCCTTCTTTCGCAGCAGCTTTTAAGTCTATTTTTTTTGTTATATTATACGTATCTTGCAAATATTCATTTACCATTTTTTCTTTATGCGAAACTATATGTTCCTTTGGAGCCATATCTTCTTTAGGAGGTACTACATCTTCTTTTACAGGATACATTAAAGGTTCTTCTTGAACTATATTATAGTATTTGGAATCAAGATCTACAGCTTGGTTTGCGAACATTTTAGCTTTTTCCGGCTTGTTTTTCATTACATATATTTTTGCAAGTTCGAAACTAGCTTCTGCTTCTGTTTCTCCGCCTAAACTATTTAAGAAGTTTTCTTCTGCTCCATCCACATCTCTATATAATAGGGCAATTTGTCCTAACCTATAATGACTGTTGGTAAAGTCATGATTAAGCTCCGCTGCTTTTTGATAATATTCTTTTGCAAGATCAAAATCGTTCATTCTGCTATATACTATCCCTAAGTTATAATATATTTCATATTTGTCAGGATGTATTTTAAGAGCATTCATATATAAATCTATGGCTTCACTAAACTTTTCTTGGTCTAAAAACAAATCTCCGTAGCATTTCTGTTGCCTCAAATAGTTCTGGTTTTTTTGCTGTTAATGTTTTTAACATCTGTATTGATTCATCTTTTCTTCCCAAATCTTTTAATAATACAGAAATAGTAAAGTATGATTGATAGTCATTTTTTCTTATCTCCAATACCCTTACATATTCCTCTATTGCCTTCCTCATTCCACCTTCTTTTTCATATGCTTCTGCTAGCATTTTGTGTCCATAATAACTTGTATCATTTTTAGTTACTGTTACTATTAAAAACTCTTTTGCTTTTTTTGTATTCCCCATATACATACAAGCTTTAGCAGCTAACAAATATATTATTTCTGCAAAATACAATCCTCTTTTCTCCATTATTATCACAATTATTGGAATTACAATGCATAATGTAAAACATAAAACTGCAAAAAACACACCTGTTAATACGCTAACTAAGTTAATCAAAATACCAATAGCTTGACCACTAAGAATCCATAAATACGTAGTGTCATTTTTGCGTATCATTTTATATAGAAAAATGTATACAAATAATGCAAAAGCTACTGTAATAAACATCATATTAAGAACTATATTCTCTCCGCATGCCGTCCCTCCTTCACGATACTTTGTATGTAAAGTTATTTCTTAAAATTTCCTTTATTATAATTATCGATACTCTTTTGTATTATTCTTTCCGCATCTTCTCTACCTAATACTTGATCCACCACAGTATCTTTTTCTTCTAGTTGTTTATATATTTCAAAGAAGTGCATAATTTCCATAGATATATGAGCTGGTAATTCTGAAATATCTTTATACATATTTAAATATGGATCTTTTTTACCAATTGCTATTATTTTCTCATCAGGTTGGTCTTGATCAAGCATTATTATAACCCCAATTGGATACGTCTCAACCAGAGTCATTGGATTTATATCTTCTTGGCATAATACTAAAACATCTAACGGGTCATTATCATCCGCATATGTTCTTGGTATAAAACCATAGTTTGCTGGGTAATGTGTTGCCGTATATAATACTCTATCTAATCTAAGCATACCTGTTTCTTTATCTAATTCATACTTATTTTTTCCACCTTTTTTTATTTCTATTACAGAAATAAAACTATCTTTTTCAATTCTCTCTGGATCTATATCGTGCCATATATTCATTTCTTTCCCTCCTTAGTAAATTTGCTATATATCATTTTACTGTATTTTAACAAAAATGTCCATGCTAAATTATTAATAGTTTTAAACAAAATGACTGAAGAATTCCTCCTCTCTACTCATAATAAATACTCATTGCATTATCGAATAGAAAGGCATCCCCTAACTATTCATTACATAATAGCTAAGGCAACTTTTTTCATTTGTTAATCATATCACAGATTTACATAAAAATCAATCAGCATGCCTCCCTATCCATTCCTCTTTCTTCATATTCGTAATCCTAAAATTGCTTTTCCTTTCAAATTATGTTAATATGTTGTGATTATACTATTTAGGAGGAAGCTATAATGACTTTTCATGAAAAAATGCAAAAACTAAACAAATACATCCAGGAAAATCGGATGCAATTAGATCCTCGGGAAATACTAGCTTTACAATACGAAGCCATGGCACTATTCTCAGGTAGACTGGATAAATGGGATTACTTTACAGACAATTTCATACTCTATTTAGAGGGAAAAGATTTATTTAAGACCTTTGCCGACTATGTTTCGACAAAAACAAATCTTGTGGGCAAAACCATCTTAGATGTAGGCGCAGGAACCCATTGCCTCTCATCTGTAGAGCTCCGAAACAAAGGAGCCGACGTAGTTGCGATGGATCCAGTTGCAGCACCGAAATACAACAATGGTTTTTCAATCATGAACTGTAGCTTTAATCAAACAATGAATATAAAGGGAATTGATATCGTCACTTGCGTCAGAGGTAGTAAGGAGTGTTGCTTTGAGGTTTTGATGGCCTTCTTGCATAAACAGCTGAAGTTTGTCATCCTCTTTCCAAACTATAACAAAGATAGTGTTGCAGAAAAGCTCCGCGTACTACCTAACGTGAAAACAGAGTACTTGGACCTATCTATCCCTTACCTCATTGCTACAAATTTTTAAACAAGAAAAGATTCCATGTTTATGAATATGACATGGAATCTTTTCTTGCTTGAAACAAATACTTCTCAATTCTGTTTCGAAATACTATCTATAAACATACTATGCTAATTGTATGCTCTCAATAATATTTGGTGGTGGTGTGTTGACCGGATCTGTAACTGCCAAATCAGGAAATGCTGTATAAGTTCCTGAAAGTCTAACCTCAACAGAAACTCCTTGTGTGGAAGGTCTTAGGTCTTGAACAGATAAATCTATTCCAATTGGCATTCGATCATTCAGCCTTCCACTGATATCTCGTTCATTAGCGAAAACTCTCATACGTGGACTTCCCCAAATACTTCTTGCTCCTACTGATAAAACTTCTGTTTCTATGTATGTATCCCAAGCCTGAGAGTATCTCATTCTACCATTTTCTATAAAATGATTGTTTGATACCATTAAGTTGAAAATTGATGCACCACTATTCGATTCAAAAGGTAATGTCCCTATTCTAATTTCTTGAACAGTCGTATTCCTTCGTATAGCATCTTCAACTTGAGTTTGGTTATAGTTTAATTGAAAAAATGCATTCACAAAAATTTGTTGTCCAATTCTCGTCCAGTTGCCAACTCGGTCTATATACTGACCTTGAATAATTCCATTCCCAATTTGTATAGACGGTATCCAAGTACCAAATTGGAACTCTAAATTCCTTTGTACATTACTTGGTATCATCAATGTTTGACCAATATTCAGCATGTCGCTAGTTAAGCTGTTTAATGTTCTAATTGCATCTACTGTTGTTTTAAATTTTTGTGCTAATATCCATAAAGTATCTCCCGCTTCCACTGTATAATTAAAAGACATATCTCTCATCTCACTTCCAAATAGCATTTATTTATTACAGCTTATGCAATATCTGGATTAGTGTGCAAACGAAGATATGTCTTTACTCTTAATCTCTTTTATTTATACATAGATAATTGAAACTTCTGAGAAAACTGCTTTTCCTACTAATTTCACTTTAGAGCTTCCCTCTTCTTGCTTTGTACGTTTCTCTTTTACGTCTGACATTATACTTCCTAGTTCATTTATAACTGCCCATTCTTTTGGCATGTATATATTAACCTCACTAAAAGTTGCATTAACATATATTGTAGCCCCTTCTGGATTTATACTCGCATTATCAAAATATACTGTTAACTCTCCAAATGTGGATGTTAGCCTTCCTCTTCTTAGATTCGTTGAATTTGCATATTTTATACTATCTCCAAATGTCACACTATGATTAATAGTTTCATCATTTTCATCGTCACTGATAGATTCTTCTCCTCCAAACCCTACAAAATCTCCTGTCCACATAACACTTAAGCCCTTACCAAATATAAGTGATAATCCTATGCTTAGACAAAGTGCTACTACCCATATCGGCCAGCCAGTATATTCTGCAATTCCTAACTCCTCAGAGAAAGATACTCCTAATACCGCTAACGGGAAAAACACTCCGAAGAAATACCTTTTTACAGTACACAATATTATGATTGGTATTAGAAAAATTACTGCAGCTAATTGGAAAGTGGATATATCTCCTAAAAGCCCTACTTCATTAACAACAAATACCCCTGCTGCTATTATAAAAAACAATCCTATAAATAAATTTCTACTTTTCATATCTTAAATCCTCCCTATGTTTTATTACAGTTAGACCCTCTTGCATTACTTGTAGTGACAAGCTTTGAGTTTCTCCAAAGACATTTCATCGCTTATATCCTACTAATCTTGCTTGAAGTTTTGGATATAATGTTTGTTTATAATAATGTCTCGAAACATGTACTTGTTTATGTGTCTTATAAAATTGCACTGTACTTGATGAAATAATGTTCTTATCTATTGAATATATTTTATTCACATTTAGTATCGTAGACTTTGAAACTCTTACAAAATTTGATGGCAGTATCTCTTCAAGTTCATATAACTTGTACTTCACCTGGAAAACATCATTTTCTGTATGACTATCTATACCTCTACTATTTGTTTCAAAAAACAAAATATCATTTAGAGAAAAGTAATATTCTTTGCCTTCTTTCAAAAAAGTAATTTGTTCATCTTGTGCCGCTATATCTGCAATTATAGTTTGTATTTTTTGAATATTACTATCTAATTTAGAGCATTTAATAATGATTTCATCTTCTATTAAATTATCTTCTATTTCAATTTTAATTTTCATATTGCTCCTATTATAACGTTGCCATTTAATGAAGTCAAATTTCTTCAACCCTATCATTTAGTACGTAAAGATACGTTGTTTCGTAGCTGTGTATTATTCAGGCAAGCATTTGTGGCGTTATATATTTATTATAACTTCCTCCCTTACTGCTTGTATATGTTTATTGCGTAAGTGGATACTTTCTTAACTCAAGTGGTTATTTTTGCAAGTTAAAAGGTCAACCTTTTTTCAGTTGACCTTTCGGATATCTCTACGAAATCTATCTTCGTTCAAAGAAAATTTGCCTCGAAGGCATATTATCTGTTACCAATCGTATTAAGTTACTATCAGTATTGTATTGTATAACCTTATTAGATTCCCATTGATAACCTTCTGCTCTAACCTCGCCGACAATCTTATATTCATTTGTACTTGTCTCTACTAAGTTTCCATCCCTGACGCCCATTTCTCCCAAAGACATACTGATTATTTGGTTTTGCCTTATTTCCAAAGTCGGAACCTCAGGCCATCCTAGGAAATCATAAGTTTCAAATTCACCGCTACCAAACTCATCTATCACTCCTATTGCAACCCATTCACCTACCAAATTAACGCTCTCTTCATTATTCAAAATTTCATTGCTATTTTCGGCAGCATCGACATTATTATAGTTATTGTCTTCCCTATAATTATTTTTGCTTGCGCTATTAGATAAAACTTTATCATAAATAAAGTATCCTCCAAATCCAATTACAAATAATGATAATACTATAACGAAAACTACTAATCTACTATTTCTATTTCCAGATTGTATGTTTTTTTGCTCCATCTTAAACATCTACCTCTTTCTTATTACAATAGTATTCTTTCTTACTTTCTCACTCTATTTTTATTCTATATTAAACTCCTACATATTGCAACACGCTTACATATAAAAACGTTCTTATAGAATACCTAAATTCTATAAGAACATTTAATGGCTGGGGTAGGAGGATTCGAACCGCCGAATGCCAGAGTCAAAGTCTGGTGCCTTACCGCTTGGCTATACCCCAATATATTAAATTATTTGTCTACAATAGAATTTGTGGGGTGGAAGATGGGGTTCGAACCCACGGCCTCTAGTGCCACAAACTAGCGCTCTAACCAACTGAGCTACATCCACCATTTATTCTCGCGACAGTATTAATATTAGCATATTCTTCCCCTCCCTGTCAAGAAATTCGCTTAAATTTAACTCGGACTTTTCATGATATAAAGTGATTCTTGAATTATAATATATAATAGGTTAAAATAAATTATAATAGAATAGTTTTAAAGAAATCTAGGAGGACTTTTATGACCAGAGAAGAAGCAAATAATATATTAATGGAATCTGCAAAACTAAATGATGGACCTTGGGTTCAGCACTGTCTAACTGCTGCTAAAATAGCTGAAACTTTAGCAGAAAATCTAGACCTAGACAAAGATAAAGCATATACTTATGGCTTGCTACATGATATCGGCAGAAGAGCTGGTAATACTGCAGTTCGTCACATAATGGATGGATATAATTATCTTAAAAGTATTGGGCATGAAGACATTGGCAGATACTGTTTGACTCATTCATTTATGGTAAAGGATATGGGTGCTATTTTAGGTGCATGGGATTTGACAAATGAAGAAACTGAATTCTTGAAAGATTATTTAGACAATCTTGAATTTAACCTATATGATAAAATCATACAATTAAGTGACTATATGGGATTACCTGGCGGACCTACTTTGATTGACCGAAGAATCCTACACGTATATTTGAGATATGATTTTGATAATCAGCAAGCTTTGAATAATTGGAGAGCATTATTCAAGATACAAGAGGAAATAGAAGAAAAATTAGGATATAGTATATATAAATTATTCCCAGAAGTAGAAAAGAGCATATCAGAAAACCTAGTAAAAGATGTATTAGAGTATTAGAAACAAAAATGTTATATTTAAGGGTCAATATTCCAGGCTAAGCTGGTAGATATAAATGTCAAATTTTTTTAAAATAAATACAGGATTATTCCTATTATTTATGAAAGGAGAACTGTTATGGAATTTAGCGAAAGACTAATTCATTTAAGAAAAGAGAACGGCTTATCACAAGAAGCATTAGGTGACAAATTAAATGTAGCAAGGCAAACTATTTCAAAATGGGAATTAGGAGAAACTACTCCAGAAATGGATAAACTGATAAAAATAAGTGAAATCTTTGATATTAGTTTAGATGCTCTAATTAAAGGTGCAGAACCAAAATCTAGTGAATTTACTGCTCCAAACAACAATACAAACACTCAAAAACTTGCAGGATTTGTTATTATTATAATAAAAGTGATAGGATTGTTTATTGTAGCAAGCATTATATTGGGTATAATATCTATTATACTATTTTCAGTGACAAGAGATAATCTGGATTCTCGTATAGAAGGCGAAGTCTTAGAACTAGAAAACAGACTAGACATTATCGGCTCAGAAAGAGAAGAAGGATATGAAATTCATACGAATGCCAACCAATTTAGAGGCACGATAGTTGAGCAATCAGCGGATGGTATAATCGTAATTGAACCAAATGAAGATGAAGAAATAAGGAATTTAGGAGAGAGAATTATTGTTCATGCTTTTACCGAGAGACCAAATAGAATGAATATGATTGGTCTTGAAGTAATTGTATTTCACGAAGGAATAGTACCTCTAATCTATCCACCAGAAATCCACGCAATAGATGTTGAAATAGTACGGTAGACCGTAATATATTATAGACTAAAGAAAGTAATGTATTGAAAAATAAAAGGAGAACTACGTTCCCCTTTTATTTATGTATCATCTCTCTATCCTAACAACTTAATTTCTACTTCTTCCATTTTGTATTTCCCTGTTTCTGGATCTGCTTTAAATTCTACTAAACTGTTTACTAAATCTTCTCCATTTTGTCTTAGATCTGTTGTATAGTACACTTTTTGATCTGGAATTTCTACTTTGTTTGTTACTATCTCTCTAAAACATTCAGCCATATGTTTATCATCTTCACAAACTAAAATAAGTTGTGGTTTTATTTCATATCCTGAATCAAACGGTACAAAACTTTCATAGAAATCAGTGTATAGTTTCATTCTTTCAACTAATTTCTTTTGCCAATCCTCTTCTCTTCTTACTGCTTCAAACACAAAATGAATTGATTTGCTTGCTTTAGTTAATTTTACTCCTGCCGCTGGCTTAAATATCTTTCCTAATTTCTTAGCCGTAATTGCTGGTTTTATAGAATAAATATCAAATGCTTGTACTTTTCTTAAATATGCAATGATAATTTGGTTACCAGCTAATCTTTTCTTAATCATAACTACTGGTTTAGTATTGTCAGACTGTTGCCATTTACATTCGATATTTCTTGAATTTAGCAAGTATTTTCCCATTTTTTCTAAACAGTAAATTCTATATATGCATTTACCTTCTTCAGATGTAAAATAGTATC
>WQVL01000008.1 GCA_009785865.1 Oscillospiraceae bacterium | reverse complement strand
TTCGCTTCTTCTAATGAATATTTAGTTTCTTCTTCCATGTAATAATCGAAAAATTCTAGAACCAAATTTCCTGTGTAGTCAATTATTGGTGAAATATCTTTTAATACTTCTCCTAGCCCATCTTCAATGAACCAATCATAAGAATCTCTTTGGACTTTAATAAGGTTTGGAATTTCTACAAAATCTCCTACTCTCCCAAAGCTCTTTCTTTCAGCTTTACCAACTTCTAAGTCTCTAATCAAAATAGATCAACTCCCTTTATTTAATGTAAAAATTATACTTCATATAATCATACATTATTATGTGAGCAGATAATTTATCAATCTTAGAAATCCCTTCTTGCATAATATCTGTTTATCCCACCAAACTTTTACTGCCCTAAATAAAATTTGGTCATTAGATAACCTGAAATATTATCAATTCCTTTTTCCAAAATATATAAAATTAAATTTGAATTTAAGCGCACAAAAAAATATACGCCAAATGATTTTATCATAGATATTTTAACGTTGTCAATACATTTTTCTTATTTTTTCAAGCTTCCGTAAGGAGTTCTGTCTTCTGTTATTACTTATTATATTTTCTGAGCTTATTACATGTTTCACACTTCCCCTCTTTTTATACTTGCCTTTTTGGCAGTTTTTCTCTTGAAACTCTTGTGTTTTATGTAAATTTATGGTATAATTTATATATGAAACTCTTATTTAAAGGCCTTTCTACTAGGAGGGTCTGAGGAATCCCTCCCGGTTCGCGCCTATTATATATACACTATTATTTATTATCATTCCGAGGGAGGAAAAACATGAAAAATTGGATCAAAAATTGCATCGATTGGTTGAAGAACTACTACGCGATGGAGGAATTCGATAACCGCCGGGATTCACTAGATGATCCCTGGCACGCCCTAATAGGTCTATGTCTAGGATTAACTAGCATAGCCAGTAGCTTCTTGATCGGATTCATTCTAGGTGGTTTAATAACCTTTGGTATATTACCCGCCCTAACCCAATTAAGCTGGCGTCAACTTGACCCAGTAATGTGGGTCAGTTCACTAACCATCACTGCTATATGCTTTGCAGTTCTGTGGCCACAGTGGGCCAGGTTTCTGGGTTGGGTTCTCAAGAAAAGGGGTGTTGAGCCGATCCAAGTCCTAGAAACGGATCTAGAACCGAATTAGGACACTCAACAAAATGGATGGCAGTTCTCTAAGAATTGCCATCCGTTTTTTATTTGCAATTTATATGTAATATGATTATAATAGTAACATATGAAATTTCGGAGGTTAACGTATGTATAGTTTAGTAGTTTTTGCTTCAGGTGGAGGTTCTACATTACAAGCAATTATTGATAATATTGATTCCGGTACATTAAATGCAAAGATTAGCTTAGTTGTATCTGATAACCCAAATGCTTTTGCTATAAAGCGCGCAGAGAAAGCTGGAATCCCTTCATATATAATTAAGTCTACTTCTTTAGAAGAAAGAGATCTTGAACTTAAAAATGAACTTGAAAAACATGATATAAATCTAATAGTTTTAGCAGGTTATCTAAAAATGATCGGAAATAGATTAATAGATAGTTATACTATTATTAACACTCATCCTTCATTACTACCCGCTTATGGCGGAAAAGGAATGTATGGCATGAGAGTACATAATGCTGTTGTAGAAGCAAAAGAGCAATATAGTGGAGTAACTGTGCACTATGTTAATAGTGAGTATGATGATGGAGCAATTATTTCTCAGGCTAAAGTCACTTTGACAGAAACCGAAACCCCCGAAAGCTTATCAAAAAAAGTACAAGAAATTGAAAAGACTCAATTAATTAATGTTATAAAGTATTTTATAAGCAAAACAACTCCCCCAAATTCCCTTATGAATTAGATAAATCTGATATTTATTAAATATATTACAAAAGAGGTTTCCCTTATTAATTTAAAGGAAAACCTCTTCTTTTTTTATTTCTTAATATTTATCTGCTTCTTTTTTCTTTCAGCATAGATACCACTAATAATCCTAATATTGCTATACTCACTATTACTTTGTATCTAAACATATTTGTATCATCAGCTGTTGTTACCGCGTTTCCTGCTCCTTGATTGTTGTTGTCTGGACGATACTCTCCTTTTACTTCTCCATCGTCATCGCTTCCATCGTTGTTACCATTTCCATTGTTTCCAGCATCAGTACGTACTACATACATATACTCTGTATCTTGTTCTTCGTCTAGTAAGTTAATATATCCTATTGTTCCTCCTCCAAATGCTTCTGCATCTATTATCTCTGATCTACTTACTATGATGCTTCCTGTTCCTCCTTGGTCTGTTACTTTAAATGCTACTTGGATATCTCTATAATCTGGGTTTCCTGCTATTACTCCTAAATCAGGATCAAATGCTTCTATTGAATTGTTCTCTAAATATCTCGTTCTTATTTCTACTGCCTCTGATGCGTCTGTAGTTACTTGTCCGCTTACATCATACATTACCCATTCATAGTTTATGTTTGTACTATGCATTGGTAAGAATTCTAATCCTGCTGGGATATCATTTGATATCTCATTTACATACCCTGCTATTGTTCCTTCATTAAAGATTCTTATTGTTTGTGTCATTACACTGCCAGTTCCCATCTGTACTGGATTTACTGCTTTATCTACTGGGAATGTATATATTAGTTCTCCTGCAAATACACTTGGCATTGACACCACTGGTGCTCTATTTAGCACATCTACTGTGCCATTTGTTTCTACTTGGCCAATAAATGTTCTTAATGCTAAATTGAATATTGGAACTTCTACAAATAATACTTCTATGTAGTGTGGTCCCTGCCCTGTCGCTGTGTAGTTTAATATATCTGTTATTGGACCAGTTTGACGCACATTATTTATGTACCATGCTTCTATCTCCCAACCAGTTGCTGGCGTTGCTGTGAAGTTAGCTTGTTCACCAACATCCTTTACTACTTGTCCTATTGTTGCTCCACTTACAGTGCTGCTTCCTCCTGCAGTAGTTCCTCCTGTTATTTCTCCTCCGCTCTGCATTCCTCACTGCAAAGCTTACATTAAACATTTGGTTTCCAGAAAGTTGTTGTACATTTATATCGTAGTTTGTAAATGCATGTGTATTAGGAATACTCACTATTCCTGGTGCTACTTGAGGATTTAGCGCTGCCACCGCATCATCTATGAATAAACCATGGCGTGCTACATTTCCTGTGAGTATTACGTCTTGTGCAATGGAAAGTCCTGATATATTAGCATTATTATGAGTTCTAAAAATTCCTCCTCCATTATTTGCTATATTATTTTTAATAGTACCTTCATATATCATTATATTCCTATCCAATGTGAAAATTCCTCCTCCATTACCATTGGAAATGTTTCCACTAATTTCTCCTCCATTCATTATGAACATTGCCCATCCAGACAATTGTATTCCTCCTCCGTTACCATTGGAAATGTTTTCGCTAATTTTCCCTCCATTCATTATGAAAGGGCCTCCTGATCTCACCCCAGCTCCACTCCAATTAGTAGTATTCCCTCTGATCTCTCCTCCAGTCATCACAAATCCTTGGGAACCCGTACTTACTCCTCCGTCGAAATTCCTATTAATTGCTCCTCCATGCATGTCAAACCTACCGTCCATAGCAACATACACTCCTGTTACAGTGTTTTCGCTAATTTCTCCTCCATATATCCTAAATTGTGCATTTAGATACACATACACTCCATTTCCTGTATTTCCGCTAATCTTTCCATCAATCATTATGAATTCTGCTTGATCATTGAAGTCTGTCCCTCTTATATGTACTCCTCCTGCTCCACTACTATTAGTAATGTTTCCACTAATTTCTCCCCCATACATCGTCATCTTAGCGACAACTCCATATACGCCGCCACCACAGTAATCAGATGTATTACCAACTATCTTTCCTTCGTTCATTATGAATCTCGCACCATAGCGCATATATACACCGCCTCCATGGTAGTCAGCTGTATTACCTGAGATTTTTCCTCCGTTCATTATAAATTCCCCACTTAGAAGACTGCTTCCACCGGACGAACCATCAACGAATACTCCACCTCCGTTACTTGCAGTATTTCCGCTGATTTCTCCTCCATTCATTGTAAATCGTCCTCCAGATCTTCCTGGCACGTTAGATGCCACGACGTGAACACCACCTCCATACTGTCTATTATTGCCGCTAATTTCTCCTCCGTTCATTGTAAAGATTCCCATTGTGCGCACCTCTACACCTGCATTAATCTTCCCTTCATTCATTATAAATATTACACTTGTAGCACTGTTCGCATGACCAACAACTGCTACCCCCCAATTGATTTCTCCTCCGTTCATTATGAAAGTTCCGCTAGCGCCAGTGTCCCAGTGACTTTGAACATTTACTCCGCCAACTTCTCCTCCATTCATTGTTAAGGTTCCAACTACACCTATAGATCCATTAACTATTGCACCCTCTTCTATATATAGTGTTCCCCCCGCTTGAACTGTTATATTTCCTGTAATTACTCCTCCTGCTACTATTTCCACCGTGTCTCCAGTTGCAACTATAATTCCACCTGTTGGAAAATCAATTGTAGATAATAGTGGCATTATTGGTATATATCCTCCCATAGTTTCTATTTCTTCATATCCTAATTCTTCTAGCTCTTCTTTATAGCTATATTCTTCATATTCATCTAAATGTATTTCTTCTTCGTATATATACGTTTCCTCTTCATTCTCTTCTTCATCATAATAGTAGGCAACATTATTCTCATCATCGCTCATTACTATCTCATCATATAATCCTGCCAATACCGGCAAGTTCACAGTTAATAACATTACTACTGCTATTATTCCTGCTGCCCTTTGCATACCCAACTCCAACCTATTTTTCTTTTTCTTGTCTACTAAGTATATTAGTCCTATACACATCGCTATTATCATTATTGCTGCAAAATGAAAAGTATTCATATCTTTCAATTCTCCTTTATCAATTCAAAGTTTTCCTTTAAACCTAATCTCTATATATAAAGCGTACTATTTTTTATATACAATGTAAATGGAAATAACTGTTTAAATGCTTCTGTTGCAAGAGTTTTGTCTGTTTATCCTTAGGGAACTACACTTTCTATTTTTGTCTCTTATAATATTAAACTTTTATTACAAATTCATTGCTTTTTTCCACTCTTTAATAGTTTTCTTACGCATTTGTGGTTTTAGAGAAATAAAATAACATAGAAAAAGAGCTGTCTTTTGATAAAAAGGCAGCTCTTGCTATTTCATATTTATTTTCTCTTTTCTTTTAGCAATACTATCAGGCTTATCATTGCCATGGCTATTAATACTATATATCTAACACTACTGATTGGATCATTTGTACTTACTGCATTCCCTTTTCCTTGATTGTCATTCTCTGGACGATACTCTCCTTTTACTTCTCCATCATCATTGCTTCCATTGTTGTCACCATTTCCATTGTTTCCAACATCAGTACGTACTACATACATATACTCTGTATCATTCTCTTCGTCTAGTAAGTTAATATATCCTACTGTTCCTCCTCCAAATGCTTCTGCGTCGTATATCTCTGACCTGCTTACTATGATTCTTCCTGTTCCTCCTTCATATGTTACCCTAAATGCTACTTGGATATCTCTATAATCTGGGTTCCCTGCTATTACTCCTAAGTCTGGATCAAATGCATCTATCTGATTGTTCTCTAAATATCTTGTCCTTATTTCTACTGCTTCTGATGCGTCTGTAGTTACTTGTCCACTTACATCGTACATTACCCATTCATAGTTTAGATTAGTACTATGCATTGGTAAGAATTCTAATCCTGCTGGTATATCATTCATTATTTCATTTACATATCCTGCTATTGTTCCTTCATTAAAGATTCTTATTGTTTGTGTCAATATACTTCCATTTGTCATTCGTACTGGATTTACTGACTTATCTATCGGGAATGTATATATCAGTTCTCCTGCAAATACACTCGGCATTGATACAATCGGTGCTCTATTTAACATATCTACTGTGCCATTTGTTTCTACCTCTGAAATAAATGTTCTTAATGCTAAATTGAATACCGGGTCTGCTATAAATAGTACTTCTATATGATGAGGTCCTGCTCCTATCGCTATATAATCTAATATATTTGTTATAGGTCCAGTTTGACGTACATTGTTTATGTACCATGCTTCTATTTCCCAGCCACTTGCTGGCGCTGCTGTAAAGCTAACCTCTTCGCCATTGTCTACATCAACTTCTCCTATTTGCGTTCCTGTTACTGTGTCTCCTCCTGCTTCTAATGTTCCTCCTACTCCATTTCTTACTGCAAATGTTACTGTATGAATCATTAGTATGTTAATGTCATAATTAGTAAATGCATGCGCACTAGGTATGCTTACTGTCCCTGGTACTATTTGAGGATTTTCCATTGCCATTTCATCATTTATAAATAGTCCATGACGTGCTACATTTCCTGTAAGTATTGCTCCACTTTCAATAACAGCATTTTGTATATATCCGTTATCATGTCGCATGAAGATTCCTCCTCCATTGTTTGCAATATTGTTACTTACCATTCCTGCATTGATTCTTAGTGTTCCTCCCCACAGGAACAATCCTCCACCATTGTTTTTTGCATTGTTTTCTGTAATTACTCCTCCATTCATTGTGAAGTAGCTTGTTACTCCAACCGGGTTATTTCCATCATCCAAAACTGTAACTCCATATATACGCACTCCTCCACCGTTATATGCAGTATTTCCACTTATTTCTCCATCATGCATTGTGAAGGTCCAGTCTGCACGAACTCCTCCACCTTCTCCTTCTGCAGTATTTCCACTTATCTCTCCATCATACATTATTATTCTTCCAAGATTACGTGCATTTATGCCTCCGCCATGTGTTCCTGCTTCGTTACCTATTATCTCTCCATCCATCATTGTGAAGATTCCTCTCCAAACGTATACTCCTCCACCTCTTTCGGTAGCAGTATTCTCGTTTATTGAACCATCGTGCATTGTAAATGTAGCAACTAATAACAATCCTGCATTTACAGCCACTCCTCCACCATTTCTGGCATTATTATTCTCAATTATACCATTGTGCATTGTAGAATCTCTTCTTGCATGCACTCCTCCTCCAATATCAGCCGTATTGTTTGTAATCTCTCCATCATGCATTGTAAAGTGATTCGCAATTATACCTCCACCTTCTGTTCCAGCAGTGTTTCCACTTATTTCTCCATCGTGCATTATAAAGTTTGCCTCTGAACGTACTCCTCCACCAGAAGTTGATGCTGTATTATCATTAATCTCTCCGCCATGCATTGTGAAAGTTCCGCTTCCTATAAATAGACCACCACCACTTTGCGTAGCCGTATTTTCGTTGATCTTACCATCAAGCATTGTAAAGTGTGCAAGTTGGTTGCTCGTTGACACACGAATTCCTCCACCATGTCTCGCGATGTTGCCGCTTATTTCTCCATTATGCATTGTAAATGAAGTAAATGCTTTCACACCTCCACCTTCTTGTTCTGCCGTATTCCCTCTTATTTTTCCATCGTGCATCACAAAGTTTCCATTTCCAACGAGGACTCCGCCACCATTATCTGCTGTATTTCCACTGATTTCTCCATAGTTCATTACAAAAGTTCCGTCCTGCTCCTATACGTACTCCTCCACCAGAAGTTAATGCTGTATTATCATTAATTTCTCCTCCGTTCATTGTGAAGATTCCTCCTGATGCATATACTCCTCCTCCATATTCTGCTGTATTTCCACTGATTTCTCCATCATTCATTGTAAAGGTTCCTCCTGATAACACAAGTACTCCTGCACCTCTGCCGTAAGTAACACCTGTAATGTATCCTCCATTCATCACTACTTCTCCATGTGTAGTAACACCTGCTGCAATTATTGCTCCATCTTCTATGTTCAATGTTCCGCCGTTTCGAACTATTATACGCCCGTTAACTACTCCTCCTGCTACTACGCTCAATGTTTGACCATTTCCAACTATAATATTGTGGTTTCGAAGAGTTACGAAATCAATAACATCAACCCATCCCACTACTACATTAATATCATGGTTAGTAAATGCATGTGTATTAGGTACACTTGTTATTCCTGGAGCTATTTGAGGATTTGCAATCGCTAGTCCATTATGTACAAATACACCATTAAGAGCTATATTTGCTGTTAATATCGCTTGATTTGAAATAGTAATATTTGAAAAACTACCTTGTGTGAAAATTCCTCCTCCATCTTTCGCAGTATTTCCACTAATCTCTCCTCCGTTTATCGTAATTATTCCACCACTGAAATAGCCTGGAACCATACTGAACACTCCACCACCTTGTAGCGCAGTATTTCCGCTTATTTTTCCGGCGTTCATTGTAAAGGTTCCTCTTCTCATCCATACTCCGCCACCATTGTTAGCAGAGTTCCCACTTATTGTCCCTCCATTCATTGTAAACACTCCGATTAGTATACGTTCCGCTATCTATCACCACTCCGCTCGATCCGTTTTCACTAATTTCCCCATCATGCATTGTGAAGTTTCCTCTATTTATAACTACTCCCGCTCCATTATTGTTACTTATCGCTCCATCATGCATTACAAGACTTCCAGTCTGCCATCCGTCCCGAAGGACTAGGATTCAAACTTACTCCGGACCATCCGTTTCCATTGATATTTCCATCATGCATTTCAAAATGAGCTCCGTTTACACTCACTCCGAACCATCCGTTTTCACTAATTTCCCCTCCATGCATTATAAGGCTTCCGTGATGATTCATCTGAAGTCGAATATCTAACATTTACTCCAGACAACCCATTCTCGTTGATACTTCCGTCATTCATTGTAAAAACGCCTCCAGTTATATTCACTCCATTTCCACTATTGTCACTGATTTCTCCACCATTCATTATAACGCTTCCCGTAGGCACACTAGTCCAAACGTTATTAATCTGCATCCAACTCTGAATTCCATTGATATGCACTCCGCTAACATTATTACCACTTATTTCTCCATCATGTATTGTGAAAGTTCCTCTCCATACGTATACTCCTCCACCGTTCCCAGTAGCAGTGTTCTCACTTATTGTTCCGCTATTCATTATGAAAGTTCCAGTTCCTATAAATACGCCTCCACCGTCTCTAGTAGCCGTATTGTCATTTATTGTTCCATTACTCATAGTAAAGTTTGTTAGCGTTCCATATAAGCGTACTCCTCCTCCGTCTCTCTGCCGTATTTCCACTTATTTCTCCGCTATTCATTATAAAAGTTGATTCACCTACAACAACTCCTCCTCCTTCTCCAGGATTCCCTCCATTAGCTATTGCAGTGTTTCCACTTATTTCTCCGCCATTCATTGTGAAGTTCCCTCTTTGCACATATACTCCTCCACCTTCTAGCGCAGTATTTCCTGTAATTATTCCGTCATTCATTATGAAGTCTCCGCGATATACACGTACTCCCCCTCCTCTAGTAGCTGTATTCCCTGATATTTCTCCTGCATTCATTGTGAAGTTTCCTTGATTTACATGTACTCCTCCTCCAATTACAGCAGTATTTCCTGTAATTATTCCTCCATTCATTGTGGCTTCTCCACTTATAATCACACGTCCATTAATTACTGCTCCAACTTCGATATATAATTCTCCTCCTGTTTGAACTATAATATCTCCACTAACAAATCCTCCTGCAACTATTTCCACTGTGTCACCGGCTGGAATCGTAATTCCACCTGTTGGAAAATCAATTGTAGATAATAGTGGCATTATTGGTATATAGCCACTCATAGCTTCTATTTCTTCATATTCTACTTCCTCTTCAGATTCCTCATCTTTATATCTATATTCTTCATATTCCTCTAAATATGTTTCTTCATTGTCGTATATATAAGAATCTTCTTCGTTCGACTCTAGTTCCTCTTCATTCCATTCTTCGTCAGGATAGTAAGCAATATTACTCTCATTATTGTTACCTGATATAAGTTCCTCATGTATATTTGCTAAAACTGGTAAGTTGATAGTTAGTAACATTACCACAGCTATCATTCCTGCTCCTCTTTGCATGGCCAATTCTAGTTTGCTTTTCTTTTTCTTCTCTACTAGATATATTAACCCTATACATATTGCTATTACTATAATAGCTACAATTCGAAATATGCTTCCTTCCATTTTTGAAAACCTCCTACGATTTATATAGATACAACATCTTTACTTTGCTCTTTAAGCATAGTGTCTCTGTAATAAATCGTACCATTTTTTGCAAACAATGTAAATGGCAATTCTTGACTAAACGCTTATGTTTCAAGCACTTTCCCCGTTTCCCCTTAGGGAACTACGCTTTCATTTTTACCTTCTCATATATTAATCTTTTATGACAATTTCGTTATAATCTCTACCTTTTATACATATATACTAGGGATTATTAAGTTTGGCGTTGTTTTAGAATATAAGTTTGCATAGCAAAACAGCAAGCATCGCTTGCTGTTTTAATTTAATGTTTCAGTTGTTTACTAGCTATTAAAAATTTCTGCAAATTCGTCTCCGTCTATTTTCTCTTTCTCTAATAATCTATTTGCTACTTCTTCTAGCTTAGGCATATTTTCTGATAGAATTTTTTCTGCTGTTTCATATGCTGTATCTATTATTCTCTTCACTTCAGAATCTATGACTCCTGCTGTTGCTTCACTACAATCTTTATTTTGTGTAAAATCTCTTCCTAAGAATACTTCATCTTGTTCACTTCCAAATGAAATCGCTCCTACAACTTCACTCATTCCGAATTTTGTTACCATATCTCTCGCAATCTTAGAAGCTCTTTGTATATCATTACTAGCCCCTGTTGATATATCATTTAGTACTAATTGTTCTGCTACTCTACCTCCAAGCAGTGATACGATACGTTCTTCCATTTCTGATTTAGATGTAAAGTTTTTATCTTCATCTGGTCTATACATTGTATATCCACCAGCCATACCTCTTGGTATAATAGATATTTGATGTACCGCATCTTGTGTCGGTAGAAATCTACTTACTACTGCATGACCTGCCTCGTGGAATGCAACTAGTTTGTTTTCTTTGTCACTTCTCACTCTGCTTTTCTTTTCTGGTCCCATTGTAACTTTGATCATAGCATCTTCTATTTCATCCATAGCTATCTCTTTTTTATCTCTTCTAGCAGCTAATAATGCCGCTTCATTAAGTACATTTTCTAAATCCGCTCCTGCAAATCCCGCTGTGTTTTTCGCTATAGTTTTTAAATCCACATCTTCAGAAATTTTCTTCTTTCTGCTATGAACTTCTAATATTTGTTCTCTTGCTTTGACATCTGGTGGTGATACTATTATTTGTCTATCAAATCTTCCTGGTCTTAATAGTGCTCTATCTAATACGTCTGGTCTATTAGTTGCTGCTAAAACAATTACTCCTTCATTTGTTCCAAAACCGTCCATTTCAACTAGTAATTGATTTAATGTTTGTTCTCTTTCATCATGTCCTCCACCAAGTCCTGCACCTCTTTGACGTCCAACTGCATCTATCTCATCTATAAATATTATACATGGGCTATTTCTTTTAGCATTTTCAAATAAGTCTCTTACTCTTGATGCACCAACACCAACAAACATTTCAACAAAATCAGAACCACTTATTATGAAGAATGGTACTCCTGCTTCTCCAGCTACTGCTTTTGCAAGAAGAGTTTTACCTGTACCAGGTCCTCCAACTAGTAGTACTCCCTTCGGAATCCTTGCTCCCATTTCTGTGAACTTTCTAGGTGATTTCAAGAATTGTACTATTTCTTCTAGTTCTTCTTTCTCTTCATCTACACCAGCAACATCATCAAATGTTACTCTGTGTTTTTCAGTAGCTCCAAGCATTCTTGCTTTACTCTTCCCAAATGACATTGTCTTACTTCCGCCACCTTGAGAATTATTCATAAACAAGAACCAGAATATAAAGAATATTATTATTAATCCAAATGGAGTAAGAAGTCTAAGTATTGTAACAAACATCGATTCCGATCTTTCTTCTAAATCAAAACTTTCATCTGCCAAAGAATCACTTACCCTGTTCATGAAACTATCTAAGCTAGGTATGTTCACTCGTCTTTCTGCTCTGTCATTAGCCAAACTAACATATGCCCTATTTCCTCCTGGTGTAAGTTCAATACCTTCAACTGTTCCGCGCTTCAATAGCAACAAGAAGTTCTGAATATGTCATTCTTGTCCCTGTATTCTCCATTATTGCTGTTAGCAATACTATAAATATTATTCCTATTATCAGCCACACGGCTAAAGTTTTTATACTACTATTCAATTTCATTTCCTCCATTTATTTATTATGCTGTATCCATAATAATATATATTCGTGAATTGTCAATCGTTTTTCATATTACTTTTTTGTGTCAATCTTACTCCCTTACGGATGTTTACAGTTTGGTATGAAAAAAATTTTACCTTTTTTTATGGCAATTTTGATATTTTTCATAGGAGATAGATATTTATTCCCTATATTATTATCACAAAGCTTTATAATGTCGTCTATATTAATCTTTTCTATACCTAAAGTTGTTCCTAGTACCTTATTTATAGTATATAGTATTACCCTTCTTTTTATTACTAATTCCAAACCGACCGAAATTCCTTTAATTTTAATACTATTGTTCCAGAAATACAGTCATCACTTAAATTAAAGTCTTCTAATTCATCTAGGGGTACCCTCTCCGATACTATTTCTTCATATTCTTCCTTAGTTACTTTACTTAAATATTCGTCTTCTTCTGCCACCAGTTCTGATAGTCTATTTAATGATTTAAAAATATTGGGGTTAAACTCTTCTTGTATATATGGTATAGCTATATTCCTTACCTTGTTTCTAGTATAGATATTTTCATCATTAGATTTATCATGCATTGGACATAGAGCGTGTTCATCACAATAGTTTTCAATTTCTTCTCTGCTGACTTCCAGTAGAGGCCTAATATATTTTTCTTCTCGAACATGAGGAATCCCTTTAAGTCCAGACATTCCGCTTCCTCTGAGCATGTTCATTATAATGGTTTCTATTTTGTCATTGTTGTTATGAGCCGTTGCAACTTTCAAAGGCACCTTTTCCTTTTGCTCATTATTTGATTTGGCAGAAACTTTAGTTCCTATATTATTAAAAAATTCGTAACGTACTTGTCTTGCAGTTTCCTCTGTCCCCTTTTTTAAATTCTTCGCAAGTTTTTGGACATCTATCCTCTCGCTGAAACATTGTATTCCTAAGTTTTCGCAAAATGCTTCTACATACTTTGTCTCGTCATTTGCTTCTTCTCTTAGCATATGATTTAAATGTCCGGACACAAATCTTGAAATTTAACTCTTCTTTTAATTCATTTAGTACATGTAAAAGGCAAATAGAATCTGGCCCCCCAGACACGCCAATAATTACCATGTCCCCAGATTCTATCATATTATATTTTTTGATTGTTTCTAAGACTTTTTGTTTTAACATTGTTACTCTCCATGAAATCTATCTATATTCGCAAACTTTGTATAACTTCCCATCCATAAGAGCTCTATAGTTCCAGTCGAACCACTTCTATGTTTTGCCATTATTACTTCGGCTATATTTTTCTTTTCTGTTTCTGGATTATAGTAATCATCTCTGTATAAAAACATTACTATATCAGCATCTTGTTCTATTGCCCCCGATTCACGAAGATCTGAAAGCATTGGTCTATGATCAGCTCTTTGTTCTACTGCCCTAGATAGCTGTGATAAAGCAATTACTGGCACATCAATTTCTTTTGCTAATATTTTAAGAGATCTACTTATTTCTGATATTTCTTGTTCACGATTAGAGTTTTTCTTATTACTTCCTTGTACTAATTGTAAATAATCTATAACTACTAATCCAATATCTTTTTCTAGCTTCATTTTTCTACATTTAGCACGGATTTCCATTACAGAAATCCCTGGAGTATCATCTATATATATTGGGGCTTCTGAAAGTGGTCCTAATGCTGTCGCTAATTTAACCCAATCATCTTCTTCAATTTTCCCTGTTCTAATTTTATTACTATCTACCATAGCTTCACTACAAAGCATCCTGTTTACTACTTGCTTTTTAGACATCTCCAAGTTAAATACTGCAACTGGTACTTTTGCATTTATGGCAGCATTAGTTGCTATATTTAAAGCAAATGCAGATTTACCCATAGCTGGTCTAGCTGCAATTAATATTAAATCTGAATTGTGAAGTCCTGCTGTTTTATAATCTAAATCCGCAAATCCTGTTGGCGTCCCAGTTATAGGTTGCTTTAAATTGTATAGTTTTTCTATTTCTGCAAAGCTTTCCACCAAGACATCTTTTAGAACACTATACCCTTTTTTATTTCGGTTTTGAATTACATCAAAGATCTTTTTTTCAGCCGAATCTATAATCTGCTCTACATCTTCAGTTTCAGCATATCCTAATGTAATTAATTCATTTGCCGTTTTAATCAATATTCTAAGCATTGATTTTTCTTCTACTATTTTTATATATTTTTCCACATTGGCAGTAGTAGGAACTTTATCTGGCAATACACTTAAGTATTCTAGTCCACCTACAGCTTCAAATTTACCTAAAGAAACTAATTCAGATTTAACTGTAATAAGGTCTATAGGTTCTGCTCTGTTATATAGATTTAATATCGCTTCATATATTGCTTTATTATCTTCTCTGTAGAAGTCTTCTATTTTTATAACCTCTATTGTAGCTATTACAGCATCCTTATCTGTCAGCATACTTCCTATTATTGCTTGTTCTGCTTCTATATCATGTGGTGGTATTTTTCCTAGCTCCATATTTCTACCTCTCCTATTTTTGTTGTACTTATAATTAGCATTATACTATATCGGTTTTAAAAATGCAATAAGTCAACACCAGAGGGCTATTCGGTTGATTTTTTACATAAAATGGTGTATAATAATATATATTAATTTTATTAGGGCAGCTACTATGCCCACCGCTTAATGAGATTTATTAATAGTAACTATAACTATTAATAAATCCCGAACTTATATTGCAAGTAGCAAGTCCACTCTCCTATATTATGAGGGTTAACCTCTGAATAGATCACCCGTTGTGTAACACTAGTGTAGAATTATAAAGGAGAGAAATAAATGAAATCGGGATTTAAGTTCATGACAGTATTAGTTGCTATGTTGCTTATAGGAGCAGGACTCATCGATTTGGGCCTATCTTCTATGGGATTTTTGGCTATAGTGGGGATTGTAGTCATTCTCGTATCTTTAGCAGGAGCAATAATTGATTTTATCATCAGTAACTCCTCAACCCCATTTGTAGTGTATTTAGTTGTTCTAAGTGCATTGTCCCTGTTTTTTGGAATACGATCAGGGCTAAACTTCTTAGTCATGTTTTCCTGCTTCATAGCTCTGGGCCTCTTGTCGGCACTGTTCTATCAAATTAAAAAGGCAGACAGTACACGAAAAGTAAAGTAAGATTCCCGAAACTAAAACAGGTGATAAATTCATTAGAATTTATCACCTGTTTTAGTTCCTCATGAACACATATTACTTTCATATTTCATATGCTATATGCTTGAAAATTATTCTCCTTTAACACTCACTTTCAATTTTGCAATTACCCCTTCTGCTAGTTTTATATCTACCGTGAACATTCCTAGTGTTTTTATTGTATCTTTTAGATTTACTTTCTTCTTATCCGTTTTTATCTTATATTGCTTTTCTAACTCTTCTGCAATTTCTTTTGAAGTAACTCCTCCAAAAATCTTTCCATTTTCCCCAGCTTTTACTGTTATCTCTAAAGTTATTGTCTTTATTTTTTCCGCAACTTTTTTAGCGTCTTCTATTTCTAATGACTTTTTGTGAGAAACTGAGTCCTGTTTAGCTTGTAGCTTAAGCAAGTTTTCTTTATTCGCTTCTATTGCAAGATTTTTTGGAAATAAAAAGTTTCTTGCATATCCATCGTTTGCATTTATTATTTCATCTTTCTTTCCTACATTTTTAATGTCTTGTAATAATATAACTTTCATAAAACTAGCTCCCTCCTTGGTAAACTTAAATCCCATTCACCTCTACATTTATTGTATTATACTATATGAGCACATAAATTGCAATGAAATATGAGCGGGTTAAACCCGCCCATTCTTCACTTTACTATATTACTTTTCTATCTCTTATTTATATCTTTTTCCTGTTGCTCCTTTTTTCTTACCTATAAACAGAAGAATTAACATACCACACATTGCTACTCCCATTAATGTTATATATCCAAACATATTTGTGTCATCAGCTGTTGGTGCTGCATTTCCTGCACCTGTCTGCCCTTCTTTTTGCTCATTATTCTGAGTATTATTGTTTTCTTCTTCTATTTGATTATTATTCCCTTCTTCAGGAATTTCTCTCCACTGAGCATATAAAGCTATATCTCCAGTAATTACAATCATATCACCTGCCATAAACGCTGTGCCTGTTCCATCTGGCATCGTGTTCCACCCTATAAGTTCAAATCCAGGTCTAGTGATTCCAGTTTGAACTAGTGTCGCTACTTCATGCTCTTGATTTTCAAAGAAAGTTCTTTCAAAATATTGTCCATCTGCAAGATTAGAGTAGTAAGTTATTGTAAATGTATTAAGTGGTACTCCCCCTAAAAAATTGATATCATAATTATTAATTGGATGAACATATCCACTAACTAGCTTAATACTTGTACTTGCATATTCTATATTTGACAATCCTGCAATAAGTGCTGCAGGTGGCTCATATGCTTGTGATGCAGTATTTCCTCTAAATGTCACAGTGTCAGATGTTGTAATATTGTTATAGCTGGCAAGTAGTGTGTGAATTCCACCACCACTATTTACCGCTGTATTGTTTATAATTGAACTATCTGTTATAGTAACACCACTATTGGCAGCCAGACCTATTCCACCACCATTAGTTGCGGTATTTCCTGTAATGATACCATTCTCTATTGTAAAAATAGAATTTATTCCTTCAGCAAATATTCCTCCTCCACTAGTTGTAGCTGTATTTCTTCCTATAGTACCACCTTGTATTGTAAGTGTTGTATTGGCACGAATCCCTATTCCTCCACCTGGTCCTGTTGCTTCATTATATTCAATTGTACCACCAGTCATTAGGATTGTTGCACCATTTGTAAATGTTCGAACACCTCCGCCTCCGGCCAAATTCTGCTATATTTCTTCTAATAGTACCACCATGCAAATTAAATGTTCCTCCACCTTGTATAAATACTCCTGCACCTCCACGATTTGCATCATTAGCAGTATCAGTGTTGTTACGTCCAGTACCTGTGTTTTCATGGATTAGACCGTCATTCATAGTAAATGTACCTATCTCTACATTTACGCCACCACCCAATGCTGCTGTATTGTTGTGAATCTCTCCTCCATTCATTGTAACGTTGGCACTTGCTCCCATTAAAGTCACACCGCCTCCAAGAAGTCCTGTATTCCCACTAATTACACCATTGTTCATAATGAATGTACTTGCATTTACATACACTCCGCCTCCAAATCTCCCTGTGAGGTTGTCATGTATAAGTCCACCATTCATAGTAAATGTGGCTCCTGCATTTACACGAACTCCACCTCCACCATTGCTTCCGCCATTTCCTGTATTGGTAAAGTTCCCGCTGATCGTTCCACCATTCATAGTAAATCCAGAACCAGCGCCTGTTACTAGTACTCCTGCACTGTTTATATTGTTTCCAGAAAGGTTGTTCCTAATACTACTCCCAGTTTGCATATATAATTGTCCACCACTATTTACTGTAATACCACCATGATTAGTAATAACATTTTGTCGGTCTCCACTTATTGCAACTCCATTTCCTAAAGTCAATGTTCCATTAACAATAAAGTGTCTTTGATTTGCTACCGTTTGAAGAATTATTCGTTCCACTCCTGCATCATCACTTACTAGAAGAATGTCACGACCTGCTGGAATAGTAATTGCGTTTTGGTTACCTGAACCAATTGCATTAAGGTTTCCATCAATAATCATCGTATATTGCCCAATAGTTGAAGCTGCAGCTATTGCAGTTCCCAATTCATCCCATGTAGAGACAGTAAATGTCCCGCTACTTGGTGTTATACCTATTACTCCTTCTGTAGGAATAATTCCATCAGCTTCCTCAGCATATGCAAATATGCTAACAGGCACTAAAGTCACTACTAATGCAATTAACAACAGAAAAACCACTGTTTTAAAATTTCTCTTATTCTTAGTTTTTATCATATTTAATTTCTCCTTAACTAAATATATTATTAATTTATATCTCTTATACTATATTTACTTTTTATCTATTTTAGTTTACCCTTTTATTTCTTTTTGTGCAATACCAAAAAATAACACTTCCTCACTCTACGTACGGAAGTGTTATTTCTCATAATATGACTTTTTCATGACTTTTTTTAACATTTTTTCCATGATTTAATCTGTTTTGATAGTTTGTCTCTTCAAACTATTTATTGCGTAAGTATAAGCCATTATCTTTATCAATTTTTCTTTTCTCTTAATATTATAACCATGCCTACCATTGCTATGACTATTAATACTATATATCTAACGTTGCTGATTGGGTCATTTGTACTTACCGCATTTCCTGTTCCTTGTCCTGGACGATATTCTCCTTTTACTTCTCCATCATCTTCATTGTTGTTATTGTTTCCAACATCAGTACGCACTACATACATATACTCTGTATCTTGCTCTTCGTCTAGTAAGTTAATATATCCTATTGTTCCTCCTCCAAATGCTTCTGCATCGTATATCTCTGATCTACTTACTATGATTCTTCCTGTTCCTCCTTCATATGTTACTCTAAATGCTACTTGAATATCTCTATAATCTGGATTTCCTGCTATCACTCCTAAGTCTGGATCAAATGCTTCTATTCTATTGTCTTCCAAATATCTTGTTCTTATTTCTACTGCTTCTGATGCGTCTGTAGTTACTTGTCCACTTACATCATACATCACCCATTCATAGTTTAGATTTGTACTGTGGTTTGGTAAGAATTCTAATCCTGCTGGGATATCATTTGCTATCTCATTTACATACCCTGCTATTGTTCCTTCATTAAATATCCTTATTGTTTGTGTCATTATACTTCCATTTGTCATTTGTACTGGATTTACTGACTTATCTACCGGGAATGTATATATTAATTCTCCTGCAAACACACTTGGCATTGACACAATCGGTGCCCTATTTGTATTATTTATTGCTCCATTTGTTTCTATTTGTGAGATAAATGTTCTTAATGCTAAATTAAATAGCAACTCTTCTTCTCCAAATAATATTTCTATATGGCTAGGTCCTGGCGCTGTTGAAATATAGTCTAATATGTTTGATATATTTCCAGTCTGGCGCACATTATTTATATACCACCCTACTACTTCCCAATCAGTATCTGGCGCTGCTGTAAGTCTTGTTTCATCTCCATCATTTACTAACACTTGTCCTATTTGCGTTCCTGTTACTGTATTTCCTGCTGCTTCTAATGTTCCGCCTTCTCCATTTCTTACTGCAAATGTTAATAGAATTGCCTGAGTACTTCCACTTGCTCCTACATTAATATCATAATTAGTAAGTGCGTGTGTACCTAGCACACTTATTGTTCCTGGATTTATTTGAGGATTTAATGCATTTACTGCATCATTTATAAATAACCCGTTACGAGCTACGTTTCCTGTAAATACTGTACTGTTTGCAATACTTGATATATTCCAAATAAAAGTATTGTTATGTGGTACAAATAATCCACCACCACTGTTTGCAATATTGTTTCTTATGGCTACATTACTCATCGAGATGCTCGCTTGTGGTATTGGGTTAAATCCTGACCAACAACAACATGAAAAACAACAATCTGCACACCAGAAGTCTCCTAATATATTGTTTCCTTCGGTTAGTTTTACTCCACCACCGTAAATTCCCGCAATATTATTGTCTATTTCTCCTCCTGTTATTGTAAAATTACTACCAGCTACATAGACTCCTCCACCATGCACTTCAGTGATATTTCCGCTTATTTCTCCTCCATTCATTGTGAATATCCCAGCACCAGTAAAGTCATTTCTATTACAGCACCACCAACAGTCATTAGTTGTATTACTTAGAATCTTCACACCTCCACCAGAAACGCCTGCGATGTTACCAATAATTTTCCCGTCATTCATTGTAAGTACAGTGTCAGATGTGTATATACCACCACCATTCATTCCTGCTGTATTGTCTGTGATCTCTCCTTCATGAATTATAATACCTGCATTTGGCATATGACCAACTACTCCTGGACTAAATATACCTCCACCATTTATGGCAGCTGTATTCCCTGTAATTTTTCCGCCATACATCGTCATCGTTCCATGCACTCCTCCGCCAGAACTTTCAGCAGTGTTATTCGCAATTTCTCCATCATTCATTGTGAATCTTCCATATACACCACCACCATTATTTTCGGCAGTATTACCTTCAATTGTTCCATCATTCATTGTAAAAAATCCGTGAGGTGCATATACTCCTCCACCATTATTTTTAGCAACATTATCTATAATCTCTCCTCCATATATTGCGAAAGGCGTTTGTAGTGCAACACCTCCACCATTATTAGAAGTATTATCAGCTATCTTTCCTCCATGTATTGTAGAAACTCCGCTTGCAGAAGCTGTGAATACACCGCCACCTCTATTTGTAGCAGTATTCCCTGTAATTTCTCCTCCATACATTGTCAAATGTCCGCCAACACCGCCTCCACTATTGCCAGCAGTGTTTCCTGTGATCTGTCCATCATGCATTTCCAAGTGACCCCATACACCTCCGCTAGATCCTCCTGCTGTATTACCTCTGATTTCTCCTCCATTCATTGTGAATGTTGCATCAATCAGATGTGCAAATACGCCACCTCCACCGCTTGTACCTCCGGCAGTGTTATATGCAATTTCTCCTCCGTTCATTATAAATTCTCCTCCAGTTACATATACACCTCCACCAGGTGTTTGATTAGAGGTAGCATTCCAAAAAGCTATATTCTCATTAATTCTTCCTCCATTCATTGTAAAGGTTCCATCAATGGAAACTCCTCCCCCGCGAGTAGAAACGTTTTCAATGATATTACCTCCATGCATTGTAAAGCTACTATCAGGTCCTTCTACTAGTACTCCGCCTCCATATCCGGAAGTGTTATCAGTAATATTACCATCGTGCATAATGAACGTTCCCTATTGGATAGTCACACCACCACCTCCTCCACTTGGAAGAGAATTTCCAGTAATTTTTCCTCCTGTCATTGTAAAATTACCATCAACTCCTGTTATATTGATACCTCCACCATAAAATCTAGAGGTATTTCCGCTGATTTCTCCACCTGTCATTATAAATGCTTCATCACTTATATATATTCCTCCTCCACTATCAGAAGAATAATTTCCTGTAATTTCGCCACCATGCATCGTAAAGATTCCACCATTAACCTGTACTCCACCACCACGGCCTTCCCACCAAGTTCCGTCCAATTGCCTGTATACCAAGTGAATCATTCTCACTGATTCTTCCACCATTCATTGTGAAGATTCCACCGTTAATCTGTACTCCACCACCGCTGGTTTCTATATTTGAAAAAGAGATTCCAACACTGCCTCTTGCACCATTTCCAGTAATAGCTCCACCGTTCATCGTGAAGATTCCATTATCCAAAGTCACCCCTCCAGCAACTCTTGTAACATCCCCTGCACTAGCAAGTCTTATACTATCTCTAATTTCTCCATCATTCATTATAAATGTCCCATCAAATACATGTACTCCTCCTGCCATCGTGAATCCTAATCCTGTAACAACTCCACCATTCATTGTAAAGGTTCCTCCTGCTACACGTACTGCACTTCTCGCTGTAACACTTCTTCCATATATCATACCATCATTCATTATGAAGCTTCCTACAACAAGTACTCCTCCTCCGCACTGTAGTCGTGCTTCCACTTATTTCGCCACCATTCATTATGAATTCTCCCCCAGCTTGCACAGTAATCAGTCGATTGTCTACCATTCCCGCTTCAAGATATAATTTTCCTCCATTCATAACTATTATATTTCCATTTATAACTGCTCCTGCTTCTATTATCAAAGTCTCGTCATCATCAACATATATATTTCCTGGGCCTGTCACATAATCAATAATTGTAATCGATAAAGGCATAATTGAGATATAACCGAAAGGATCTATCTCTAGTTCCTCTGTTTCTTCTTCCTTTACTTCATACTCTTCGTCTTTTTCTTCTTCATTATATTCTTCCTCATATTCTTCCTCTTCTAAGTCTGTCTCTTCTCCCGCTTCATCATATGCATACTCTTCTTCTAACTCAATTTCATACTCTGTTTCTTCATCACAATAGTAAGCAACATTATTCTCATTGTTACCTGCTACTATTTCTTCATATAATCCCGCTAATACTGGTAAGTTCACAGTCAACAGCATTACTACTGCTATAACTCCTGCTGCTTTTCCGCATACCTCTTTCTATCTTGCTCTTATTCTTCTTGTCCATTAAGTATATTAGTCCTATACACATTGCTATTCCTATCATTGCTACAAATTGAAAAGTATTCATATCTACATTTCTCCTTTATTAATTCAAAGTTTCTCCTTCGAACCTAATTTCTCTATATAAATAGTACTATTTATTATAATCAATGTAAATGGCAGTTCTTCCCTAAACCCTTTCATTTCACAGACTTCGCTTGCTTCACCTTAGGGAACTACACTTTCTCTTTTAGACTTTCATATATTAAACTTTTATGACAATTTCATTTCATTCTCTTCCATTTGATTGTTTTTCTTACGCATTATTACTTTTGAACAATTTTTTCATATAAAAAATGTAGAAACAATTTATTCCTACATTTTTAAAATCTTTTATTATTTATTTTTTCTTTTAATAGTGCAGTCAAGCTTATCATTGCTATAGCTATTAATACTATATATCTAGCACTGCTAATATGAGCTATTCCGTTCTTAGTGCTATAACTGGATCTCTTTTGCTTGCCATCTTAGCTGGTATTAATCCTGCTCCCATTGTAAGTAGCATACTTATGATAACAAGTACAATTCCTCCTATTAGAGGTAATTGTGCAATACTAGAAACACCCGTTGCTGCATGTATAATTATATTTGCCGGAATTGTAAGCAATAATGTTATTCCTATTCCTATTAGTCCTGCAACTATTCCGACTATAAAAGTTTCTGCATTAAATACTCTAGATATGTCTTTCTTAGATGCACCTATACTTCTTAAGATTCCTATTTCTTTCGTTCTTTCTAATACTGAAATGTATGTTATAATTCCAATCATTATTGAAGACACAACCAATGAAATACCTACAAAGGCTATAAGAACATAACTAACTACATTAATAATAACTGTTATTGAACTCATCATCATTCCAACAATATCTGTATAATTAATAACGTAATCTTCTCTTCCTTCGTCTCTCATTCTTTGATTATAGTTGTCTATCATATCTGTTATATTTTCTTTCCCCTCAAAGTTAGCTGGGAATATTCTGATAGAGGCAGGTGTATTTAAATCCATTGCTCCTAATATTAGTAAATTAGTTTCAAATGTGCTAAACATCCCCATTGTTCCTCCAGTTAGCACTGCTGCATTCATTTCTTCCTCAGTTGGGAAATTCATTCCTGTAAATATATTTATTTCCGGATTTTCTCTTTGCTCTCTAACAATTTCCGATTCATTAACCCTATTTATAACATGTCTTTTTAGTTCTGGTGTATATCCAATCACTCCTGCTGACATTGCAGTAGCAACACTTTCTTCATTTGGTCTTAAAATACCTACTATGTTAATGGTTTCTGCATTCTCAAACAGATTCTCCACAAACTCACTATCATGCCTTCTATCTACCCATACATTTCCTACCCTTTCAAAGTAGTCTGAGTTTAAAATAAGTTTAAATTCTAATTCTAATAACTCTTCAAAAGTATGTCTTACAGGATCTAGTTCTTCTATTTCTTCTCCTCTTTGCATTGCTGCAAACATGCCCATTAATTCACTTGTATCTCTTAACCCTAATGCATATAGCGTAAAATCACTTATAGTATTATCTTCATTAATAATTAATACTACCTCATTATGACTTTCTGGAAATCGTCCTGCTAAAATATCATATTGTGTTCTTAGTAAGTCTTGATTGTCTAGTAACTCTTGCCATATATCATTATTGCCTCCCATAGGTCCGAAATTTCCTGCATTATTTCCAGCACTTTCTGCTTCATCTTCTCCGGTTTGTCCGCCTGCTCCTAAGAATGCAAATACTTGGTTTGGATTTACCTGTAGAATGTCCCCTGTCTCTAATCTTCTAAAAAGATTAAGATCTATATGATATACATATTGTATAGCACTAATACTATCCCTAACAGGGTTGTCTGGGCTTTCTAAATATGCTTTAAATGCTTCTAAATTATTTCTTTGTAGTTGATTAGACAACGTATATACCATGTTAGACATGATTTCTCTTGAATATATATAGCCTTCTTCTCCGCACATCTTCATTTGGTCTATTGGCTTCCATTAATCCTACTATCATAGCTCCCATATTTATAGTTACTTCATCTATTACTAAAGGATATGAAGATAGTGTATCTTCTTCTACTCTCGTTATATATCTTTGTATTCCATTTGATAAAGACATAATAGCAGCAATCCCTATAATTCCAATACTCCCTGCAAAGGCTGTAAGTAAAGTTCTTCCTTTTTTAGTTAATAAGTTGTTCATACTTAAGCCTAATGCTGTGAAAAAGTTCATAGAAACTTTTTTTGTAGCTTTAGTTTTTCGTCTTCCTTCTCTTTTCTCTTCTTCCACTGTATATGGATCAGAATCTTCTATAACTTCTCCATCTGATAATTTTACAATTCTAGAAGAATAGTTCTCAGCAATCGTAGGATTATGTGTTACCATTATAATTAATTTATCGTTAGATATCTCTTTTAAAATCTCCATTATTTGTACACTAGTTTTTGTATCCAGTGCTCCCGTAGGCTCATCTGCAAGTATAATATCAGGATTGTTTACTAATGCTCTTGCAATAGCAACTCTCTGCATTTGCCCACCTGATAATTGATTTGGTTTTTTATATAATTGATCCCCTAAACCTACTTTTTCAAGAGATTCTTTTGCACGTTTTTTTCTTTCTTCTTTAGAAACTCCGTGATAATGTAAGGGCTAGTTCTACATTTGTAAGAACTGTTTGATGTGTAATTAGATTATAGTTTTGGAAAACAAATCCTATAGAATTATTCCTATAACTATCCCAATCACTATCTTTGTATTTCTTCGTAGATATATTATTAATTACTAGGTCTCCTGTTGTATACCTATCTAACCCTCCAACTATGTTTAATAATGTTGTTTTCCCACAACCACTTGGACCAAGTATTGATACAAATTCACTCTTTCTAAAGTTTAGAGATACACCTCTTAGTGCTTGTATAACATTATCTCCAACTATATAATCTTTCTTTATATTCTTTAATTCTAACATCTAAAAGCTCCTTCCATTATTGACACTTTTGCAATTGTATCATGTTTTGTATTTTCTTCGCAAGTTTTTCTATCTGAAAGAAGTCGACAAAAAATGCAGAAATACTCATTCCTGCATTTTTGAAGTTTTTTATTATTTATTTTCTCTTTTCTCTCAGTAGTACAATCAAGCTTGTCATTGCTATAGCTATTAATACTATATATCTAGCACTGCTGATTGGGTCATTTGTACTTACTGCATTCCCTTTTCCTTGATTGTCCTTCTCTTCTTCTGGACGATACTCTCCTTTTACTTCTCCATCATCTTCGTCATCATCGTTTCCATTGTTGCTACCATTATTTTTGTTACCGTTACCATTGCCATTATTATCATCTGTACGTACTACATACATATATTCTGTATCATTCTCTTCGTCCAGTAAGTTGATATATCCTATTGTTCCTCCTCCATATGCTTCTGCGTCGTATATTTCTGATCTACTCACTATGATTCTTCCTGTTCCTCCTTCATATGTTACTCTGAATGCTACTTGGATATCTCTATAGTCTGGATTTCCTACTATCACTCCTAAGTCTGGATCAAATGCTCCTATTGAATTGTTCTCCAAGTACCTTGTCCTTATTTCTACTGCTTCTGATACGTCTGTAGTTACTTGCCCACTTACATCATACATTATCCATTCATAGCTTACGTTTGTATTATGCATTGGTAAGAATTCTAATCCTGCTGGGATATCATTTACTATCTCATTTACATATCCTGCTATTGTTCCCTCATTAAATATCCTTATTGTCTGGATCATTATGCTTCCATTTGTCATTTGCACTGGGTTTACTGATTTATCTACTGGGAATGTATATATTAATTCTCCTGTAAATACACTTGGCATTGACACAATCGGTGCTCTGTTAGTATTATTTGTTACTCCATTTGTTTCTGTTTGTGAGATAAATGTTCTTAATGCTAAGTTAAATAACAGGTCTTCTTCTACAAATAATATTTCTATATGATATGGTCCTACTCCTGCTGCTATATGGTCTAATATGTTTGATATTGGACCAGTTTGACGTACATTATTTATATACCATGCTTCTATTTCCCAACCAGTTGCTGGCACCGCTGTAAGATTTACTGTTTCGTTAGGATTTGCTATAACTTGTCCTTGCGCTGCCCCACTAACCGTATTCCCTCCTGCTGTTAGTGTTCCTCCTTCGCCATTTCTTACTGCAAAAGTTACACTAACCATTTGGTTTCCTGAAAGTGCCTCTACATTAATATCGTAGTTAGTAAATGCATGTGTATCAAGAATACTTACTGTTCCTGGTATTATTTGTGGATTTCTCGCTGCCATTGGATTATCTATGAATAAACCATGACGAGCCACATTTCCTGTAAATATCACTTCATTTTCAATAATAATGTGTGGTGCAAGGAGATTTCTATGAGCTGTAAAAAGTCCTCCTCCATTATTTGCAATGTTATCACTTATTATACCTTTATTGATTGTAAGTGCTCCACTTTGTGTAATTGTACGCAATATATAAAAAGCACCTCCATTATTATTTGCAACATTCTTACTAATTTGCCCATCATTCATTATAAAAGTTCCTGAATGGTGTACATTTACAGCTCCGCCATCACTGCCAGCAGTATTTCCATTGATTTCTCCTCCATTCATTATAAAGGTTCCTAAACTAACAATAATCACACCTCCGCCCATAGCAAGAGCAGCGCTTTCACTACTAGCAGTGTTACCATTGATTTCTCCTTCATTCAGTGTAAAGGTTCCACCACTTACACTTACACCTCCACCACTAGCAATAAGCGTGCTTTCGGTATGAGCAATATTACCGTTGATTTCTCCTCCATTCATTGTAAAACTTGGATTAAGCCCAGTTAGAACCACACCTCCGCCGCCAATAGCAGTATTACCGTTGATTTCTCCTCCATTCATTGTATGTACACCAGATGATGGCTGTACACCTCCGCCACGACTAGCAGTATTACCATTGATTTTCCCATCTTCCATTGTAAATTGTCCACCATGTATTCCTCCGCCATAACGTCCAGCAGTGTTTCCTCTGATTTCTCCTGCATTTATTATAATTGCATTTTCCATATTCGATCTTATTCCACCACCATCATAACCAGCAGTGTTGTCTCTAATTTCTCCTCCATTCATTGTAAATCCATTGAACATTGGAAGTGATACTCCTCCTCCTCCGGCAGCAGTATTATTATGGATTTCTCCTCCATTCATTGTAAGTGATCCGCTTACTCCACCACCACCAAAACGAGCAGTATTATTGTGGATTTCTCCTCCATTCATTATAAATGTTCCAACGTCTACATGTACTCCTCCTCCATCGCCGATAGGTCCAGCACCGCCAATTAGTACCAGAAACAGTATTATTATGGATTTCTCCTCCATTCATTGTGAAAATTCCTCCAAACACACGTACTCCGCCACCCCAACCGGTAGCAATGTTGTCTCTGATTTCTCCTCCGTTCATTGTAAATGTACCACCGACCATATCCACTCCGCCACCGACAGTAGCAGTGTTTCCACTGATTATTCCTCCGTTCATTGTAAAGTTTCCTGATGTTATAACGCGCGCATTTACTATTGCACCATCTTCTATATACAGTATTCCTCCAGCTTGAACAGTTATATCTCCAGTAACAACTGCTCCTGCTACTATTTCTACTGTCTCTCCATTTGCAACTGTAATAGCGCCAGTTGGAAAGTCGATAGAAGTAAGTAGTGGCATTATTGGTATATAACCACCTAATTTTACTATTTCTTTATACTCCCATTTTTCTCTTTTTTCTTCATAAATATATTCTGCACCTTCTTCATCTTCTTTTATATTATTCTCCTCTTCATCACAATAGTAGGCACTATTACTCTGATCATCGTCCGTCATTATTTCTTCATATAGAGTTGCCAATACTGGTAAATTTACAGTTAGTAACATTACTACTGCTATTATTCCTGCTGCCCTTTGCATTCCCAACTCTAATTTGTTCTTCTTTGCTTTATCTATTAGATATATTAATCCTATACACATCGCTATTATCATTATCGCTATAAAATGAAAAGTATTCATATCCATCATTTCTCCTTTAATTGATTCAAAGTTCGCCTTTGAATTTACTCTTTCTATATAAATCGTACTATTATTTATAAACAATGTAAATGGAAATAACTGTTTAAACGCTTCCATCGCAAAAGTTTGGACAGTTTCTCCTTAGGGATATGTACTTTCCTTTTTAGCTCCTTCCTAATATTAAACTTCTATTACAATTTCATTTCATTCTACCCATTTAAAGTGCTTTCTTACGCATCATTACTTTTCGAACACTCTTTTCCACATGAAAAAAGAACATACTTTTTAAAATATGTTCTTACTATTTCATTTCTATTATTCTTCCATTACTCTTGCTCTCACTATTATTCTTTGCCTGCTGTCGTTTGTACATGTTATTAATGTTATCTCTCTAGTTCCTTCTTCACGTGGGTGTACTACCCACACATCGTTTCTATTTACTATGTATTGGTCAAACACTTCATATATCAATGTTCTACCCGTCAAGTCTGTAATCTCTATTACATCTCCATTATTTAATCTTGAAATTCTACTGAAAAATCTATGATTTCTATAATTATGTGCTGCTATACTAAGGTTCCCAATCTCGTTTGGATTTGGTCCCCAGAATCTAGTTGGCGATTTTTCAAGTAACTCATATGTTGTAACTGAAAGTATCGGATAAGTTATATTGAGTGAAGGTATGCTTATTGTTCCTATTGCATAATATACTGTTCCATCTCTCGCTACATGTTTTTCAATATGTGGCATTATTACTTCTTCTATTTCTTGCACTACCACTTCTCTTGTTGCTTGTCTGTCAGCATTTAATACTACTACTATCGGTTCTTGAGTTACTGTTCTTCTTTGTGTAGTAGGTTCTGCAAATTCCATACCTGCTAATATGTCTCTTGAAAGTTCTGCCATCCTGTTTCTATCATATTCTGCATATATCCCATACGAAGATAAAACAACAAACAAAAAGATACAGATAAAAAAGCATGCTTTAGAAAGCTTAGCTTTTCTCTTCATAGCTCTTGTTACATATAGTTTTTCTTGAATGAGAATCTGATTCATCTTTTGTTTGACTCCTTTTCTTCAAAATTGGTATACTCCACGTTATTATTTTATCACATCATTTTTAACATTTCAACAACTTCTTCTATGGATTTTTTTGGAGTAGAAGCTCCAGCCATAACCCCTATCTTGGCAAATCCTTTTAACTCTTCACTTTTAAGCTCTTCCTTTGTTTCTACATGCACACAGTTTTTACAATATTTTTTTGCAACTTCATATAGCTTCGTCACATTCGAACTAGTCTTTCCTCCTATAATAATCATATATTCTACTTGCTCAGCTATAGTTTTGGTTTCCTCTTGCCTTGCCCTTGTTGCTTCGCATATAGTATTTGTTATCTCTAAATTTGCATTGCTATCCACATTCTTTTTAATCTCATCCACTATTTCATCAAACTTTCGAACACTAAAAGTTGTTTGAGAAATAACTGCGAGCTGACTTTTATCCGATTCTTTAAATTCTGAAATAGCATTTTCTATGTCACTCGCACTTTCTATTATATTTGATGTATCTCCACAATTACTAATCGTTCCGAATAGTTTCTGGATGACCTATTTTTCCTACAAGAAATATGTAGTACCCCTTGTTTGCATATTCTTCTGCTATTTTATGAACTTTTAAAACTTTAGGACATGTTAAATCAATTAATCTAATATTTCTTTTTCTAGCTTCTTCATATATCTCTTTCGGAATACCATGTGCTCTAATTATTAATCTGTCAATTCCTTTCGGGATTTCATCTAAGCTATTTACTATTCTAAGTCCTTGCTCTTCTAATTCCTCTACTACTTGTGGATTATTGGCTAAATCCCCTAAACAATATGTTTCTTCATTTGTCTTACATTCTTCTTCCGCTTTTTTTACAGAATTTGCTATGCCAAAGCAAAATCCTGCTGTTTTGCCAAGTAATATTTCCATGTTTCTCCTCCATTTTTCTCTTTTTATTCATTAATTAACTTTAATATTTCTTCTTTCAAAACTTCTACCATCTTTTCTTCTCTCACTTTTTGGACAATTTCACCTTTCTTAAATAGAAGTCCTTCACCTTTTCCTCCAGCAATCCCTATATCTGCATGCTTAGCTTCTTCAGGTCCATTGACCGCACATCCCATTATTGCCACAGTTATATCACCTTTTATTGTACTTAAGAAATCTTCTATTTCATTTGCAATTGGAATTAAATCATATTGTATTCTTCCACATGTTGGACATGCTATCAGTGTTGGCACACCTTTATATAGTGAACAGTTCTTTAATATCTCTTTTGCTACTTTTATTTCTTTTACCGGTTCACTAGACAACGAAACTCTCATTGTGCTCCCTATTCCTTGTCTTAGTAGTATCCCTAACCCTATGCTAGAAGCTATAGTTCCTCCAAATTCTGTTCCGCTATGTGTAACTCCTAAATGTAACGGATAGTTAAAGATCTCTGCTGCTTTTTCATTTGCTTCAATACATAAATCTACATTAGATGCCTTTAAGGATATTTCTATATCATAGAATTCTAGCGCTTCTAGAATTTCTACATGTCTTTTTGCACTCTCTACCATTGCATCCGCTACTCTGCCCTCATGTTTTTCAATCATGTCTTTTGGAAGAGAGCCTCCATTTACTCCTATTCTAATTGATATGTTATTTGTTCTACATTTATCTACTACTGCTCTTACTCTCTCGGCTGACCCAATATTCCCTGGATTAATTCTAATCTGATCGGCTCCGCTATCAAGTGCCTCTAACGCAATTTTATAATCAAAATGTATATCTGCAACTATTGGTATCTGCACTCGCTTCTTTATTTCTTCAATTGCTCTGGCATCTTCTACATCCAAACAAGCTACTCTGGCAATTTCGCAACCTACCGCTTCTAAGTCTAATATTTGTTTCACTGTTTTATCTATATCTTTTGTCAGTGTATTAGTCATGGATTGTATAACTACTTTGTCATTTCCTCCAACTTGTACATTCCCAACTAGTATCTTTCTTGTTTCTTCTCTTTTAATCATTTTTCGCCTCCTACTTAAGACTCTTATGCTAGCATTAAAAGTATATAACAATAATTAGTTTAGTACAATATATTTCTCTTAGCCCATCGCTTAAGTATGATTATCTTGATATAAGTTCCCCTAGCATTTTCTTTACTTTTTGTAGAAATATGTTGTATAATAAATATAGATATTTAATACGAATTTGATAGATTGGAGTGATATATATGGGTGATGATGGAGTTAATTCTATGAACCCACTTCTTAATTTTACTGATGATGGCTCTGCCTCTTCGAAACAGTTATTAATGAAGTTGCATCAAGATTACCAAAACTTACTTTCTAATTATAAAGAATCTCTTGATGAGAAATATAAGCGTGAAACAGACAGAAATAAAAGGGATCGCCAAATTAATCAAGAAATGGAAGATTTTCAAAGCATGATAGAGGCTCAGTTCTTTCCTCAAGTTGTAGCACTGCAAAAGAAAATACGCCAAGAAGAGCTTTCTGGTCGTTCAAAAGGCGCTAAAGGAAATCAAAAAGAGGATCCTAAAAAAGGCAAAAAAGATGGTAAAGATAAAAAAGACCGAAAAGATATGACTCAAAAGGAAAAAGATGAAGATCTTACTAATAGACTTCAAGGTAATAAAAAAGAGGACGGAAAAAAACCTGAAGAAAAGAAAGCTGATAAAGACGATAAAAATAAGCCTGTAGACATTAAAAAAGAACCTAAACCAAAATCTAATAAGCAAGTTCTAATAGAAAAATTAGAACAATCAGACCCTGAAATGAGTGTGCAGAGTGAAATCGTAGCTCAACTTGGAGAAGATAAAGCTAATGATCTAGATAATCTAAATGATGAAGACAAAAAGATTTTAAGTTCCATAATTAAGAAAAAATTTGATTATGCATATTATAAATCTGCTCAGAGGGATAATCCAGGTTACTTATTCCTATACTTTCATAATATCTATCCTACTTTAGCTAAATTATGTACTGATGAGCATTTATCATCTATGTCTACTGCTTCAGCAAGGTACTCTAATGAAAGTGGCTATCACGTTTCAAAACTGCCTTCAACAATTGAAGCTTTAAGAAGTAGTCCTGATTTTAAAAATTTATCTCCAAGAGAAAAAATGGTTTGTGCAATAGGTATTCTCTCCAAAGAATTAAAGGACTTAAGTTTAAGCCAAGCAAACATTTTCAGTAATTTCGCAAAAACAACTTTGGCTAAAACATCTCTAGATGACGTTGGTAAGCATGGTTATTATGGTGATAATTATGATGTTGATGTCCCAATGGCTGCATTAAATGAAGTGCCACAGCCAGTTCCAGCACCTGAGACTGCTGAGTCTGAAATAGTTGTTGTAGAAGATAAAGTTGCTGAAGCTACTGAAAACGAAGTAGCACATCCAGTTCCAACACCTGAGACTACTGGGGCTGAAATAGTTGTCGGCGAAGATAAAACCGCTAAAACTATTGATGTAGTCCCACATCAAGAAGCAGCAGTAGTAGTTCCGACTACAGTTTCAACAATTGGTGTAGAGCAACCTACAGAAGACCAATCTTTGCAAGTTGTAGCAAGAGAGGAATCCGATGACACAGAAACTTCTACTCTACTCGAGGAAAAAACTGTGTTTCATGAAGTAGCAGATGAGGTGTTAGAAGATATACGTTTTAGTGTTCTCCCTCAGGCACCTAATGCATCTGGTATATATAATGAGTATGCTTTTGAAGAGGAGCAAGAATTTGATAATGCTCTTGCAGTACTTCCTGCGGATAGACCAACTCCACCTGCAAAAATATATATTATGGATGAGGACACTCCTGTTGAAACTACAGACTCTATTACCACTTTTCATTCATGGGTACAAGATCTAACTAACCCTAATGCTGAAAAGAAAACTGCTGAGCAATATGTTGCAGCTATTAAATCTCAAAGTCCATCTGGAGGTTCTGAAGGTACAATTACTGCTCCAGTTATAGAATCTGAAGAAATATCAGATTCACATATAAATGAAGAACCTATTGCACCAGAATACGAACATGAATTATAAACAGAACTTGTAACGCTTACCTGAATAATGCACAGCTACAGCATAACTTATCTCTACGCATTTAAATGCTAGTTCTAAGAAAAATTGACTTCATCAATTGGCAGCGTTATAATTATACATATATTTAAGAATGGAGGACAAACATGGAGATGACAAAAGTATATACTGGAAAAACAAAGGATGTATACAAACTAACTGATGGAAATTATTTATTAAAATTTAAAGATGATGTAACAGTAGATGAGGATGGAAATTTTGATCCTGGTGCAAATAATACTGGTCTTAAGATAGACGGTGTAGGTGCTGCTGGGTTAAGGGTTTCAAAATTTTTCTTTGAAAAGCTAAAAGAAAAAAATATTAAAACACATTATATAAATTGTGATTTAGAAAATGCCACTATGACTGTAACACCTGCTGAAGCTTTTGGAAAAGGATTAGAAGTTATATTAAGATATAAAGCAGTCCGGTAGCTTTATAAAAAGATATGGTGACTATATTGAAGAAGGTTCTGACCTTGATAGTTATGTAGAAATAACTCTAAAAGACGACCAAAGAGGTGACCCTTTTATCAGTAAAGATACCTTAAACATATTAGGTATTTTATCGGAAGTTGAATATGATACATTAGTGCAATCTACTAAAGAAATATCAGCAATCGTGAAAGACGAATTATCAAAAAAAGGATTAGAACTATATGATATTAAATTAGAATTTGGTAGATCAAATGGAGAAATTGTTTTAATGGACGAAATTTCAGGCGGAAACATGAGAGCATACAAAGCTGGAATAAATATAAAGCCACTGGAAATTGAAAAGATATTATTAAGTTAAATCATATTGTGAATTGTAAATATTTTGAAAAAATCTTTACAATTGTAGAAATACATAGTATACTATTAACAGCTTAAAATAAGCAAAGTAATTTTATTAGCGCTTCATTAGTTGAAGCTAAAAAAAGACTAGAGCCGTTACTCTAGTCTTTTTCCTTAGTCCTTGTCATCTGCTATACATATGTATACAATAACAAGTGCTAGTAATTTTATTAGCTTTTTCATTAGTAAAAGCTTCCTCCTTTCTACCCTTAAGTGAAAGGTTTTGCCATTATATCTCATTATAATATATAAATTTTGTAACTTTTTGCGATTTTTTGGTAATTTTTAATGTTTATATATTTCGCCAATATCTTTCCTGTAATGAAGTTTAGGATCAATATTCCCTTCCATTGCACTATATGCTTTTGCTTTTGCTTCTTCTAACGTATCTGCTGATGTCATAACTGCGAATAGTCTAGAATTACTTACTGATACATATGTATTTCCTTCCACTCTTTTTGTTCCTGCAAAATATATTTTAGCACCTTTGTCTAGTATTGCTTCTGTATTAAGAGTAAATACACATGGTTCATTATTTTCTCTCATCGCATAGTCCGGACTAACTACATATACTACAAAAGTACATTCTTTTTTAAATTTACAATTTTCTTCTGTAAGAGTTCCTTCTGAGATATGTTCTATTACTTCTGTAAAAGGATTCTCTAACAAGTTTAAAACGTTTATTGACTCTGGGTCTCCAAATCTTGCATTGAATTCTATAAACTTAATTCCATCTGCACACTTGAAGAATCCACCATATATTACTCCTTTAAATTCTAAAGAGTCTCTATTAACGTACTCTACTGTTTTTTTCATTAAATCTGTGCACTCATCTATATCTGACTCCGTCAAGAAAGGAAGCAATCCATTTGCAAAACTTATCGTCCCCATTCCTCCAGTTCCAGGTCCTTTGTCTCCATCGAGTCTATATGGGTAATCAAATGTTGTAGGTGTAATAACTAAATTCTTTCCATCAGTTAAAGCCATTACTGTAAATTCTTCACCCTGTACTTTATCTTGAATGATAACATTACCAGCTGCTTTTAGTAAGCCTATCGCATATTCGTATCCCTCTTCCTTAGATGCAAAGTGAACTCCTCCTACTTTTACACCCTTTCCTCCTGTTAGCCCTTCTGGCTTAACAACAAATTCGGCTTCACTATATGTATCAACAATTCTTTTAAGTGTTTCTTCATCTGTTACATTATAGTTTTTTATTATCATTTCTGGTGCTAGTTGCTCTACTATATCCAGAGCGTATGTTTTTTTCCATTCTATTTTTGCCCCCTCAGATGTTGCTCCAAATGTTGTTAACCCTTCTTCCATCGCAAGATCATTTAATCCGTCTTGTTGTAAATTATCACTGCTGATTACGCAAACTTCAAGATCATTTTCTCTTATGAAATTTCTAACTATTTCTTTATCAAAAGGATCTCCTACAATATATTTTCCTCCTGATTTTTGAATGCTATCCACTATTGAAGGATTTTCATGTGGCAATACCGCATATAAGCTATATCCTTTACTTATAAATTCTGCCATCGCAGCTTCTCGTCCATTATTTCCTAGTAATAAACATTTTTTCATGATATCACTTCCCCTTTTATCCTTACTTCTTATTATAATTCAATTATTTCATGTGCACCGTTTACAATATTAACTGCTTCTTCTGCTGTGTTTGCATATGCTGTTAAGTGTCCCATTTTTCTGCCTTTTTTAGTTTCTTTTTTTCCATAGAAGTGCATCTGTAAAGTATCAAATTTTGCATAAGCTTCTTCTAATCCTAATAACTCTACCATTCCATCTCTTGTTCCTAAAATATTTTTCATTGCAGTAGGTTTTATTAACTCGGTACTTCCAAGCGGTAGTCCCATTACTGCCCTTACATGATTTTCAAATTGATTCGCAAAACATCCTTCAATCGTGTAATGTCCCGAATTGTGTGGTCTTGGTGCAATTTCATTTATATATATTTGATCATCTTCTGTTATGAACATCTCAACGCAGAATGTTCCTACTCCTTCGAATATGCTCATAACTTTGTCAGCAACGTCCATTCCATTTTGTGTAGCTTTGCTTGATATATTTGCAGGAACTGATGTAACATCTAATATGCTATTTTTATGTGCATTTTCAGCTACAGGATATATAACTCTTTTTCCATCTATTCCTCTACATGCTATAACTGAAATTTCCTTTGTAAATGGCACAAATTCTTCAACCATAAGCTCAATTTTTCCGGCTACCCAGTGCTTCATATGCTGAAGGTACATCTGCCTCAGAATCTATCTTTGCATTTCCTTTTCCATCATATCCACCAGTTCTCGCTTTTAACATCATTGGATAACCAAATTCATTTGCTGCCATTAATATATCTTCTTGACTCACTACTTCCTTAAATCTTGGAACGCGAGTCCCCGCTTCTTTAAGAGCTTGCTTTTGTGTATATTTATCTTGAATTATTTTTAAACTTTTAACAGATGGATATATTGCATATCCTTTATCTTCTAACTTTTGAAGCGCATCTGCGTTTATATGTTCAAACTCATATGTAATTACATCTACTCTGTCAGCAAGATCAAAAATTGCCTTTTCATCTCCAAAATCTGCAACTATATGCTCATCTGAAATACTATGTGATGGACAATCTTCAGATGGATCTAATGTAACAACATACATTCCGGAGTCGCTTTGCTTCAAGTATCATCATTTTTCCTAGTTGTCCGCCACCTAATATTCCTATCTTTTTATCTAAAATACTCATTTATTCTCTCCTTATTATTTCCCTAAATATCTTTCAAATCCAATGTTTTCTAATTCCGTAGCTTTAGCTATTACTTCCTCCGCTAACTCATTCTTGTATGATTCAACTCTACCATATACTTCCTCATTGAATGCTCCTATCATTTGTGCCGCAAATATTCCAGCATTTTTTGCTCCATTTATTGCCATAGTCGCAACAGGTATTCCTCCTGGCATTTGTACAATCGAATATAACGAATCTACACCACTTAATGTAGATGTTTTAATTGGAACTCCTATAACAGGTATGCCCGTAATAGATGCAACCATACCAGGCAAATGTGCAGAGCCGCCTGCTCCAGCTATGATGGCTTTAAATCCATTTTCCTTTGCATTGTTGGCAAATTCATACATTCTTTTCGGTGTTCTGTGTGCAGATACAACTGTCAGTTCATATTTTATTCCGAAAAATTCTAACATCTCTGCCGCTTCTTTCATAACTCCTAAATCAGAGTCACTCCCCATAATAATTCCTACTTTTCCTTCCATTTCACATCCCCTTTTTCTTTACTTTCTTTGATATCATTCTATCAACATTTCTTACGGAATTCAAGGAAAAGCAGGAAAAAAATCCATAAAAGGACATAAAAAAATACACCAACAGACATTATTTTTTCTAATGTTTGATGGCGCTTTTTATTTGATTGAATTAATGATTAGTAATTACTAGTACAGTTTCTAATTTTGCAAAATTCACTGCTGTTTCTACTATTGCATATCTATCAATAATGTTTCTTGTTTCTCTTACTTCAGTTATAGTTCCTATTCTCAATCCTTTTGGATATACTTCTCCGCAAGCCCGATGTTTCTATGTTGTCACCTACAATAAGCTCTGTATCTGTAGGAATATGCATTAATCTTATATTCCTGTCATTACCTAACATTCCTCTTGTTATAACCGTATCTCTTGATGTAGATATCCTAGCACTTACACTGCTAGCAGGATCAATTATTGGAGCAACTTTAGCTGTATTGTTTGTAGATGATAATACAACTCCAACTAATCCTTCTCCTGAAATTACTGGCATATTAGCATGCACTCCTTGATCCGTTCCTACATTGATTATAATTGTTTCACTTAAGTTTGTTATATTCTTATTAATAACATGTGCTGCTACAGTCTCATATTCTTGAAACATCTCAATCATATCGTTATATGCTCTTAAAATTGCATTCTCTGCTCTTACTATTTCTAACTTGCTTAGTTCTTCTTGAAGTTCTCTATTTCTTGCTTGTAAATTTCTATTTTCTTCTCTTAAATTATTTACATCTTCAAAAAATGCTGTATTTCCGTTCCATTCTATTTCTAAGTGAAGTAATTCCATTTTGAATCGGCATCACAATCCTAGTAAATACATTCTCCGCTCCTGAAAACGCACCTGCTTCTAAATTAGTGACAATCACTAAAGTCGTAAGTATAATGATTGTTATTATTATTCCAATGACTCCGGTTCTTTTATTCTTTTCCATAATTTTTTAATGTGCTTTTTAAAACACATTAAATTACCTCCTTTTTCTTGCACTAACCAACGCAGTTTTTAATCTTTCTAAATCTTCTAAAGTTTTGTCTGTTCCTCTAACAACACATTCTAATGGGTTTTCTGCTACATATACTGGCATTCCTGTTTTTTGGCTAATCAGCTTGTCTAAATTTTTGAGCATGGCGCCTCCTCCAGCTAAAACAATTCCTTTCTCAGCTATATCAGATGCTAGCTCTGGCGGCGTTCTTTCTAACGTTGCTTTTACTATATCTACTATGTCTACTACAGAATCTCTTATTGCTTCTTCCATCTGGGTAGATGTTATTACAATATTTTTTGGCAATCCCGTTGTTAAATCTCTTCCTCTTATTGTCATTTCTTTTTCAGTCATGAGTGGTAAAGCACAAGCTATTTCTTTTTTTATTTCTTCTGCCGTTACATCTCCTATAGCTAGTCCCATTTCTTTTTTTATATAATCTATAATATCTTCTTGTAGTTCATCTCCTGCTGTTCTTGATGAATGACTTACTACTGTCCCTCCTAAAGAGATAACTGCAACTTCAGTGGTCCCCCCACCTATATCCACTATTATATTTCCAGTAGGTTCTGCTACATCTAAATTTGCTCCAATTGCTGCTGCCATTGGTTCTTCAATCAGATATACTTCTTTTGCCCCCGCTCTTAAAACCGCTTCTTCTACAGCTCTTTCTTCTACTTCTGTTATTCCTGAAGGTATTCCTACCACAACCCTAGGTTTTCCTGCTCTATATCTTTGGCATACTTTTGACACAATGTTTTTGAGCATTAATTGTGTCGCGGTAAAATCTGCTATTACACCATCTTTTAAAGGCTTTATTGCCTTTATTTGATCTGGTGTTCTTCCGAAGCATTTCTTTTGCTTCATGCCCGTGAGGCTAATATATCCCCTGTTCTCTTATTTATTGCTACTACTGAAGGTTCTTGTAGAACTACTCCTTTTCCCCTCAATGTTACTAAAGTATTAGCTGTACCTAAATCAATACCTATGTCTTTACTTTTTAATCCAAATAAACTCATTCTAAATTCTTTTTCCTTTCTTTGAATATGCTTTCGTACTCTCCATCACCTATTATTACGTGATCCAAGAGTTCTATTCCCATTATATTACTACTTTCATATATTCTATCTGTCACAAGGAAATCGCCACTACTTGGCTTCGGATCTCCGACTTGGGTGATTATGAATAAGTATTATCTTTGGTGCTCCGTATTTTTATCGCTTCTGCTAGTACATCTTTTGGTTCAATACATGTAAAATTTGAACCTCCGGATAGATATATCTATAATTTTTAGAACAATATTTTTACTATTCAAAATTATAACTTTTGCTATTTCTCTTTTTTCATATTGTAATTCTGACATAAATAGATTTGCAACATCTTCTGTAGTTCTAATTTCAATTTTCTTAGTAGAAATTGGCTTAGATATTCTTTTGGCCAATTCACATACAGTTTTTAGTTGTATTGCCTTTACTTTTCCTATTCCTTTTATTTTCATAAATTCTTCTATTGAAATATCTGTTAGAAACCTTAAATTGTCTTCACTTGAATTGTCTTTTAAATTTAAAATCTTTTGTGCTAAAGATATCGAAGTTTCATCTTTTGTTCCAGTTTTTATTATTATAGCCAAAAGTTCAGCATTCGATAAGTATTTTTCACCATATATTTCTAATTTTTCATATGGTCTTTCTGAGATTGGAAGCTCTTTCATCTTAACTGACATAAAAACAGTACCTTCTTCCTCTTGTTTCAGCCCCCCAATTTTAATTATATCGATAAAAAGTTAAAGCTTTATCATATTTTTCTATAAATAAATATAGCTAACCCCATTCCTATTATACTCGCAATATTTATTTTAAACATTACTCCAAATGTTATTGTTATTACACTTAAGTTTAATTCCACTGGCGGACCAAGTCCAAATTCCTGTCCATATGCTAACCACCATAAAAAATCCACATTAGATGCAATCTCACCAAGCAAACCTCCTATTACAATTCCTGCTAATAGGAATACTATTAATATCCATATATTTTTTTCTCTTGTAGCCATTAATTGTCCTCCTCTATTTACGATACTCTTGGTCTAATCTATCATATAACATTCCAAATTTCAACAACTTTTATGGCTTTTATAATGCCCAAGAGGGTGCTGCAAAACATAATGTTTTGTAGCACCCTCCGGTTAGGTCTTAACACTTTCGAGAGGTATTTCTTGGAGCATCTCACGGGGCAATAGAATCATCATGTGTAAATATTCTGAATCTACACTAACAATCATGAACCCTAATTCGCTTAAATCTTCTAACTGATACTGTCTAACTCCATCACTAAATATTTCAGTAATGTTGTCAGTCCATACGGCATAAGTGCCAACTACCGGCATATAATATGACGCATCAACTATCAATGTAAAGTATAATCTAAGCAAATACATCACATAGTAGAATTCTAGTTCTTGCTTGGCTTCCTCTGAAAGTAACGCTTCTCCTAAGAATTCTATATTCTCTACACCTTCTTCCCAGTCAAAAATCCGGTTAATTGCTTCTGAAGTCATCCACGGACTATCCATGATGTCCTGATAAATTCTACTTCTTTCATCAACTAGCCAGATAATTACTGAGGTAAATGCATTCACCTCTTCTTCTATTGTCTCCCCAAAAGAAGGGTTGTCGCCTGTAACAAATGACATGATCAGATCATACATTTCTTCTTGGGTCATAACTTCCCTTGCTTCCACGGCACCGCTGTTTCCTCTGCCACATGCGGCAAAAAACACCACTGTTATAACAAACAGTAATAGTGTTAATACCCGTACTTTTCTCATTTCTTTTCTCCTCTCGCGCATTGCTCATGCATTGCGCTACACATATTTATGATACTGAAGATGAAACTTTTCCAGCATATTGGTTTCCATAATTATACCATGTTCTTCCTCAACTGTAAAGATTTCATGCAAGTCGTGTCTACAGTGTTTGATGCAAAAAAGACTGCCTATCAGGCAATCTTTTTCAAACATTTTACTCCTTTGAAATCTTAGCTCCTAAACTATTTAATTTTTTGTCTATATTTACATATCCTCTTAGTATATGATCTATATTATCTACTTTAGTTTTTCCTTTTGCAGCTAATCCGGCAATAATCATAGCTGCACCTCCTCTTAGATCTGTAGATATTGTTTCTGAACCAGATAATCTTTTTACCCCTTTAATTATAACTTCATTTACTCCTTCTCTTTCTATTTTTGCTCCCATTTTATTTAGTTCATTTACATACTTAAATCTATTTTCAAATATGTTTTCTTCTATTTGTGATGTTCCCTTTGCCACACTAAGCATAGCTCCAAATATGGATTGCAGATCAGTTGGAAACCCTGGATACGGCATTGTTTTTATTTGTACTGCTTTCAACTTTTTTGGCGCATCTAGAAAAATAGTATCTTTCTCCTTTTCTATTTTACAACCTGCTTCTTGTAGCTTTGATATTACAGGTAATAAATGTTCTGGTGCTACATTATTTAATTTAACTCTTCCTCCTGTAATTGCCGCTGCACACAGTAATGTTCCTGTTTCTATTCGATCTGGCATTACATTATAGCTTACATTTTTTAATTCTTCTACTCCTTCAATTACAATTTTTTCTGTTCCTGCTCCCTCTATTTTAGCTCCCATCTTATTTAAAAACTTGGCTAAATCCTCTACTTCTGGTTCCATTGCAGCATTATGAATTATTGTTTCACCGTTTTGCTAATACTGCTGCCATCATAATGTTTTCTGTAGCTCCTACTGAAGGAAAATCTAAATATATTTCTGCTCCAGTTAGTTCCTCACATTTACATTTAATATATCCATCCTCTTTTTGAATGTCTACTCCTAGTTTCTCAAATCCCTTCAAATGTAGCTCTATCGGTCTTGCTCCTATATTGCATCCCCCCGGGTATGAAAATGTCGCCTCTTTAAATCTTCCTATTAGGGCTCCTGCAAATACCACTGTAGATCTCATTTTTTTCATTAGCTCTTCTGGTATTTCTTTTGTCTCTATCTTGCCTGAATTAATTACTATTTTAGTTTCCTTTTTGATTACTTTACATCCCAATCTTTCTAACACTTGCTTAGTTGTTTGTATGTCACTTATATTAGGCACATTATATAGTTTTGTAGTTTTTCCACTTAATATACTTGCTGCTAAAATTGGGAGTGACGCGTTTTTCGATCCAGATATTTCTACTTCTCCTTCTAGTTTTTTTCCCCCTTCAATTATGTATTTCATTTAAAAATCACCTTCTCTATTCAATAATATTTCATGTGATATATTATGAAAAGGAAACATAAAATGTGAAAAAACAGGCAAACGCCTGTCTTTTAGCTCTTTAATATATTCTTGCGGATAGACTTCATGGAATTCACCTATAACAATAAGCTTTGTGTATTATTCAGGTAAGCGTTCAAGCTACGCTTATATCTCAAAATTTATGCACTCTCTTAAAAAGAACCTATCTGTTTGTCCTGCAATATAGTCTATTATTGCAATCTTGATTTTATTTTCATCAGTTCCTTTCTCCATATGCTTCACGAATCTAAATAATGCTCTTTCAGATTTTGTCATCTCTTCTATCTCTTCTGGATATCTAAAAAATACTTCTACATATTTGTAGAATAACTTTTTCATCATTCTTTCTACGTCATCATAATTTCTGTTCGCTTCTTTAGATTGATAAATATTCGACATATTCCAATCTTTGAGCTTATTTAGGTTTTCAAAAACGGCTGAAGAAAATGCTATATATGGCTTATACATACTATTTATTATTACATCTCTTATCAATGTATCTACTATTTTTGAATTATTATTTCCTAAAACATTTATGATTTCTTCTGGCAAATCTTCTCTTTTAACACTTCCTACTATAATGGCATCTTCTATATCTCTACCAATATATGCAATAACATCAGATACCCTAACTACTGCTGCTTCTAATGTCATTGGTCTTATTTTTCTACTATAGTCCTTTATACTATATACACTCTCTAAGTCTCTTAGAAAATCTTCTTTAGTTTTATTTGGTTCATATACATATTTTCCTAACAAGAGTTCTCCATTATGGGCTAATATTCCATCTAATGTCTGAACAGTCATATTTCTTTTTTCTACATCTTTTAAAATTTTTACACTTTGAGCATTATGACAAAAATATCCTAGATTCTCTTCTTCACATATCTCATTTAAAATATTTTCTCCCTTATGTCCAAAAGGGCTATGTCCTAAGTCATGTCCTAAACTAACAGCCTCAATTAAATCTTCATTTAACTTTAAACTTCTCCCTATTGTTCTTGCAATTTTTGAAACTAGTTGTACATGTAGTGCTCTATGTGTAATATGGTCATTCTCCTCAAATGAATATACTTGCGTTTTGTCCATATATCTTGTATATCCGTGTAGAGTGTATAATTTTATCTATATCTCTAAAAAAATCTGCTCTAAAATCATCTTCTTTTTCCTGAGTCTCATTTATTAATATGGCATTTTCGGTTTTACACGCAAATTCTGATAACAACTCTTCACTTACTGTCATATTCTCTTTTGCTAACATTAATTCTTCCATAGATAATCTTCCTTTCTGGGTATATTCATACTATATCATAATCATAGAAAAATCACCATTTCATAATACTTCATGTGATTTATTATGACTTGGTGATATATATTTGCTCCTTATATGGTTACATACAACTTTCTTGTCTGCTTTTTCCAAATCCAAGTTTTTCCCACAGAGTTCTACTTGCTGCTCTTCTTCCCCTTTTTATCTTTTTCTCACGTGGTACTAACTGTATTTTTACTTCATAGAATAATACTCTTCTAACTTTAGTCCAAAAAGTAATTTTTGCAGGCAAGTTGTTTTTACAAGCTTGACATGATTGACACATCTTAACTTCTGAGTCCTTGATTTCTGTTTCTTTGAGTTCTATCTTTCCCATTTCTATTGCTTCTGCATCATTATCACTCAATTTGATTTCTATATCATTATCTTGTTGGTTTATATCTTCAGCCACTTCATTAAGTACTGGACTATCTAAATATACTATCTCATCTTCCCATTTTATTCCTATATCATATGGATTATATGAATTTATAACTTCGCTCATTGTGTTATATGGAGGAATACCAGAATTTGTTTCTTCTTCATCCCAATCTATACCTACATCATATGTTGTTGTAGGGTCATCCACCAAGTCAAGCAGTGGACTTCTAAAATTTATAATTTTCGAATCATCCCATCTTATTTCTATGTCCTGTAGGTCCATAGTTTCATCTGCTTCATTAAATGTCGGACTATCTAAATATACTATCTCATCTTCCCATTTTATTCCTATATCATATGGGTTATATGAATTTATAACTTCACTCATTGTGTTATATGGAGGAATACCAGAATTTGTTTCTTCTCCATCCCAATCCATAGCTATATCATATGTTGTTGCAGGATTTCTCCCCCAGACAAACAAAGGGTTCCTGAAATTTATAATTTTCGAATCATCCCATCTTATTCCTATATCATATAGGTCCATCATTTCAGGCACTACATTAAGTACAGGGTTGTCTACATGTACCATTTCATCTTCCCACTCTATTTCTGTGACATATGGATTTATAGCCAAGTGTATGGGTCTTATTACTCTTGCACCACTCATAACTGCTTCACCCCTTATTTCTAGCTTGAACAGCTTTCTTCCTTTGTATATCTCATACTATAAGCATTCTATCTCTATATTATATACTATAAAAGATCAGAACTTTCAACAAAAACACACATGTTTTGTATTATATTTTCGCGTCAGAGGTGTTACGATTCTATTACACTGAAAACCCGAACAATTCTGTAAAAAAATGTAATACAAATGTAATGGGATTGTAACAAAGCACGAAGAGCTTATAACTCAACAGTTCTACGCTTTGATTTGTCGTGTTTTGCCAATTCTATTGTTATGTGATATTGACTTTAATAAAACGTAACTATATATTTATTTGTGATAGTAATATTCTAGGGAATTTATACCCTAGAATCAAAATAAATGGAGATTTTATTTTTAAAACCAATCGTTCATTTATTAACAAAGGAGATGATATAATATGTCAAATTCAACTAGTGGTTCTGCTCAACGTCAAGAACTTGAATCTGCTCTGAATAGAGCTAGAGCAGAACATTCTCTTACACAATGTATAACTGATCGTTCTGGTAGAAATTTACACAGCAGAGACGCCTATGTTCAATCTGCCACAAATTTAAGAAATACTGAAGCAGCTCTTTTAAATTATGATCGTGCAGCAGTTAATCCAGGAGGTCATGGAGTTCCTCATTCAGAACAACACGCTGCTCTTACGAATCAATTACGTATTGCTGAAAGAGATTATGCCGTTGCTTATAATACTGTTCACTCCACTACTTGGAGGCCGGGTGCACTTTCAGGACATAATAATTTTACTTTTCGAGGTGCATATCAAAATGCTAACAATGCACTTGTAAATGCCCAACGAGATCTTCTAAATTATGAGATTGAGCAATTACGAACTCTTAATAATGAAAGATATAGTTCTGGTCAACAGACTCAGGCACCAACAACTTATACTCCAACTACCCAAAGACAACTTGAAAATAGAGTGCAAGAACTTCAACAAGTATATGATAATACTCAAACTATGAACGATTTGTCTGGTAATAATAGAAATAGTAGAGATGCTTATGTCTCAGCTGCTACTAACTTAAGAAATGCTCAGCTTGAACTTTACGGCCATAGACTTGGAGAAGCTAATCCTAATAACATTGAACTTCCTAATCCAAGCCGTACAGAGAACACTCTTTATCAGAACATGAGAGAGGCGCAACTAGCTTACGATGCCGCTCGTAATACTGTTCATGATACTAGCTTTTGGGGACTTTCTGGGCACAATCAAAAAGATGCTCGAGAAGCATATTACCAAGCTAGCAATAGATTAGCGGAAGCTCAATCAGCTTTTTACAATTACCGAATAGAATCAGTTAGCACTTTCGTCGCAGCTAACGATGATCGTATCGTGTATACTGGTGGTAGTGCTTATATGGGAAATCCTTCTGACCCCGGTTATAATGGTGGTTCAGGTGTTGCTGGAATTTCTCCTACTCACACAGGTGACCGTGTGGAATGGTTAGAGCTATATAGACAGGCTGCTGCTTTAGAACAAAGAAAATATGAACTTCTTTCCGCATTAGACGAAATTTATACTATAACAGATGAGGGGTTTATGCCTATTCTACAAGGCACAGCTCTTGGACGTGAAATACAAGGATGGATGAATCGTATTCAAAGTGATAAGTTGCACGCAGGTCAATATACCGAAGCAGCTGTAACATTTATACGTGAACGATTAGAAGAATCCAGAGTTGCTTTCGAAGTTACTCAAGATGAAATTACGTCTAATATTGAAAGTAATATCGCAAATATAACATGGGCAGACTAAATTTTATTTAATTTAAAAAAGAAAAGAGGGGATTAATATGATGGATGGAGAATTTCTTCCAAGCAATGAGCAAATTGCCAGACTGAGGGAGACTATAGAACGTTTGACTCCAAGAATAGACGCAGTAAAACAAATTAGCGGTTCTTTTAGTTATGTTGGTAATTGGCAATTGAATGATGGACGAACAGGAGGCAATAGGGGTTTAATCGTCCAAGCTTGGGGGCAAGACCCTGCAGGTCAAAGTATAATACGAGAGCTTGATAGAATTTATGAGAATCTAGTAAGGCTTATTGAAGATATGAGAAAAACAAATGTTGCTGTAGAAAATTTATCACAGTATGCTTATATGAACAACCAATATACAGGTGCGTTAAACTAGTTGCTATTTTAAGATAGTAGATTAGTATAATTGTCACTATAATTCTAATGTTTATAATATTTAAGTATAAATTTTAAATGATGAAAGGAGGAAACTAATATGTCAGAAATCGTATTAACCAACGAAGAAATTACTGATGTGCGTGCAATCCAACAAGAGGCATCACCAATTCCATCTCAATTACGTGAATGTTGTGATCGTTATAGATATGTTGCTAACGGTCCTATTATGTCTTCATGGGGAACAGTAGAAGCAGGAGCTGCTTGTATAAGAAGAATTAATGCTCTTGATAAAAACCTTACTACCTTAGCTAATTCTATAGCTTCTACTACTACTTCTGTAGACTTATTATTACAACGTTCTGAAATAAGCAACAATAAACAAATATAATTTTTAAAAAAAGGAGGAAGAGAAATGGCTTTAAATGGTAGAGTAGAGTGGTTGGCATTACAACAGCAAAAAAATACTTTAGAACAATGTATGCAAGAATGTGACCAAATTCTAAGAAATTTAGATATAATTGCACAAAGATATGACACTCGCTTAGGAACTACACATGTAGGTGGACAGATAAGAACTTGGAGAGGTCATCTAGAAACATGTAGAAGCGAAGCTTATACTCGTTGTACAGAAATGATAACTTTTATTGATGAGAGACTAAAAGAATCACAAACAGCATTTGGAATCACTCAAGATGAAATTGCACAAATTACTAATAATACAACTATTTCTTGGTAATCAAGTTTATCTAAAAAAAGATGCATACGCATCTTTTTTTATACTTTATCTACAATAATATAATATCTGAACTATTTTTAATATCTGATTCGCTTACAGTTAAATTTATATCATAACATTTTCCCGTAGCTTTATTGTATAACTCTGGTAATTTATTTGGGGTATACTGTCCTCCACTAAACTCGTTAACGGCTTTTACTAATAACCCAATCACAGTATGAATTTTTTTATTTGGTGGTATCCATACCTCATATTCTTCTTCAAGCATTGGTACATATAATTTTATTAAGATTTTATTCACTCTTCTTCACCTTCCTCTTGCATTTCTAAAAGTTTTACTAGAAGTATTTTCCCTTTATTAATTACATATCCAAAATTGTTTCCTATATTTCCTGGCACTCTTCCTGTCGTTTGCTCTATCTTGATCAAGAATTGTTCAGAAATACCATTTCCTACCCATATACCCTCATCGCTTTTAATGCAATTCTTATACCAGTCAGAATGTTCATGGTTTTTTAGTTTGCCGACACTCTCTACAATAATGAAAGTATAATTTCCTAAACTCTTTGCTTTTTTTAGCGTCAGGATAAAATCTAATCCTTGCTCTTGCATATTATTTACGAATCTATCTACCCCTACGATCATACATACTGATTGAGATTTCTCCGAAGCTGTTTCTTCATTTTCAGTAGCAGTCTCATCTAAGTTATATAATATGTTATTAACAAAATCTGCGGCCATCTGTTTATAGTTGCTTCCTTCTGGAGATAGTCCTTCGGCATCTAATATAGTAAGCTCTACGTTTTCTAGTCCTTGAATTTGAGTTCCTATCTTAAGAGCAAATTCAGCTGCTTCTTCTATACTTTTAGAAGAAATAAGATGCATAAATCCTTTTGTATAATCATATGTTCTGATATTAAGATTATTTTTAGTTATACCAATTGGCACCGAACCTAGTCCAGTTAGCGCTGGCTTCACATATTCATATGTTACCAATGATGGTAATATAGGAATAGGCATTGCTTTTACTGGATTCTTCTCTTTTATTTCTTCTATAACTTCTCTTATATGTTCATTCCACTTTTCTGTTTCACAGATTTTAGCTGTTTGGAATTCATATACGTCTTCTAACTTAATTAATCCTCTTCCAAATACACTAGACGGTCTTTTCTTTCCGGACTCCTTCTAAGATTGAAATAAAGTCATCTTGATTATTTAATTGCAAAGCTATTTTTTGCTTGAAATTTTGTGCCATTCTATATCTAATTGCTCCAGATGTGCTGGCAGTAAATATAAATTTAATACCATATTTTGTAGCTTCCCTTGTTAACATCATAAGGATGTCTTCATACTTGTCACCATGGTTTTCAGAAAATGCTTCGAAGTTATTTATAACTACTATAATTTCTGGCATTGGTTCATCGCTTGTTTTGATATATAAACCATAGTCTCCGTTATATTCTGAAAGAGCATCTTTTCTCTTTTTAATCTCTTTTTCTATCATTTCAAAAAGTCTATTTATCTTTTCAGTATCATTTATATAGACAACATCTCCCACATGTGGGCAATCTCCGAATATTTTTAGTGATTCTGTACCAAAATCTAATAAATATAACTGAGCTTCTTCAGAACTATGGTTTGTTACTATATCATACACAATAGTACTTAATAAGTTTTCTTTACCACTTTCTGCATTTCCAAAGACAACAACATTTCCTTCACTAGAAAGCGGAAGTGTTAACACTCCTTGGCGCTGATTAAACGGATCATCATATTCACCAATTACAGGATTTATATTTTTCCCTTTAGTCTTAACTTCATATTTCTTTCTTATATCTTCAATATATATTGTATCTGGGATTCTATCTAACCATAGCTGATTTACTTTTATCTCTTCTTGGCTTGATAACTCATGTAAGTATCTAACAACATTTGTCAGCTGATCACCACTACTCTGTACTACTTCCTGTACTGCTTCATCTACTTTTTTTATTATCTTTCCAGTATTAGATATAAATTGAAGAGAAGTATCTACCTTCTTTTTAACGACATCAGAAGGATAGTACTTTGCTCCTGCCCATGCAGACTGCCCTAAGACAAAAAACTCATCATTTCCGTGCTTGCAAATAAAATCTACCTGCTTCTTTTAAGAATGCTGCATCTGACCTTCCAATTATGTCATTACTATCTGATTTATCTTGAACTTTTAAACATATACCAAACTTACTATTGCTACGAATTTGATCATTTACAACCCCTGCTGGCTTTTGCGTAGCAAGGATAAGATGTATTCCTAAACTACGTCCTATTCTGGCAACTCTAATTAACTCTTCCATAAACTCAGGTTGTTGCGTTTTAAGCTCAGCAAACTCGTCACAGATAATGAATAAATGTGAAACTGGCTCATCTATGACACCTTCATGATATAGCTTTTGATATTTATAAATATCTATAGCTCCCTCATCTGTTTTTTCTCTAGCTACATTAAAAATATTCTGTCTTCTTCTTAGCTCACTTTGTATAGAAGTTAAAGATCTATTTAATTCAACTGTATCTATGTTGGTAATTGTTCCTACTAAATGTGGTAGCTTTGTATTTCCTTTTTTGAATGCACCCGCTAGTCCTCCACCTTTATAATCTATTAATACAAATGTTACATCGTCTGGATGATAGTTTACTGCTAATGATAATATGTACGTAACAATGAATTCACTTTTCCCAGAACCTGTAGTACCAGCGATTAGACCATGTGGTCCATGCATTTTTTCGTGAATATCAAACATTACAGCCATGCCTGAAGTATCAACCCCTAATGGCGCTTGCAATGATAAAGTGGAATCGTTTGATCTCCATCTATCTAATGAGTTTAATTGTTCTATACGACCAGCATCATACATTTCCATAAAAGTATATTGCTGTGGTAATGAAAAGTTTCCATTACTATATTTAATCGGGATATTTGCAACTGTATTTGTTGTTTTCTCAAAACAAATATCTTTGTTTACATCCGCAACAAAGTGCTTCTGATTCTTAGAAAAGCCTTCACTCTCGAATATAACACCTATTTCATCTTCAAGTTTAATAAATGTTTTACATTCATTTGGTAGCTTCATAAAGTTACTACTAATGAATAAAACACTAAAACCTAAATTATTTTTTGACTGTAATACTTCTGACATTATCTTTAAATTTTCTACTTTTTTGTAATCATCTGTGATAATCAAATAGTATGGCGCAAATGATTTATAGTCCATTTCTCGTTTGCTATCCTCTTTAGGAAGTCTGTTTTGCAAAGTCTCTCCTAAATACATTGATATTTCTTGCATATCATGATAGCTATCAGCAAAGAAGCGAAAGTCTTTTGCATCACTCCAAGTATGTGGTAATTTTTTTACATAATCCCATTGTTTTTCTTTGTTATCATTTATCAAAAATACAAGTTTTAAATCTTCTGGGCTATGGAAAGTAATTAATTGCATAATTAAAGATTTTACATAGTCTTCTAATGGTGCTTTATTTTTATGGGCCATAAGTGCACAAATATGTTTTTCGGCTAATGAAAGTGTTATTGGAACTTTTCTTAATATTTTAGACTTGTTCCCAAACTCCTTTACTAGGTCCATTAGATTATCTTCATCCATTACAAAATCAGACTCTGGATATTGAACTGTAGCTTCTATAGGTATATCTCCATTCCCTGTCTTTATTGTTAAGAAATCATGTTCCTCTATTTTTCTTTCCCACAGTCTTCTGTCTTTTGATAAGACTAATCTTTGACAATCTTCTGCAGATAAGTAGTTAGTAATTAGTATACTTCTTTGTGTTTCCATGATTTCATCTATTAAGTCAGACTTAGACTCAATATATTCACTATACTTTTGTTGACGTTTTGCTTCATATCTTCTTTTTTTCTTGTTCTGATACGACCTATTAAATATCGGCATCATCAACATACCAAAAAGCATACCAATTCCCATGATCATTTGTGGAAGTACTTGTCCTACTGCTGCTGTCCCAGAAATCAGTCCACTAATAGATGTAAAAAGCATGAACATTGACATCGTACCCATCGCTAACATTGGAAGCATCATAATTATTAATGGCATCTGTTCCGCATTTTGCTTTTGAGGTGGCCCGTCTACTTTAACTTGTACGTGCTCAACCTGATTAGTTAGCCTTGGAGCTCTGGAGAAATAGTCTTCTTCGTCTTCATTCTCCAAATCAATATCACTCTCAGGAGTTAAATCTAAAAAATTTTCTTCATTTTCGATAAGTGTAAAAGCATGATTAGCATAATGCAGTCTGTCAAATGGGTTGTTTACAAATAGGCTATTCCCCATCATTATAATTCTTAACCCCATCACATATATTACATCTCCATTATCTATTTGCTTTGAAATAATTGGCTCATTATTAACAAATGTTCCAAATCTTTTATCAAGATTTTTTACATTCCAACTACCATTCGCAAAATAAATAGATGCATGTATTTTATCTACCAAATTAATTTTATATGATAAATCACATTCCGGAGATTTTCCAATTAAAACTTCTTTAGAACCTTTTATATCAAGATGTATAAAGTTATTCTCATAAACAGGAGAACAATACAAGATAAATACGTCATTAGCTTTTCCTATGCATATATGATGCATGCTGTTTTCTTTTAGGGTAACTTTTTCGATTATTTCTTCATTAGGTTTTGTTGCTTTTATTTCATAGTCACCCGTTTGTTTCCAAGTTCCAGCTATAACTTTCACATTATCGTTACTAGTAATTTGCCAGTTTCCATCTATTGCTTCTATGTTGATCATGTATTTTCCGCTATCTTTATCTGAAAGCCAATAGTTACCAACTATGTTCTTTGGCAAAATTAGTTTATTCACTTTGTTTTTACCTATTAATGTTACAAGCACTTGTATAACCTCCTAAATTTTCTTAGCTCTCACATTTCTTCTTAAGTTGTAGTATTTTCTCAGGTAGTGTGTAGAGATAAGTTATCCTATGGATTAATACTATTTGTACCATTTTTCCCCTTTTTTTTCAATGGTAAAAATACCCTAATCCTTTATGTCTCAAAGGATTCCTTCCTTTCCCTTTAGGGATGCCCACTTTCCCAATATGCCCCTCTTTATATTAAAATTTACTTACAGTTATGTAACAAATGTATTGCTAAAACACCATTATTGCGTTTTCCCTTAGGGATGTGCCTTTTTCAATGTTGCATGTCACTCTCTTTATGTTTTGTTTTATTGCCTATTTACTTATGCTATAGATTAATATATAATTTGCGTGTATATATATTAAAATATAAATTTTCTAGGAGGAAATTATGAAATTTTTTATTGATACCGCAAATATTGAAGAAGTTAAAAAAGCTAATGATATGGGCATTATTTGTGGAGTTACTACCAATCCTTCTCTAATTGCAAAAGAAGGTAGAGACTTTAATGAAGTTATAAAAGAAATTACAAACATCGTAGATGGAGCTATAAGTGGCGAAGTTAAAGCTACCACTAAAGATAGCGAAGGTATGATCAAGGAAGGAAAGGAAATTGCTGCTATACATCCAAATATGGTAGTTAAAATTCCTATGACAGATGAAGGTTTGAAAGCAGTTAAAGTTCTTTCAAAAGAAGGTATTAAAACTAATGTAACTTTAATTTTTAATGCAACACAAGCACTTTTTGCTGCAAAAGCTGGTGCAACTTATGTATCACCATTTTTAGGACGTTTAGATGATATTGCTACACCAGGGATTGAGTTAATAAAATCTATTTCTGATATATTTGCTATTCATGATATTGATACCGAAATTATATCAGCAAGCGTTCGCCATCCTATCCATGTAATAGAATGTGCTTTGGCGGGTAGCGATATTGCTACAGTTCCATATGATGTTATTGAAAAATGTATTAATCATCCTTTAACAGATGCTGGAATTGCTAAATTTGAAAAAGATTACAAAGCTGTTTTTGGAGAATAAAAAAGTTTTAGCAAGAAAAAACTGTCCTACTTAAAGGACAGTTTTTACTATTTTATTTGATTTTTTATATCTATTATTGTCTTTTTTCTTTCAGCACTACCATCAGGCTTATCATTGCCATGGCTATTAATACTATATATCTAGCACTGCTGATTGGATCATTTGTACTTACTGCATTCCCTTTTCCTTGATTGTTATTCTCTTCTGGGCGATATTCTCCTTTTACTTCTCCGTCATCGTCATGGTTGTTATCATTATTA
>WQVL01000007.1 GCA_009785865.1 Oscillospiraceae bacterium | reverse complement strand
GGTCTATTTGTTACATTTATTACATTTCCTTGCACACTTACATCTGTTACTGTCGCTGGTGTAAATGTGGTTCCATTCCATGTACCTATCTCTGGTGCGTTTGCCACAAAGTTTCCTCCTTCTTGCCTCGTTGTTACTCTCACGTAAAACGGACTGGATAAACCTATATAGCTGCCTGGTGCTACGGTCTCTGTTATTCTAAAGATGAATGTTCTATTTGCTGCTGTGATTTGTGTATTTCCTGTTGTGATTATTCCTGTTGCATTCCCTACTGCTTGATTATTTGCTGTTGTATGGTATGTTCTCACTGTTCCTTGTGGTAGTGGACTTACTTGCTGAACTGTAAATGTTGCCACATTCCCTGTTCCTGTTATTAGCTGCCCTGCTGCATTTCTTTTATGTAGTGTTAAATTAAAGTTCCCTCCTGCAGTCCTTAAAGTATCTCTTCCTGGTCCTCCATGTCTTAGTTTATCCACTATAACTACTGGTTGCTCTTGTGGTACAGTGAGTGGTAAGTTTACATCATAATAGCATGCACTTCTTACTGTGAAATATGAATAACTATAATTTATCTCTAACTCAAATTGAGTAATATTATCACGTGACATTCCTGTAATAATAGGAACCATTAAGAAAAATTGTCCTCCGTTTACCATGCTCTCTAAATCATTTGATATTTGTACTAGCCCTGCATTTACTATACGAGCTTGACCTGGTCCATTCCCTATTGGAATATTTGGAACATCTGTCCAACTTCCATTAGCTGTAGCTCGAAGTGTTCCAAATGGATTCGCAAGCGTTAAATTTGCATCATGAGGATTTGTACTTGTTATACTAAATGGTCCTACTAACCATTGTGGTTGTGGTCCTAACATTGCAGGTTGCATTGTTGGTGATGTGTTTCCTAAAGTTACTGTTGGCGCTGTTACTGTTGGCCTCGGAAGCGTAAATGGAGTTGACCCATTTGCTACTCCGGCTCGCTCCTGCCATTAAATAATCATATAGCATTCTCATAGCAAGACCCGTATTAGGATGACTTCCACTTATAGTCCCTGAGCCCGCCCCTATATGTAAGGTATTGTCTATTGTTGCTCCACTTCTTAATACTACCGAAGTATTACCAGGTCTATCTGCATTTGCAAACTGCCATAATACTATCTGTTGCACTACTTCTATATCGTCATCAGATAGCCAAGCATTTAAATTCGCTACTGTTACAAGAGGATTACTCGCTGTGCTCTCTCTCACATTTGTTAATAGCTGCAATCTCATTTCTTGCCTTCCTGCATATCTAATAGCATGATTAGGATGACTTGTAGCCGCAGCAAATCTTGGTAAATACATTTGCTCTATCAGCCACAATATAGCATTATAGTTTCCTTCGGTTATAGTCCCGCGGTACGTAGCCGAATTTCCTGAAGCATTTATTACTTGGTTAAATCTATTTCTTACTGCAACTCTATTTGTAAACATATCTCCATATCTTCTATATTGGATTGCCGTTCCCGATCCCGTATTAGGCGAACCAAAACCAATACCACCTCTTAAACAATAGATTGCATCTGGATATTGATTTGCAGCCGCAGGAAGATGTCTCTGACCAGCTGTTCTATGTGGATTCCCGGACATCAAATATCTTAATTATATGATATCTTGGTGGTTGCGCTCTTAAGATATACTCTCTAGTATCTCCTCCACTATTGCCAGGTGTGCCATATGGCCTTGTCCCTCTGACATCTAACGTTCTACCAAAAACTACGTTAACATTAGCTAACGATATGATTCCTAGTATAATTATTAATAATATTACTATTACTCGTAGTTTTTTCATATTCTTACCTCTCTTCTAGTATTCGAACTCATCTTATTCACTTTTCAGTATGAAATTCTGTTAGAATCTATAGACCCTTTATTTCTCATATGTTTCTACTATTTATTTTACATGTTTTAAAAATAAAATCAATATAGTATATTAGTATGTTCTATGAGACGATTTATTCACCCTTTCTAGGGCCGTACGGGTCTAGGTTATATAAGTCCTCATCCTTTTCATTCTGCACACATTACATTTTCATAACATTTTTCAGTCTTTGTTTTATTTCTGTAATCTCTTTTCACCTTTTTCATTTTCGTACATAGCGCATCCGCTCCTCCGTAGTCTATATGGTCGTACTCTTATATTACAAACAGTCTTTTCCCCATATTCTTCATTATGTGTAAAATTAGCTAAAAGAGGAAAAAATAGGAACGGTTTATAACCGTTCCTATCCCTTAGTATTTATGATAATACAAATCTTTTAATTAGAACTAATCCTCCTGCTAACATTGCTAACACTCCTCCCGCTATTGTAATGTGGACTACTATTTCTCCTGCTTGTCTTTCAAATGTTACCCATGCCTCAGCTTCTTCATTATCTGAATTAATGTCTGGTGCATTGTAGTCATTTGCCCATTCTGATATTCTTGCTAAATTTCTCCTTAGTCCTAAATTCTCTTCGTCATTTATCCATCTCATTCTTATTTCTATGTCTACATATTCACCTGGCTCTAATCTTGTTCGTTCTAAAGCTCTTGTGATTACTCTATTGTCCCCTGTTGTCTCCCATAGTGGATTATCACTTTGGACAAAGGTCATTCCTGGTGGTAAATAATTCGTTATCTCTGTTGCATAACCTGCTACTTGTCCACTATTAAACACTCTTATCGTATATACTACATCAACATTACCATGTCTTATATGGTCTCCATTCATGTTTATACCTACTACGAATTCTGACTCTAGTTCATCGACAGGCATATTATAGTTTCTTGTTACTGTATTGCCATCCGTTGTGATTAATACTCTATCTACCCATTTGGATAATCCTAAATCAAAATATCGTACAAATATATATTCACTGTCTTGGTCATCTTCTTCATAAATATCATTATCTGGTCTTGAATCTATATCTGCTATTTTCCTTCCATACTCATCTTGATTCTCTGTTATTTCTGCTACATTTCTTATGATTCTTTCTGAGTCTTCCGGAAGGTCTCTTTCTACTACTCTGAAGACAATTTGTACATCTCTAAACTCTGCGTTCCATGGAGCTTGATTGTTTGGATAAATTGAAGTAGGTTGTCTTATCGGCTGTGTAGGATCAAATGGTCCCATCAAGTTGTTTCTTGCAATTTCTGTTCCTTGGATGATTTCTCCATTTCTTTCATATGACAAGAAACTTGTTCTTACTTCTGTTGCCTCTCCTACGTCTGTTGTTCTAATCTGATCTCTTATTGTTCCATCTTCATCTCTTTCTACTGCATATAGATTCCATTCATATCTTAAGTTTATCGGATGTTCTGGTAAAAACTCTATTCCTTCTGGCAACTCATTTCTTATCTCTGCTGCAAATCCTGCCATTGTTCCTTCATTAAATATTCTTATTGTATAAAGTACTATATCACCATTCGCTACTCCTACTGGTTCTTCTCTTTTTGGATGTGTATACGTTAATGTTGTTCTTTCTCCTGATAAGAATCCTGGTGGCATTGTTACTATTGGTTCTCTACTTGGATTTGGTGCAATGGCTCTTCTATTGTCTCCTGGTCCTGTTTCTACTGCTCTTATGAATTTCCTTAATGATAAATCAAAATATTGTAGTACTAATTGTTCATAATCGTCATCATCTTCTTGGTATTCACTATTGTCTGCTGGTGGTCTATAGTTTTCTGTGTTTACATTTCCAGGCCTTGAGTCTCTGTCGTTAATATCAGTATTACCATTTTTATCTTGATTCTCTGTTATTTCGGCTATGCTTCTTAGTGTTCCTGTATATGCATTATCTGTAAGAACTATCGCTGCTATTTGTACTTCTCTATAGAATAATCCATCCGAGAAATTTGCTTCAGATGTTACTTGCCAATTTTCATTTTGTAAAACATCACTTTTTCTTAAGTCCGGATTATATGCTCTTATTAGATTTCTACTCGAATTGTGTTCATCTCTTTGTAATGTACTAGTGGTAACTGGTAGTCTACCTTCTACAATTTGTACATCTTCTAGTGAGCTTACTCCTATAAAGTCTGATAATCCTAAGCTTCTAATTTCATATATACTTCTATATATATCATTTTCACCTGTGCCTACTAGGCTTCTAATTGTTGCACTTTCAGGTAATGTGGTTGGCAGTCTCCACCCATTTTCGAAGTTTACCCTATGGTCTATTATAAATCCTAATCCTTCTGGTAAATGGTTTGTTATTTCACTTGCGAATCCATCCATATCACCTTCGTTATATACTCTAATTGTAAATATTACTATATCTCCTTGTCTAACAGCTACTGGATCCTTTGAGTGTACATACCTAGCTGTTGTCTCTGTTCTATCTCTAAGAGGATACAAGTATATGCTTGGTTCTCTTGAATTAATTCCTGTTAATCGTCTGTCATTTATCTGTGCTACAAACTTTCTAATAGCCAAGTCAAACTCTGGTTCTCTTTCTTCGTCTGGTAGTAGCAGTAGATCTTCATAATCATCATCGTCTTGTTGATATCTACTATTCTCTCCTACCGGCCATCTAGGTGGGTTATAATTTACCAACATTACATCGTCTGGTTTAGAATCTCTATCAAAAATGCCTTCTGGTGAATCATCTTCTGTTACTTCCGCTATATTTCTTAGTAAAATAGCTTGAGCTCCTGGTGCTACCACCACAACAACTTCTATTCTCACATCGATAAATTGAAGTTCCCCTGTTTCTCTGTTGAATTCCGGTATTTGCTCCAAGCTTTCTAAATGACTTGTTGTAATTGCTGTCCTATTTGTTATTGAACATGTTTGTCCTTGTACCCATCCATAAGTTTGATTGATGGCACTACCTGAATATAATTCCAGTCCCTCTGGCAACCAGTTTGTTATTTCTGTTGCTGTAGCTGCTATATCTCCTTCATTAAATATTCTTATTGTATATGTTACTATATCTCCTGTTCGTACTGGCAATGAATTTTTTGGGTGATTATATATTGCTGTTGTTGCTGTTCCATCCATAAGTCCTGTCACATCTATATTTACTCCTGGTATTGGAGCTCTATCATATGGTCTTACTTCTGCATCATTTCTGATCATTGTTATAAATTTTCTTAATGCTAAGTCATATTCTAACTGCCTGTTTCTTACTCCTACTTGCACTACATTTTCATCTCTTGATACATTCACTCCTGACACATTATTAGCCCACGGTCCTTCTGCACCTACTCCTGAATATATATCTCTTACTCTAAACGTATCTCCATAACTTTCTGTTCTCACTCTTACGTAGAACGGCTCTACCATTATCTCATGCCATTCTGGTGCTCTTGTTTCTGTTATTCTAAATATGAATTCTTCATTCTCTTCAGTTATTTCTATATTATTTAGATGCACAATTCCATTTAATGTATCATGTGCTCCTATAGAAATATTTGATGCTTCGCCTGACATGATTCTTTCTATTTCAAATGTTGCACTACCGCTTGTGATTAATTGCCCTACTTCATTTAACTTTCTTATTTGTAAATTAAATGCATCTTCTGGTTGTTCTGCTGGTAATAGTACCAAATCCGCATAATCACCGTCTTGTTGATATCTACTGCTAGCTCCTTCTAGTGAATCATTTTCAGTAATTTCTGCTACATTTCTCAATAGAAGTGGTGTTGCTTGTGGTGTTGCCACAACGATAGCTTCTATCCTCACATCTACAAATTGAAGTTCTCCGGTTTCTCTATTAAATGCTGGTATTTGCTCCAAGTTTTCTAAGTATCTTGTTGTAACAGGTATCTCCCCTGATACCATGCATCTTTGACCTTGTATCCATCCATAAGTTTGATTTATTACACTACCTGTATATAATTCTAGTCCCTCTGGCAACCAGTTTGTTATTTCTGTTGCTATACCTGGTAATTCTCCTTCATTAAATATTCTTATTGTATATGTTACTATATCTCCTGTTCTAGCTATTAATAGATTGCTTGGATGATCATATATTGCTGTTCTGGATGTCCCATCCATGAGTCCACTTACATCTATATTCACTCCTGGTATCGGAGCTCTATCATATGGTATTACGTCTATATCATTTCTAATCATTGTTATGAATTTTCTTAATGCTAAATCATACTCTAACTGTCTGTTTCTTACTCCTACTTGTACCGTATCTGCCTCTATTCCTACCGTTACTCCTGTCACATTGTTAGTCCATGGTCCCGACGCATATATCCCCGATGATATATTTCTTATTCTCAATGCATTATCATGTCTTTCTGTCTCTATTCTCACGTAAAATGGTTCCACCATTATCTCATGTCCTTCTGGTGCTCTTGTTTCTCTTATTCTGAATATAAATTCTTCATTCTCTGAAATAATTTGTATATTGTTCAAGCTAAGTATTCCATAAGCTGTATCATATGTTCCCACCGAAATATTTGGCGTTTCGCCTGGCATTATTCTTATTATTTCAAATGTCGCACTATCTCTTGTTATTAGCTCTCCCGCTTGATTTAACTTTCCTACTTGTAAATCAAAGCTTCCTTCTGGAGTTGGAATTCTTAAATTCCTCACTCCTACTTGCGCTACTCCTGCTTCTACCTCTACTGTTACTCCTATCACATCATTAATCCATAACCCTGTTTCATATAGTCCTGAGGCTATATCTCTTGCTCTGTATTCATTTCTTATTCTTTCTGCTCTTACTCTCACGTAAAATGGCGCCACCATTATTTCATATCCCTCTGGCGCTCTTGTTTCTGTAATTCTAAATATGAACTCTTCATTCTCTGAAGTGATCTCTATATCATTCAAGCTAATTACACCATTTATTGTATGATGGGTTCCCATCAGAATATTTGGTGCTTCACCTGGCATTATTCTTATTACTTCAAATGTCGCACTATCGCTTGTTATTAATTGTCCTGCTTCATCTAATTTTCCTATTTGTAAATCAAAGCTTCCTTCTGCTCCTGGTGTACTTAAGCTATCTCTGCCTGCTCCTACATGTCTTAGTTTGTCCACTATAACTACCGGTTGTTCCTGTGGCAGAGTAAGTGGCAAGTCTACATCGTAATAGCAAGCACTTCTTACTGTGAAGAATGAATAGCTATAATTTATTTCTAAATCAAACTGAATAATATTATCACGTGCCATTCCTGGAATAATAGGAATCATTAAGAAAAATTGTCCTTCATTTATCATGCTCTCTAAATCACTTGATATTTGAACTAATCCTGCATTTACTATACGGGCATTTCCTGGTGCAGTTCCTATTGGAATATTAAGATCATCTGTCCAACTTCCATTAGTTGTAGCTCGAAGTGTTCCAAATTGATTTGCTAACTCAATAACCCCTGCATCAAGATTTGTACCTTCTATGCTAAATGGTCCTACAACCCATTGTGGCTGTGTTCCTAACATTACAGATCGCATTGTTGGTAATGTATCTCCTAAAGTTATTTCCGGCACTGCCTCTGAACTTGAAAGTGAGAATGGTATCATACCATTTTCTACCTCTGTTGCTCCTTCCATTAAGTAGTCATATAACATACTCATGGCAAAAGCTGTATTCGGATTACTTTCACTTAGAATCCTTGCAAATAATGTGTCCTCTTCTTCTAGTTCATCTCCCAATACTTCTGAAGTATTGTTGCCCCTATCAGGATTTGTAAACTCCCATAACACTATCTGTTGTACTATCTCTATATCATCATCTGATAACCATGCATTTAAATGAGCTACTGTTACAAGTGGATTTCTCTCGATTCCCTCTCTCACATTCGTTAATAACTGTAGTCTCATCTCTTCTCTGCCTATATCTCTATTAGCATGATTAGGGTGATTTGTTTGCACAGCAAATCTTGGTAAATACATTTGTTCAATTAGCCATAATATTGCATTATAGCTTTCTTCAGTTATAGTCCCGCGGTAAGCAGCAGGATTCCCTTGAGCATTTATTACTTGATTAAATCTATTTCTTACTTGGAGTTCATCTGTAAACATATCGCCATATCTTCTATACTCTCTTGCTGTTCCTTCTTCCATGTCAGACACATCAAAACCAATACCAGCTCTTAGACTATAGATTGCATCTGGATATTGGTTAGTTGTTGCAGAAATCTCTCTTTGGTTTGCTTCTCTATGAGAATTTGCAACGTCAAATATTCTATTTATGTGATATCTTGGCGGTTGTTCTTGCAAAGTGTATTCTGCAGTATCTTCTGCAGCACCTCTACTAGGTCTGTCATATGTTTCAATGCTTCTAACATCTAGCACTCTTGTACTAGTCGCCAATGCCACGTTAATATCAGCTAAAGACATGATTCCAAATGCAATTAACAACATTACTACTACTATTTTTCGTAGTTTTCTCATATGCTTACCTCTCCTTAATTCTTTGCTGTATTTCTACAGTTCTTATGACACTCACAGTATATATTATCTAAAAATAAAATCAATACATATATATAGTACACTATATATATTAGTTTATATATCTCCTCTAGGGCTATACGGATCTAGGTTATATAAGTTCTCACATTTTTGAGTATCTTTACATGACAATTTCATAACATTTTTTCAGTATATGTTTTATTCTTGTAACACACCTCTAGGAGTCTTATTTCCGTAGGTTTTTTATTGTTCGCTATATTTTCTTAATTTCGCTTAACTTCTTTTTCACTTTTCAGAAAATTAGGAAGACAAAAACCATCCATTTACATCTCCCTACTAATTATACCTTATTTTTTCGTTATTTTCAACATATTATGTGAATATGTTGTGGTAAATAACGGTAGCCTTTAATATGTTTTTATATAGAAATATTCGTGAGCATAAAATCTATCAAATTTTATGCCTTTTTAAGATCATAAATGCTCCTTCAGGAACAATTTCCTGCACCGTATGTTTTCATAACATTTCTGCCACTCCCTTGTTGCTAGACTGTTTTTTAATTATGGTAAACAATTGTATCTATCTAATCAGTAAATGACTCCCCCATCTTCTCATGTTGAATTTTATGTCAAATTATGTTAAAATTAGAGTATGCAACATTTATAATCTACTTTTGTTATTTGAGTAGAGCTTATGGTTGGTATCATTAGACGTAGTAAGCATTCTGCATCCCCAGCATGCAGAAAATAACATATCTTGTAATTAATAAACCTAAAAAAGGAGATTCAAAATGGAAAAGCAAATCTACTTCAGATGGGATGGATTGGTCCCAAAATATGACGGCCCCGCTCGGGCTGTCCTAACACTTACAGAATTTTCTACAGACGAAGGCATGACTGACGATGAGATTTCAAGCGCTATACTAAATTGGATTAACTCGGATGTCTACGGAGTGTGGCTAAATCATGCAGATTTCTTTGGCCACGAAAATTTTCAAATCCATGTCATTAATGGAGACACTAAGGAAATCATTTGGAAAGGACGCGGAACCACTGATAACTTTTAGGTAACAAAAAAGGTATGATAGTTGGGAATCATACCTTTTTTATATTTTACTCGAAGAACTTTTGGAGCAGGTAGCGAGAATCGAACTCGCAACTCAACCTTGGCAAGGTTGTATTTTACCATTAAATCATACCTGCGAATAGTTCAGATAGTAGTTAAACTATCTTAATAATAACCATATTCATAATAACAAAGCTATATGCAAAAGTCAATAGTGGTATTGTGCAAATATATACTCTCCTCTTGCTTTACTCTCCTACATTCGATGTTTTATTATCATTCATTTCTTTAAATTCTATTGCTATATATTTGTCTAATTCTTGACTTTTCTTAAGAATTGTTTCATACGGATATCCTTTTTCTATCATATCATTCAATTCCTTTTTTAAAGGTTCTACCATCCAAATCCCCTCCTATTCATAAGAATTTGCCTCTTCATATACTTGTTTCATATACTTGTATTGATATAGATTATATATAATTTTGTTAAAATTTTCAATAGCTTTGGTTTGATTTATGGTTTAATCTATAAACTATACGTTTTGTCTGCTAGATAATAAAATACTGAGTAAATCAAAATATGGTTTACAAATACATAACTTATCCGTAACTCGCTATACTTGAACGACTAAGAAAATGAGGTGATGTAAAATGAGTTTTAAAATTCCTAGTGGGGTAAATAAGGTCCCTTTTAGTATTAGAGTTGATGAAGAATATTACAACATTATAGTTGATATAGCTAAAAAGAATAATAAATCTCACAATTTTGTTATAAATGAGATGATAAAATATTCAATCGAGAATATGGATATTAAGGATACTAAGAGATAATAGTTCCTCCTCCCAGAACGATCCCTTCTTCTATTGTGTAAAAAACAATTGCTTGTCCAGGCGTCACTCCTCTTTGAGGATTCTCGAATTCTATTCTCATTATTCCATTTTCTAATGGATATATTGTTGCAATATTTTCTTTTGCTGAATATCTTATTTTAGCAGCAACTTTCATAGGTTCATTAATCTCATCTACAAGTAACAAGTTAATATTTTCAGCTAATACAACTCTAGAGTACAACTCTTCTTCTTTCCCAACCACTAATGTATTAGTAGTAGTATCCAATTTAACCACATATATTTTTTCTTTACTTGATATTCCAATTCCTTTTCTTTGTCCAATAGTATATCTATGTAAGCCTTTGTGTTTACCAATAATTTCTCCTTTAGTAGTTACAACATCTCCGCCCTTTAAGTTAACATTGTTAGTTTCAAGAAAATTTATGTAGTCGTTGTCAGGGATAAAACATATCTCTTGACTATCTGGTTTGGATGATACATTTAGTTCTGCTGTCTGAGCTTTCTTTCTTATTTCTTCTTTATTTTCAAAATCTCCTAATGGGAAAAGTACTTTACTTGCAAGATCTTTCGGCATAGTATACAGTGCATACGATTGATCTTTAGATATTGATTTAGATTTTTTAAGCACATACTTCTTATACTTCTCACTATATTCAGTTTTAGCATAATGCCCTGTTGCAATATAGTCCGCTCCAAGCTCTATTGCTTTTTTATACATGCTATCAAATTTCAAATGTGTATTACATTTAATACATGGGTTTGGTGTTTTACACTCACTATAGTTTTTTATAAAGTCATCTATGACAAATTCTTGGAACTCTTTCTTTAGATTCACAACATAATGCGAAATTCCTAATTTATCACAAACTCTTTTTGCGTCATATGTAGAAGTTATACTACAGCACCCTCCTTCTACTCCTTCACATTCACTTTCCCACAGTTTCATTGTAACACCTATCACGTCATACCCTTGCTCTTTTAAAAGAATCGCAGCAACACTACTATCAACTCCACCACTCATACCAAGTAGTACTTTTTTCTTAGCTGTAGTATCTCCGATACATACAGCTAAGTTATTCTTTGCGTATTTCTTACTCATCTCCACTATTCTCCAAATCACAATGTGGACACTCTTTTTCGTCTTTTAACCCACATATTTCTTTAATCTCTGCTTCTGACTTCTCTCCTTGCTTCCTGTAATAATCAGCAATAGCTTCTCTTATAGCTTCTTCTGCCAATACTGAACAATGCACTTTAGCTGACGGCAATCCTTCTAATTCATCAACTACTTCTTTATTAGTTAGTTTGAGGGCTTCTTCAATGGTCTTCCCTTTTATTATTTCAGTTGCTACACTACTTGTTGCAATAGCTGCACCACATCCAAATGTTTTAAATGTTGCATCTTTAATAATATCTTCTTCTACTTTGATATACATTTTCATGATATCTCCGCAAACAGGATTTCCTACTTGTCCTATACCACTTGCATTCTCTATCTCACCCACATTTCTTGGGTTTGAATAATGATCTATTACTTTATCTGAATACATTTCAACTTTCTCTCCTCTTATCTATTTCTCTCCTTATATTCTATCCATTATATAACGGAGACATATTTCTTAACCTTTGCACTACCTCTTCTAGATTATCTAGCAAATAGTCTATATCTTCTTTTGTGTTGTCTTTACCTATTGTTACCCTTAATGAACCATGCGCTATTTCATGCGACAAGCCTAGTGCTAACAAAACGTGTGATGGATCTAGTGACCCCGATGTACATGCACTACCACTTGATGCACAAATACCTTTAATATCTAAATTTAAGAGTAAACTTTCACCTTCAATATATCTAAAAGATATATTCGAATTCCCAGGTAGTCTTTTTTCCAAATCTCCATTAACTTTTATATGAGGAATTCTTTTTACCACTTCTGATATATAATATTCTCTTAACTCTTGTATTTTTTTGTTCGTACTTTCTATATTTTCATATGCCAGTTCTGTGGCTTTCCCTAAGCCTACAATCCCTGTAACATTTTCTGTTCCTGCTCGTTTATCTCTTTCTTGATGTCCACCAGTTAGAACTTTTTTTAGTTTAATTCCTTTTCTCAAATACAGTGCTCCTACTCCCTTAGGAGCATATAACTTATGTCCAGATAGTGAAAGTAAATCGATTCCTAATCCTTTAACATCTATCTTAATAGTACCAAACGCTTGCACAGCATCTGTATGAAAGAATATGTTATGTTTTCGGGCGATTTCTCCGATTTCTTTTATTGGCTGTAAAGTTCCTATCTCATTGTTTGCATACATTATTGTAATTAATATTGTTTCGTTTGTAATAGCTTCTCTAAGTCCGTCTAGATCTATTATTCCCTCCTCGTTTACAGGTATATATGTTATTTGAAATCCGTCTTTCTCTAGTGCTTTACAAGTTTCGAGTACTGCCGGATGTTCTATCTTAGAAGTAATAATATGGTTTCCTCTATCCTTATAGCTATTCGCTATTCCTCTAACTGCCATATTGCAGCTTTCTGACCCACTTCCTGTAAAAAATATTTCTGTAGGCTCAGCATTTAGCACTTTTGCTATCTTCTCTCTTGCATCTTCTATTGCTTTTTTTGCATTTCTACCAATACTATATATAGAAGATGGGTTTCCATACTCTTCTTTTAAATATGGTAATATTGCGTTTAATACTTCCTCATCTACTTTAGTAGTAGATGCATTATCTAAATATACTCTTCTCATTCTTTCCCCCATGCTTGTTTCTTTTTTTTGCTTATCTTAACGCATTTTCTGCATCTTTCACTTGCTATATTATATCCACACTCTAGATCTCCTAAATCTAAGATTTTATTAATATATTGTTCTAATTTACTTATAGTATGCTCCGAAACAGCATATTTCATAGATTTTGCTTCAGTCTCTGCCGTTTCATCATCAACTTCTAATACTTCTGTTAGAAAAAGTTTTAACGTTCCATGTCTCTTCATTATATGTCCAGCTGATACTTTCCCTTCTTCTGTCAAAACAATATTACTATATGGGGAATACTCTATTAGCCCTTCATTCTTCAAATTGTTCAATGCTCTATTTACACTTGGTTTTGAATATCCAAGTAAATTTGCGATATCTGTTACTCTTACTGCTGCTTGTTCATTAGAGATGATATATATTGCTTTCAAGTACTCCACTAGTGAGTTAGTCATTCTTGATTTCTCCTTTTTGTTAGCCTTTGCTAACATTTTACTTCAAATTCCTATTCTTGTCAACAATTTCACATGAATAAGTAGCCTATATTGCGAATTTAACACGAGTTCTATCTTTGACTTTTCACACCATTTATGTTATTGTTACAAAAGAAAGGCAGGAAACTATGTTAGTTCATAAACTAGATTTTGACTACGGACGTCTTGAAATTTAGCCCTTTATATTTTCTAAATAAGAATACTATAACAAAATATTATATAAAGGAGTTAAATTATGAAAATATCAATCCAAAAAGAAATATCAGAAAAATATCCCCAATATAAAATGGGGCTTGTAAAAGTATCAACAGCAAGTACAGATTGGGAAAAATTGCAGTCTACGACAAAATATGAAAAATCTATAGCTGACCATACTGTGGTTAAGAAAGATTGGTTAGAAGTTTTCTCTGACATGAATGCAAGTGAACGTAGACTTCCATCAGTTGTAGCATTATGGAGTATAATCGACAGATTCGATGAACTCAAACCAATAAATTATTTTGTAGATAGCTATAACTATATATCTATTAAACACGGAATTCCTATGGGTGGTTATGATGTTCAAAAACTTCCATACGATGAATTATCTCTTCAGCATGCTGTTCAAGGCGGTATGAAGTTTCAGCCAATGGGACTAGCACGGACAATTCGAGAAGTTAAAAGATCCCAAAGAAATATGTTACTACTGCGGGGATGTTCCTGTATGTCGTTATTGGAACCACAAAGATAGTGAAATTACCAAAATTGACGAATCTACTTCTGAAGTGCTTATCATGTTTGATACCCTCGGAGGTCTTGCAGAACTTGAAAGTGCAATGACTGAATTTGTAGAGATTGTAAAAGAAACATCTGAAGTTTCGGAAATTAAAACTGAGATATTAAACAATGAGAAACTAACTTGTGAGATATAACATCAATACATATATATGTTTTTCAAATTATTATTTAAAAAGCGATAACCTCTTAAAACAATAGGGTTATCGCTTTTAACTTTATATTTAATTCGTATGCAATCATAACTATTTCTTATCTAGCAGCCACTCCAGCACTAAGTCAAGTTTTAGAAGTCCGTTTCTAAAACTCTCTGTTTTTTGACACTTTTAGAATCTTCTATCTTGTCTTTTGCATTGCCAAAACAAATCCACCCAACAAAAAATCCCAAAACATTACATTTTCAGGATTTTGGAGGCGTTGGGCGGATTTGAACCGCCGAATCAGAGTTTTGCAGACTCGTGCCTTACCACTTGGCTACAACGCCATATCAATACGTATTACTATTTTGTTAAATTTATTCATCTTTAACAAAAAAATTATACAACATTATTAGTAAACTGTCAATTGCGAAATTTGTGGCAATTACGGTAATACGCTAGTAACTGCTTTAATATATTAAAATAAGGTGATTTTAATGAAATTAAAAAAAGTTGTTACTATACTAATTCTTTTTGTCCTAATTATAGGTCATGGCTTTGTTTTCGCAGATGAAGAATATGAGTGTACAGATTTGGACTGCATTACCCTAGAACCCGAGGATATTATAAATGTAGCTGGGGCTACTTCAGAAGGTCCCGAAATTTTGTCTAAAAGCGCAGTTATCTTTGATAGGGTATCTGGAGAAATAATCTGGGGTAAAAATGAGCATGTGCAAATGGCAATGGCATCAACTACTAAAATCCTTACAGCTATATTATTAATAGAAAATGGGGATTTAGATGAAACTGTCACTGTAGAAAGAACAGCTGCCGCTATAGGGGGGTCTAGATTAGGTTTAAATACAGATGATAAGATTACAATGCGTGACTTGCTTTACGGACTAATGTTAAAATCACGGCAATGATGCCGCTGTGCAAATAGCTTTAAGTATGGCAGGAGATGTGGAGTCTTTTGCAATTATGATGAATGAGAAAGCTAAAGAAATTGGTTTAGAAAACAGTAATTTTGTTTGCCCTCACGGATTAGATGACCCAGAGCACTACACAACACCTTATGAACTATCTGTTCTTACAAGCTATGCTCTTAATAATGATAAGTTTAGGTCAGTAGTATCTACCAAAAGCCATACTGTAACTATAAATGGTTATCCTAAAGCAATTAGAAATACAAATGAACTTCTGCGGGTATTTAAATGGAGTGTATGGAGTAAAAACAGGTTTTACTAATAATGCACGGACGATGCTTGGTAACCGCTTGCAAACGAGGAGATTTTGATATTATTACTGTAGTTTTAGGCAGTGACACTAAAAGAATCAGAGGCGCAGATTCAATTAAGCTCATTGAATATGCCTTTGCAAATTATGAGCATATAGATATTGGTGAAATAGCTAAAGAGGAGTTTGAACAATGGAAACAAGCATATTCTCATGAGATTTTTGTGGATAAAGGTATAGAAGACTACATTCTTGTAAATTTAGCTACTCAAAAATATAGTATTTTTCCAATTAACAAAGAGGATATAGATAATATTCGTATAGAGATAACTTCGGTAGAACATTTAGAAGCACCTGTTTTCGAAAATCAAGTTGTCCGGCACGTTAGATATTCGAATAAATGATAGATTATTGGAAAGTATAGATATAGTTATAGCTAAAAGCATACGAAGGAAAGAACCTTTTGACTATTTTATTGAAATTATTTCGAATTATGATATACTATTAAGGAGTATATTTCTTACGAAATAACCCTTTAATAGTTAACATATTATAAAACCGGAGGTTTAATTTATGGTATTAGAGATTAATGAAGATGAGTTTGATGAAAAGATGCAAGGGAAATGTGTAGTAGACTTTTTTACTCCATGGTGTGGTCCTTGTAAAATGTTAGCGCCTGTACTTGATGAATTGTCTGAAGAAATGGAAGGCGTTTCATTCTTTAAGGTAAACGTGGATGAAAATGTTGAAATAGGAAGTGATTTCGACATTCTGAACATACCAACTTTAATCGTATTTCAAGATGGAGAAATTGTATCTAGGACAACTGGTTTCATGAACAAAGAAAAACTTAAAACTTTTATTAATGGTTAACACCTATACCCTACCGGCACTTATGCCGGTTTTCTTTTTTTAGCTTAAAACCATTGAAATATACTTATTAATACATTATGATATACACATGAAAAACTATTATGAAATATTGGAAGTGCATGAATGCGCTTCAATAGAAATTATTCAAAAAGTATATAAAATTTTAGCAAAAAAATATCATCCAGACCTTCAAGATAAGGATGTGGCAAAAGAACGTGAGGAAAAGTTCAAGTTAATTGCTGAAGCATATGAAATACTATCTGATAAAAAAAAGCGAAAAGCATATGACGAAGAACTAAAGTTCTATAATGAGTCACAAAAATCTGCTACTATTGATTTAGATGATTATAAAAAGTTGCAAGATTATTGTTCTAAATTAGAAAATGAGTTAAATTCATATAGAGGAACATATTCTCATTCTGGTCATGAGCAACCCCAAGAAGCAAGCCAAGATTTTTCAAGCTCAGATCAATATTACCAAAATGCCGCGGAGCAAGCCTATCAAGATGCATATGTAAATACTCTTAGAAACTTTGGATATAAAATAAGATACAAAAAAACTTTTAAACAAGCCTGTCAACATATTCTTAAGAGTATAGCTGCTCTAACATTAACCGTATTAATACTATCTGTAGCTGCTCTTATTCTTTGGAACATCCCTTCTGTTCAAGAGAGGATCAAAGATGCATTGTCATTCTTATTCTAAGCTTATAAGCAAAAAGAACTAGAAATTTTCTAGTTCTTTTCTTATTTATTATCCTCTTCTAGGGTCAACTCTCTGTCTACGGCCATCATCTCTGTCCATATCATTATTAATCTCAGCTTTCTTTGGCATTTCATCTATCCCTGCTATTTGTCTTGCCATCTTCGTCTCATTCCCTTCGACAAAAATAAGTCTAAATAATTCAGGTGCATAATTCTTAGCATCACGTGCATGCTGTCCTGGAGCCTCATTTGGTTGCCTCTCATTTAACTCTGCCAGTAAACTCTTCTCTATTTCTTCTATCATTGCTGTTCTTATATTGTCTCCACCTGTAATTAATTCTACTTTGTCTTTATACTTATCGAAATTTACTGTCTTATGTCCTCCAGCATCGTATCCAATCATTTTATGCTTTTGCGATTTTTCTTCAGCAAATAATTGAAAACCGTCACCTTCTTTTACAACAATTACGTATAAATACTTGTCCGGATTATCCATATTCGCTAATTTCATTGCTTCTCTAAGTGTCATATCTCCTGCAATCTTTTCATCAAGGTCTAACTTAACTGCTCTATTGTTGGTACCTATTGCTGCTTCACCTGAATCATCATCTCTGTTTAAGTCATCATCCTCTTTCTCTGATTCTTTTTCACCTTCTTCTACAATTTCTTCTTCAGGTTCTTCTAGTTTTTTATCTTTATCTTCCATCCCTGCAGCCTGTTCTGGTATCTTTTCACCGACTCTATTTGACTGCTGCTCTAATGGTACTACTTTTGATGGTATGAAATCAGATGCCTCTGCAAACTTTTCTAATCCTTCATATATCTTCGCTTTTATATGCTCTACACTTTCGTCTCTTTTTACGGTATCCACAAGAAGATTTCCTACAGTAATCTCAAGATCACCATCGTCATTTGCTTTAATGTTTATTTCTAAGGTTGCTCGGCTTGCGTCATGTCCCAAAATCACTGTACCCTCTCCGGCTTCAATTCCTTTGTTTATTGCATCCTCAATTGCCAATCGTACTTCTTCTTCCAATACCATGATTTTTTTCTGTTCTTCCTGTTCCTCATTTACTCCTGGCATTACGTCTTCACCTATTTCATTCATTTTTACTCCTCCTTAATACATTTTAATTTTTTATTACATTTTTATGTTCTTCATATTTTTATGTTCCACGGCACTGGTAATATTCTCATCATAATAATATCTTTTGGTAAAAATACACTTACTAGGATTAAATATTTTTGCACCTCATTAAAGAAAGTCTCTAATAATAATATATCTTTGATATAAAATCGCACTCCTTCTGACCATAAATGAGGACATGTGAATAGCTTACATGAAATACATTTTATTGAACAAAACTCATCTCCTAAGTACTTACACTTTTTAAACCCTGCACAACATCCCATTTTCTTATCACAAACACATTTATCATCTTTAAATCCACACAAATCATTTGCAGCAAACTGATAGTCTAAATACCCACAAACCACATCATAAATATAACTATACATATCATACAATGTGCTGTGAAATATTGCATTAATTCCGTGTATAAAATCTATATGTTTTTGATCATTCTTATCATAATTGATCAAATATCCAAGTAATATATTTTCTTGCCCTTTAATCCCAAAGGTGATTTTTTTTCTGCTCATTTTTTTCTTAACTGTAAATAACTTTTTCAATATATTTTTATAATCCGAGTTTTTCATATTGTTAAAATCAATTTTCAGTATCAATTTCTCACTTTTTGCAATAGTCTTTCTGCTTATCTTTTCTATATTTATTCCTTCGACCCTTTCAGGGCTTTCGCTATCAGTAACAACGAAAAAATAATTATTCATCAATTTAACTATTTGTTTTCCCATTTCAAACCCTCTGTCTTGGCATATTAATATTCATATATTAATACTATCATGTTTTTTACTTTTTTACAATTGAAATATGAGGCAATTCTGTCTGAAACATTGCAAAATATATTCCTATTACTTATAATGAATCTAACGATTCATTGGAACACTTGCCTAAATAATACATATCAGAGGAGATAATACTATGAGTTTTCAAGTTGTAAATATAAATAAATCATTTGGTACAAAACAAGTTTTACATGATGTTTCTTTTTCTATGCCTGAACCTGGTATATTTGGCCTCCTTGGTTCAAACGGTGCTGGAAAAACTACTCTTTCTAGAATAATACTTCGGAATCTTAAGTAAAGATTCCGGAAATGTAAGATGGGGAAATAGAGAGATATGTAGAGATATCGTAAATTACGGATATCTTCCTGAAGAAAGAGGATTATACCCAAAAGCTACTGTTTCAGAACAACTTACTTACTTTTCTACCTTAAAAGGAATGAAGGGGTCAAGCGCTAAAAAGGTTATAAGAAATTGGTGCGAGATACTCGATGTAACTCGGATATTTAGACACTCCTTCTGAACAACTTTCAAAAGGTAACCAACAAAAAATTCAACTCTTATCTTCAATTATACATAACCCCGATTTGCTTTTGCTCGATGAACCTTTTAGTGGACTAGATCCTGTAAACGCCCATATTATAAAAAAAGTATTACAGATGCTAGTCAACAATGGGACATACATCATAATGTCTGCTCATCAAATGTATATAATAGAAGAATTTTGCCAAGATATATTGATTTTGGATAAGGGGTATTCTGTATTAAGAGGAAACCTTGATGAAATAAAGAATTCATATAGAAATCAACATGCAATAATAAGAACCTATGCTGATATTAGCAATCTAATTCCTGCTCATATTACCGTGTCCGAGAGAACGTCTGACACATACAAGATTAATTTCTCTCATATTGATGAAGCAAATTCTTTGCTTGGAATTTTATTAAATAATAATATACAAATAGAGAAGTTCGAAATTATTAAGCCTTCATTAGAAGAAATTTTTGTAGAAAAGGTAGGGAAGATAAAATGAGAAATTTTTTTATAATAACTTTTTTTACTGTTCGGACAAATTGTAAAGCAAAGATTTTTTATAATCATAAATATACTCATGGCTTTGTTAATGATGCTTGCCATTTTACTTTTAACCATTGTACCACTTGATATACTCAACCATGACCTAGGTTCTCTTCTATCTAATGAAGAAAGTCTTTTAACTCTCACTTCTAGTCAAGCTGTTGAACTTTATGGCGGGGATTTGAGTGATGAAATCAAATCATTATTACCAAGGATTTTAGTACAAGATACTTATGGTTTACTTGGCGATAACATTTATATGCTACGTGAATTAAATTTTAATTTTATTATAGACTCTGAGATGCCTATAGAAGATATTAGAACTGATGTTTATTGGGGTACTTTATACTCTGCGGTAATAATAATCCCTAATGAGGAAGGACAGATTACTTTTGAATATATTGCGTTTGATGACCCCCAGTTTAATAGAATAGATGCAGCTTTAATAGCTTCGTTCTTACATGAGATAAAAACAACTGCTATTTTAGATAATCTTGACATCCCTGAATACTATACAAACTTACTTACTGCTCCTATTTTATATGCTATATACGAATTAGAAACGGACTCATTCTTTGATATAGCAATGATAGCTCCAATATCATTGGCTATCTTGCTTTATCAAGTGATACTCTTTTTCTGTTATAATGTTGCTTCTTCAATTACAAATGAAAAAACATCTAGAGTTATTGAAACTTTAATAGTTTCTACTAAACCATCTACTATTGTTGTAGGAAAAACTATCGGTATGGGTATTGTAGGAATATTGCAATTATTGTTTTTAGGTATTGTGCTTGCTTTTTCATTCCAAGCATTTGTATCCGTTGAGCTTCATTTTTTAAATGACTTTATAGCATCATTAGAGCTCAGTCCATTTACTGTTACTATATTCTTTGCATATTTTTTACTTGGATATTTGTTTTTCTCATTTTTTAGTGCTATAGCAGGAAGCGCAGCTGGTAGACCTGAAGATATTCAACTTACAATTCTTCCAATATCATTATCACTTATTATAGCCCTTGTAGTATCTATAGCTACACTAATTTTCCCGGATGAAAGAATAAGTCACCTTGTAGCTATGCTACCTTTCACTTCACCATTTGCTATGCCCGGAAGATTGATAAGTGGATATGCAAGTAATGTAGAAGTTTTTGTTTCACTAGGATTTTTAGTAGTGGCTATATTCTTTATAGCTTTTATAGCGATCAGAATATACGCTGTGGCAATTTTACACTATGGGAATAGATTGAGACTCAAAGACCTATTTAATATCGCCTTAAAGATAAAATAGAGCAAATCAAAAAATTGTGCGTTTGCACAATTTTTTTGATTGATTTTTTATATTATATTAAATGATATTACAAAATCTGTTCCTTCTTGTAATTGAATAATAAATGTTTTTTCTATTCCCCTTGCATTTCCATTATCTCTATCAAAAATATTAACTCTATATGTGTATACATTACCTTCCGTTCCAAATTCAAGATGTTCTATTCTCATTCTTTCAGGAAGTATATCCCTTATATAACTTTCAAAACTTTGTAATGTCGGAAAATTATTGTTTCTAAACCCTGGTGCTAATTTACTATATGCAAATCTATAATCTTCATGGTTTAAGCTGTTTGTAAACCTTTGTAGGTTTAAAGCTACTCTTCCTTGTGCATTTGTAGCATTAAATGCTTCTAGGAATTCTGGAAGAATCAATGTATGCTCGTCTAGTATAACTGCAAATTGCATTACAGCTGTTTCTCTGAAAATAAAATCATTTCCACTCTCATCAATAACTATAAATTGTGTATAAGCATCTCTATGAGTTACTTGATATCTCATTGCTCTGCTATGTCTCAGTTCTCCAAAATTTCTATCTATAAATCTATTAAACTCAGCTAGATTAACAAATCGTTTCTCCCTATACTCTTCATCTAAAAGATTAAATGCTCTTTCTATGTCAGTTAGTAAAAGGGTTATGAAATAATCAAAATATGTTGTTGCCATTACCTCATCAGTCACAACAATTCGCATTATTTCATTATGTTCATTTAGCTCTACTGAAGTTGTAATTTCTTCAGAATATTCTATTTCTTCAAAATCTTCAAAATTTATTGGTATAATTGAAAAAGCATTATTGTTATAGTCTAATTTCACAATTAAATTAAATTCTATTCTATTTGGTGGTATCATGGCAAAATAATCAAAATCTTCATTTTCCTCGAATGTGTCATTCTCCCAATAACTCCAACCTCCATCACCCAAATCATCCATGTCTTCATAACTGATTATACCTTTAACAAAAAACACTTCCACATTGTCTACTATTTTAGATGACATTCCTTCGGACTCAAAGAATCCCCATTCAATTTCTTCTATTACAGATAATGCTCTTTGATTTCCTTGATTTATTACATAATATATTGGATCAATCATAGCACTTGTTCTTTCGTTGTCTTCGTTAAACAGACTATCAATATATAAATTTACAACATGTACAACCGTATGGAAAGATGTTCTACTCATTACTGGCTCTAACTCCTGTCTAGTAACCATTTCTGGAATTTCAAAAACACCTATTTCTTCCCCTATTACTAGCTCATCACTTCCGCTGATTATTGATTATAAAGATCATACCTACACAAACTATAAGTAATATAACTAGTGCTAGTATAATATATTTCATTCTCTTCATTTATACATCCTCCTTATTGTGGTGCGAATTCCGGTCTTATAATATAAATTTGTACTCCGCTTCGAGTTCCAGGTGCCCTTCCCCAGGATGCTGGAGCATTTAGACACCTTCCCCCTTGAGGTAAAGTTCGAGCACCCGGATAATATAAAACATCTCCAGGTTCTCCTATGAAAACATCTATATGATTACCTATTACCCAACCTCCTCTATCAGCGGTCAGAGCATATCCATATCCTGGTATCCATACCCAGGTTCCTAATGGAATAATATCATTACCTCTATTAACACTGCCATCAGGGCGTCTATATCCGGTCATGACCTGTAGCGATTACTCTCATCCCTGGTTGAAGTCTTATCCCCGAAGCACTAAGTCCAAAGTTTGGATCGCTCGGCCTTCTTTCGCAACATGCAAAACATATACAATATACAGTTGTTCTTACAGTCATAGTCCTTTCTATCATTTCTGGTGTAGGACGTCCACTTTGGGTCGCAAAATCATGGTCATATACGACAGCTCTTCCGTCCTCTAACTTCTCTTTGATTCTCTATGTTTCCGTACTCCCGAAGGTCTAGTATTATTTGGATCAATATAATTCATTGGATTTTCATCATTTCTCGCTCCAGTGCTAAAACCTCTAATAACATTACTTCCACTACCTCTGCGCACTTCAAAATGCAAATGACAACATCCGACGCGAGTTCCCCATCTGAGCTATAACTTGTCCTTGTACAACAGGCGTTCCGTGGTCTATAAAAGCCTGGACCATTCAAATGCATATAAGAAGTTACATATCCATTTCCATGATCAACAGCCATCCAATAACCTGCGCCGCCTCGTCCAGGCGGGAAATTGCGCGCATTGTTAACTACTACTCCATCTTTAGGAGCTATTACATATGGCCAAGGTTGTCCTGCAGAACGCCCAATATCTACTCCCATATGGCTAGCTCTAGTTCCAACCGACCTATGTTCACTAATAACACTAGTAGTTGCTGGCTCATGAGTACATATATCACCTTGGCGACAGTTTCCACAAGCTACTGGCCACCACCACCCACCGCCGCCTCGGGCAACAAGTGTATTTCCATCCTGATCTATATATCGCTCATTATTGAATAGTACCCAAATAGCATCACTTCTTCTAGCATCTAAGCTGTCTCCACTTATATTAAAAGGATTAACACCATTTACTTCAAAAGCCGCTCTTAATCCATTGCTATTCCCATGTTGTCTATATGCCTCGATAAAATTTCCTATACTACCATGTTCAGCTTTAACAATTGCCAATGCATCTATTTGCTGCTGAGATAATGTTATTGAAGGATTAGCATTATTTAACTCTGCCCTTACTTGCATTGCTAAAATTCGCATCTCTCCTTCAGTACGATTTATTTCCCATATTCTTAAAAACTGAGAAAATGCACTTTCTCCTCCTATCGAGTTGAAGTCTCTTCTATTAAAAATATCCAATAATCCGTCTGGTGTTGTAACCCCAAAACTTACTCCAGTATATCTATATAATATATACCTCATTATATTTTCATACGCTTGTGCCCTTGATGATTGTGAAAGTCTTGTAAAAAATGCATATGGTGCATCCACAATCCTTGGAGATGCTGGGCGTAATCTGCCATTCATATCAAAGAAAAGCACTGCCCTTCCATCAGGCACAAACCTTGGTGGTTCATCTGGATTAATCGTACATGGATAATTTCCACTTTCATTTCTCCATAGTCCTAAAAACATATATGGATCTAGTGTGCTCTCACCGGCTCCTTGAATCCAAGTAGCTTGAGAAGTTGTTATTGTCTCAGTTCTACTTATGTCTCTAATTTGTTCCACTATCCTTGTAAAATACAATATTTCAGAATCCTCTTCGTCATCTTCTGTAACAGGTGTCACACTAACAATAGTAGGAGGCAAATATGTTGGGTCAATCTCGATTTCAACAGGTCCATCAACTGATGGTACAGCCGGGCTAAATGTAGGAGTATTATCTCTATGCACAATCCATGTTCTTACATATGTCACTTCTCCCCTTAAAGTATTTGTCACTACTTCGGTTGTCGACACACTATTTACTTCAGTTGGTGTTCCATAATGAGAACCTATTGTTGCAGTAGCGTGTGGATTTGCTGGCGGTTCCACTCTCTCTTCCCATCTATATATCATTTCACTATCTTCTACTACTTCTTTATGTGTTGAAGTAGAATCTAAAATGCTAAATTCTATTCTTGTATGTTCTGTAGCCAACTCCGCCATTGCTCTTACATACTCTGTATTTTCAGTTATTGATAATAATACATACAAAAACTCAAAAGGCATTGCATAGTTTATTACTTGTTCTCTGTATCTTATTGGAACCACATTTACACTAGAATAAGTAGTAGTAACCATTTCACCATCTACAGGCTCTGTCGTTGTACTACTACTATATGTAACTACTAATATATTCAGATCTGAATCAACTGTAAAGTATCCGTTTTAATGCCACAAAGTCTTCATATGTCTCTGCTGCTGCTGCTCTAGCCCCAAAATCATTGTATCTTAAAAATGTTGCATCCTCATCTCCTCTTCTAATAAATACGGAGCCTTGTATATCTGTTTGATACTGTGTACGAGGAAAACTTGTTACTACTTCTGCTATTATCATTTGTTCTATTAACTCTGAATCTCGAAGCAATACTCCCCTAAATCCTCTACTTCCAAGGTGATCTCTAATTTTATCTGCTACCACACCACTAGGTATATATATTTCCCCATCTCTCCACTCTACTGATTCTTCTATAACACGGTCTACTGCTCTTGAGACTTCGTTCACCTCTATATTACGCAGGTCAAAGAACATATTTAGAACTATATTCCAAATAGAAATTAGAATTATAACAGGTATTAACGCTTTTGCTGCCAGTGTTAGTTTCGTAATTATCATAACCTTTATTTTTGTATTGTCCTTATTGTTCTTATTGTCCATATTAGGTCTCCTTTATAACGGTATGCTTACTCTTGTCAATGGAACTGTTTCAATATTTCTTTCCTCGAAATATTGCTCAGCATCCATAATAATATTTGTGAATTGTACACTCCTTATTTCTCTTTGTGTTCCATGAACTTTGTTAAATCTTATACTAAATCTTCTAGTCGTTCCACTATCTAGTAATAGTAAACTACTATCAACTTCATGTATCCTTGCAGTATATGTATTTTCTCTATCATCTTCAAGAAATACCGTTCTTGCATCATTTCTATTATTTAGCAATATGCTATTACTACTAGTATTTCTTGCTTCAAATGCATACACATGGTGATCCATAAATATATCTCTATGTATAGCTGTCACAGAAATACCAGTATTGCTGCCCATTCTATCAAGTTGCCTTCTACCAACATAACTGTTTATATTCAGCCTTATCTCACCATCTGAATTTCTTACAACTGTAATGTAATCTGTAATAGTAGTTCCTTCTCCCACATTTCCGACTAGACAGTATGTCAGGCAAAAATCTTACCCTGTATGTAGTTCCAACATCCATTATCCACATTTGTATGTCATACAATCTATACTCGCTAAAAATTCTACTATGATAATTGTTGGCAAACGCTTGCACTGTGGGAAAATTAATCTCTTTGCTTTCTTCAGATAAAAGGTTGTATGCCTCTTCTATTCTTCCGTTATTTGCATACGATATAAAGGAAGAAATAAGATGTCTTTCTTCTTGCGCTTGTATTTCTGGCATACGCCCTCCAGACACTATTGGCACATTTTCTGCAGGTGGCTGAACAGGAGTAGCTGTAGGACCTTCCTCATCCATTATTCTCGTTTGAAACTCTATATCTCTATTTACTCTATCAATATAGATTGCATTAAACACCTGTGGTACAGCAATAACAGCTAATATAATACCTGTTACTACCCACACTCTCCTTTTATTTTGCCTGTAATATCTACGCACATTATGTAGCATTCTTAAATTTCACCTCTTACTTTCTTGGTGCGATTAGTGCTGCTTCACCTAGTTTCTCAATTGAATTCTCTATCTGTTGCGTTGCCATGTCTTTTAATTCATGTTCTCTCGGAACTGGCTTGCCATCTTTTCTGTATTGCTCTTTCGTCTTCCTCACTACATTATCTATCATTTCGTCCTTCTTCTCTTCCATATTTTGCTTCCTTTGTTGCAATTCTTTCCTATTGTTATTTGCAGCTAGTGTAACTACATCATCATTCCATTCTTGTGCTTGTTTTCTGTCCATTCCATCTTTTACTTTCTGTTTTTCGTTATGGTGCGCAGCATTTAGTATAGCTGCAGATTGTGGATTATCACTTTTCAGAACTCCTGTCCTCTCTGATCTTAACTTACTATTGTATGCTATTTCTGATACTTCTGCTTCACTTGCTCCTGAGTTTAACTTAGCATAGCTTGCCTGAACTCCTTCTTTTCTTGAATCGTCATATGCTTTAAGTTTTTGATATTGCTCTGAATCTTTTCCATATCCACCTTTTGTAAATGCTTTTGCTGTACCCATTCCAGCATTATACCCAACATTTTTCACTGTTTCTACACCTTTGCTTGCTAGATGTGCACTTCCAAGGCCTACTGCTCCTCCTGCTGCTGCCGCTATTTTTGCGTTTTTCAATGTGCTTCCAGGATCAAACGCTAAAGATCCTATTCCTGCAATTGCCCCTGCTGTTAATGCTGCTCCTCCTGCTAAAGTATATCTTGCTGCTGTACCTATCACAGCATTCCCTTCTTTTGCAAGTGTTTTTGCTCCTGTAACTGTTACTCCTGCTAGTCCTTTTCCAAGTACTTTGGCTCCTCTTCCAATTTTTCCAACACGCGGGTATTTTATTCCTGCTCTTTGTATTCCTCTGCTAGCCTTGCGTAATCCGCTTCTAACTCCAGTAACTCCTCTTCCAGTATACTCCGCAGCTGTTTCTAGTCCTGCACCTATTGCATTCATTCTTTGTCCAAATCTTGAATTATCCCATGCTTCTTTTCTGTTTGCAGCTTTTATAGCTTTTTCTTGTTCTTTATTTAGTGCCTTTTGCTCAGCTTCTATCCTTGCTTTTTCATCTTTTAAATCCTCTTCTTTCTCTGCATCTATTACTCTGTCTTCACCATCTCTATTCTCAGCCAACCTACGATCTGTTTCGTTCATTCTTTCTTGTAGATCATATTGTCTTCCATCAAAATCCATTTCATCATCCTGATTCGCTGCAGCATCCCTCGCCGCATTTTCTTCATGTGCTTCAATCTCTGATGCATCTCTATGTTCATTTACCATGTCATCATATGCCTGTCTTTCTCCATCAGACCAACTACCACGATTAGGATCTCTAGACATTTCATCTAAGCCCGCTCTGTCTGATGTCAATCTATCTGTTTCTGTCGTTGGTCTACCTGAAGCATCCAATCCATCTCCTAAATCCGGTCCTGATTGTCCATCTAGTCTTGCTCCTCCATCCGGAGTATGTCCTCCGCCGTCTCCACCAGCATTAGCCTTATCAGTCTTATTATTAGCTCTTCTAGCTCCTAATAATTTCCCTAAGGCCATTGCCCCTCCGGCTCCAAGTGCCATCGCTTTTGCTGGATTCATTGATTTACTTGTATCTGAATCAAGTCCGAATATCCTACGTAGTAATCTTTCTGCTGGCATCATGAATGCTAACACAACACATGTATATAGTATGTTTGATGTTGCAAATTCCATTACACTACCAATAAACATAAAGAATAATATCGCATGGAATGGTTGTATTAAAAGATTGAACATATATTCCTTAAACCAATAATTAAACGCTTGCGCTTTTCCATCGTTAAGCTTATCTATAGGATATGTTAAAGCAATTAGTGGTGCTATTACTGTAAAGAATGCTAAGTATAGTAGCCTTCTTAAATAATATATTAAGAAGTAAAATGTGAAGAATACTAACGCACCATAAACAATAGTGTGCGCTGCTCTACTTGTCATTGTAGCTGTTTCTGTAGCTTCTACACCTTGTGATTGTATTTTTGCCATTCCTGTGAAACTAGTAGTCCATGTAAACATACTTGCATTTGATTCATTGATTTCTTCATGGTCATATGCAAATATAAACTCTCTTTTTTCTAATCCATAAGTTTGGTATCTCGGTATTCCATCTACATGTAATAATAATGCGCCTATTATATCTCTGCAGTCTCTATTGTTGCAACGCACATCATTATTGTCAACTCCTCCATGTCTCCCAATATTTTCTCTACAATTGCCACTATCTCCAGGACACACACTTTCCCACGCAATCATTTGTACCTCTGTGTTTCCTACTATTGCTCCTGAGATTTGTTCTGTAATAGTGACCGCAAATACCATTATATAGTGTAATACAAAAACTAAGCACATGGCCACTAGCCAGTCTTGTATCATATTTTTGTATTTTGCTTTTTCACTTGCTACACTACACATTAATATACGGATACCTATGTATATTAGTACAGATAATAGTCCTACTAAAGCTATTGTTCTGAGTATTTGATACCATCGTCCAATTTGGTCTCTTAATTGGCTTGCTATAGATCTTTGAACTAGTTCATCTCTAGATGTTAAAGGGCCACCTGGTGTTTCTGGAACATACCAAGTCCCTATAAAACCTCGTTGAAAGTCAACTAATGCATCTTCATCTGTAATACCTTCAGGTATTATTCCTCCAGTAACAGTACTATAATGTCTAGCATATGGAGGTAATGGGGTTCCAGACGCTGGATCTGTAGCTGTTATTTGCAAAGCACCCAAATCGTTTGGACTAAAAAAGTTTACATCTAATAATGCTATTTGATTTCCAAATATTCTTTCTGGAGTAACTGTAAACATTGGTAATCTAAAATTTTGAGGTGAACCAAATAAGATTGCAAGTGCAACAATAGCTCCTACAGCTATTCCTCCCGCTGAAGCAAAGTATCCCGCAATCTTTAGTACTCCTCCTCCTACTATTTTTACCGCTGCCATTGCCTTTTTTGCTGCCGCCGCTTTTGCAATAGCTGCTCCTCCGGTAACTATAACAAGTGCAACAAACCCGACTACTGCAATAGCTATAAGAATTCTTGCCCCCCAACTTCGTCTAGGTGTAGGCGTAAGGGAGAAGTCAAAGTCTATAAATTCTTGTGAACCATCACTAACTGCTCTTTCTAATAGCCACATTCCTCCATCAAGTATTGCTGCTATTAAGTTTAGAAATACATTCCCTACTTCCGAACCTGACTCATTTGCATGAGATTCACCAGATAATAATATACCATTTAGTACAATTATCACAATTAAAATGGCTATTATTAACTTACCGCCCTATCGATTTAGGTCTTAAAAAACTCATAATTTTTCTCCTTTTTTGCTTTCATATAATTTATTTCTTTGCTATTGCTTTATCTAAATACTTCTATTTTTAGTATGATTGTGTTTTTGCTTTTTTCATTTGTGCTACTTTATTTAAGTTTGTCTCAACAAATTCAAATTCTTTTTGTGTTGGCTTGATCTGTAATATCGCTGTATCTGCTCCTACTTTGAATAGGCCTTCACCTTTTAAACAAGTTATTAAGAATCCGGGCTTCACCCTCACTTAATTTGAATACTTCTTTTAAGTACTCAATTTCTGATTTATCTTGAGCTAAGAATAACTTTGTATCTGACGATGTCAGAACCGCTTGCGCTTCTGGTTGCTCATAAAAGTCTTGAAATCTTTGTGAAATAATTGCTAGAGAAACGTTTCTTTTCCTTGCACGTCTAGCCATCTTGTTTAAGAAGTCTACTGCTTCAGGGTATGGAAGTAACATCCATGCCTCATCAACAATAACTCTTTTCTTAGTGGCTTTACCTCTATCTTCACTATTTTTCTTAACAAATTTTTCCCATATCCATGACATAAGTATTTGTTGAGCTAGTGGTCTTGCAAATCTTTCTTCCAGTCCAGATATATCTAGATTTATAAATGGTGCCCCATCTAAAAGTTCAAATGTAGATTGTCCATCAAAATATGCCATTTGACCATTATGTGCTCTTACATATTGTTTCATAACTTTTACCAAATAACTGTAATGGAATTTATAGTCGGCATTATCATTAGTCCTTGCTTTTTCTTCTATTCTTTTGTACCAACTTCCTATTGTAGGCATATGTTTCTTTGTCTTTCCTAGAGCATCTCTTTTGCTATTAGCTTCACTAATTTCGTAAAGACTTCCTGGGTCAGAACTGAGTCCTATTCTTTCATATTCTTCAAAAACTGCCTCTGATATTATTTGCTTTGTTAGCTCGTTTACCTCTGTACTTCTTGTACTTCCTCTTGCCATTGTAAGTATCGCTTGTGTTACGTCCTCTACTTTGTTCTCAACATTTAAAACGCTTCTCTCTCTCCCTGTTATCTCATCTTTTACATTTTCTACTTCTATGTCAAATAAATTAATTACTGTTTTAGATGTTGGACTCATTACAACATTTATTCCTCCTAAGGCTTCTGCAACTATCCTGTACTCACCCTCTGCATCTAATGCTAAACTTTCTATTCCCATAAGTACTGATGATCTTGTAATCAATGTTTTCATTGTAACAGACTTACCAGCACCAGACTTAGCAAATATAACCATGTTATAGTTTGTAAGGCTGCCATGAAAATTATCGAAAAGGATTGGTACCCCTGTTTGCTTATTAAACCCTAATGGAATTCCAGATAAATGTCCTACTTCTGACGTTGTAAAAGGAAATACAGTAGCCATAGATGCATGGTCAAAAGTATGTACTTTCCTTACTTTATCCTCCATTAACGGCAAATTCGATTGAAATGCTTCTTCTTGCATTGCCCAAGCGGTTTTTACATTTACGAGTGACTTTGACATTTCCGCTGCTAGTAATTTGCTTAGCCTATCTAGATCTTGCAAATTATATGAAAACAAAGTAGCTACTACTGATGCCTCATATAGTTTATTAAAGCCTGATGCAATCTCGTCTCTTAATTGCTCCGCTTCAAATCTCTTTTGAGATAATAGACTCTCCCTATTTATATTTCCTTTGTCCATTGCCATAATTCTTTCAGTTTCTAACTCGTTAATTACTTTATTTAATTCACTTTGTGATCTAGATTCTGAAACAGGGTTTATGAATATAGAAGTATTTATATCTCCGAACATATACATATCTCTAAATAGCGAAGGGAATGTACACATACGTGGTAAGCTCGAAACAAAGAAACTTCTAGCAAACCTAGTAGTATTAGAAATTATTGCTAAATGATCTATGTTTGAAGCATCAATACCTGCTGGCGCAATCAATTGTTTAATTGTTTTCGCCTTTAAAAATCCATATGATTCTTCTGCTTTTCGAAGGTCTTTATCTGTACCGGACTTCTTGTGGTTTCTTGTTTGACATTAGCTCTTACCTCCCTCATTTGTGTTTTGCTTTTCCACTTCCTCTATTGCTGATTCTGCTATGTCTTCCCCTATATATTGTTCATTTTCTGCTATAATCGCTTTAGCCATTTCAGCTACTTGTTCACTAAGTGTTTTTTCCTTTGTTTGCACTTGCTGTTCTTTATCTGTTCTTGCTTTTACAACTGCATCTTCTGCCATTTGATATGCTCTTTCTTCTACTACTTTCTCCAACTCTTCCATTTTCTTTTCCAATACATCATGAGCTGTTACATATAGCTCGTCGTATCCTGCTTGGAACGCTTTATCTAATCCAAAAGTTTCAGATTCATCTCTGTTATATGCCGTATATAGTAAATCTGCTAGTTCATATGAATCTAACACTTTACAACTTATAGAGCATCCAGATAATACTCTTGACATTGCTTGGGCTCTTGTATATAGTTCTGAGAATGCTAAATTTCTGATTTCATCTGCGTCCAAAAGGTCACTTCCTGCCTCTGATGCATAATATGGAATGATAATAAAGTATTGCTTTCTTAGTACACTCTTATTTAAACTCATCTTTTCAGTATAGAAAATAATGTCTTGTCCATATTCAAACAAGTTTCTATCTCTTACTACTTCCATTTGTTGTTTTTGTATTTCTTCTTCAGTGTATTGTCCAGAACTAACCATTTGCTTTTGCCTTAATTCTTTTCTTTCCAGCTCTAACTTAATTCCTTCTAACCTTTTCTTATATGTTTGTAAACTGTCACTTAAGTTTATTGTTCTAGTTTGTGTATATATTTGTATTGGAAATCTGAGCGTATTTAAAAATTGCTGAAATCCACTCTCCACTGATGTTCTTTCTATTCCAGACATTAAATCATAATTTATTCCCTGGCATTCTATCGCCATCAAAAATCTTTTTCCTTTTTTCTGGATTATCATACTGTCCTCTATTTTGTCAAAATCCATAAAATCAAAAATCGATTGCTTGTTATATGATTTAGTAGCTCCTTTTGTTTTAGCGCTTTCTGTTCTTTCTGCGCCGGATTTTTTAGTTTCTTTCTTTGGTGATTCTCCGCCCATTACCATTTTAAGATAAACTACTACTAAAACCACTATAACAAGAAACAGAATTCCGTACTGCTAATAATAGCAAATTTAATAAATCCATTTACTCTTCTTCCTCCTTTGTATACACATAGATCTTGCTCTTTTTTGCTTTAAACAAAACCGCTCTTTTTACAATGTCATCTATATTTTCTCCACCTGTTTTACTAGTAAAACTCCATGCTGCTACTGGTGGTACTTTAAATGTTCCTGCTACAAATCCTGCTCCCGCACAAAGAACTCCTACGACCACTCCTACCCAAAATAGCCCTATTGCATTAAGCATCGCATAAAGGAATAGCCCTATCATTCCTGTTATTGCTGTATAAATCAATGCTTTCATCGAAAAAACGTATAATATTCTAGATTCACCTTTTACATTTCTAGGTATTTGATATGTTCCCAATCGCAATTTCCTCCTTTGTAAACCCTTCTTCACTTAATATAATTATACCAAAAATATGCATGTATTTGTAATGTTTTATCGAAAAAACTGCAATTGTAATCTAATTGTCACATTATTGTCATATTTGGAGATTTTTTCTCCTGCTTCTAGCCTTTCATGATTTTCTTTTTTGCTTTTGAAAAATCATTATTCCGTCTTTTTAAAACGCAAAAAAAGACTTAGTTTTCACAAACCAAATCTTTTTTAAAATTAATATCTAAATTACGGTTGTAGACCAATTACGAAATCGTATACTACTTGTGCAAGAGCTGCTGCTGCAAATATTAGAACAGCACCTATGATATATGGTATAAGTGTTTTCTTGTATTCTGCTTTTTCTTCTGCACTTCCCATCATGTATTTAATACCTAAAATTATTAGTACAATTACAGATAATACAATACCAACTACTTGTAGTATTCCTATTATTCCTCCACCAATTACTGCTATTCCACCTGCACCTGACTGGTCTATATGATTTGTCATATCTCCAGGACTAAAGTCATTTCCTAAAACTACATTTGCATTATTTGCAAGAACTGGTGTAGCTACTACTGCCATCATTAACATTAGCATTAATACTACTGAAACTACTTTTACATATTTCTTCATAATATATCTCCTTTCTAAAATATTTTTATTTAAATTTCGTATAATACCTGTATTCAGCGATGTCGCTGCAAATATTAGGATACACCTATCTAAGTTAACCCAGTTACAAATTCGAATACTATTTGTGCAAGAGCTGCTGCTGCAAATATTAGAACAGCACCTATTATGTATGGCACAAGTGTTTTCTTGTATTCCGCTTTTTCTTCTGCACTTCCCATCATGTATTTAATACCTAAAATTATTAGTACAATTACAGATAATACAATACCAACTACTTGTAGTATTCCTATTATCCCTCCACCAATTACTGCTATTCCACCTGCACCGTCTGTGTCTATATGCTCTGTCATTCCTCCAGGAGTTAAACCACTCACATCAGGAGTCGTTGCATTGTTTGCAAGAACTGGTGTAGCTACTACTGCCATCATTAACATTAGCATCAATACTACCGAAACTACTTTTACATATTTTTTCATAATATATCCCCTTTCTAAAATATTTTGGTTTATTACGCGAACACTTCTTGACTTCTCTTCAGTAACAAGCTTTGAGTACTCCTCGAAGCATTTCTGCGCTTATATTTTGATATCTCATCTTCTCACTTGAGATAATATTAAAAACTATTTTATTGCATTAAGCTATTTCCAACTTCTATAAATATTCGCCAAATTCCAAAAGATCCGAAAACAACTATACATCCTATCACAAAAGGAATTAAACTTTCTTTTATCTTCGCTTTTTCTTCTGCACTTCCTATTACAAACTGAATCCCTAATACAGTTGCTACACCTATTGCTATAAATAATCCTATTGTAAAAAATATATTATATAAGGTTTGAGTAACTTCTACCAATCCATCTCGTTCTATTCCTATAGGGTTTTCTCCAGCTGCTCGTTCTTCTTCGTATCTAGTCTGAGCATCATTTAGAAAACTGTCTCCCTGTTCCATTATATTTCTTAATGCATATGATTCTTTTGGATAAATAGCAAGTATTAATATGAAAATAAGTATTATTCCAAAAACTTTTCTCATAATCAACACCTCCATTTATATTAATTGTTAGATTTCTTGTGCAAATTCATATAGAATCTGTACTACTACTACCGCGCCAAATATGAATAATGATCCTATTAACCACGGAACCAATGTCCTTTTATATTCCGCTTTTTCTTCTAAGCTTCCCCACATGTACTTAATACCTATGATTATAAGCCACGCTACTGATATTACTATTCCAACCACTCGTATGATTCCGATAACTCCACCAGCTATAGCCATTGTAACCGGATCCGCCTGTACAGCATTTGGTTCATAATCATTCGGATCTACTTGTCCTACAGCATTAGAAACTAGCAAAGTAGTAACCATCGAAACAGCAATCATTAGTACAAGTATTAAAAATATTTTTTTACCTATTTTCATACTCACTCCTCCCAACTACTGCCAAATACTAAAATATAACTTGTTTCTATGCATCATAGATGCCAGAACTAAGAAAATAGTACACATATATACTATTATAGCACATATCTCTTCTGTTTTCAACTAATGGTTACATAATTATCCACTTTCCTTATATTATTTTAGCATAACAACAATTATTTTGTAAACAAATATTCCAAATGTCATGTTTCTGTAATATCACAGCAATAAAAAAATCACCCTCTATTAATATAGATAGTGATTCTTTACGATTATAAGCAAAGCTCAATACTTCCCTGCATTTCACACACAGCTACTGCACGGCTTGTTTCTATACTACAACTTACTCTACACACCATAGATGCTAGAGATAAGAAAAATGCTGTACTTAAGAAAAATGCTTAGCATTTGTGGCGCAATTATAATACTCAGCTATAGCTTCATCTAAATCAACACTTATTTTATATATTACATCATAACTTGCTCCATTTTTTATACTACTATTTAATTTTTCTCTTAATTTAAGAATTTTTTTATCAATCACAGACATCACTCTCCCTATTGCGTGATATTTCTCCTTAACTTGATCTAGTAACAAGATTTGCGTCATCTTCGGAGTTTTTCTACGCTAATTTTAAGACTTTTCTTTTGTATATATTATAAATACCATATTCTTACATTAAGGTCAATAAAAAAACAGCAAAAAGTGCTGTTTTTTAAGTACTTTCGTACGCCTTTTTTCTATATTTTCTATCAACTGTTTGCTTTTTCCTGTATATTTTGTTTGTTTCTGCTAAATTCAGCCTAATTTTGACACAGGCTATTATTCAGATTTCTTTTCTTTTTTTCTTTTTCTAGAAACATTTTTAATATATAGGATAAAAAAGATTACAAACAATACACCTGATACAATCTGAGATATTCTAACTGGTCCAAGCATAAGGCTATCCACTCTTAATCCCTCTATTATTGCTCTGCCGAAGCCCATAAATCATTAAGTATATGTATGTAAATTCGCCTCTAAACTTCCTATTATCTTTTTTGATCGTTAGAAATATAAATATTCCTATTAGAACCAGCATTTCATAGAGAAAAGTAGGATGTACATCTCTATACCCGTGTTCCTTCATATAGTCTCATTCTCCACGGCACACCTGTTTCTGAACCATATGCTTCTACATTTATAAAGTTACCTATTCTGCCGAATAGCTTGTCCAAGTGCTAATGTAGGAGCTAAATAGTCTGTCAAATCTAATATGTTAATTTTTCTTTTTTTACAAAATACATAACATGTGATGAATCCTCCTATAATACCTCCAAAAATAGCTAGTCCTCCGAGAGCGCATATTAAACATTTGTATTGGATCTGCTAAATATCTGTCTAGATTAAAAAGTATATAATAAATTCTTGTAGATATTATACCAATGGGAAGTGCATATAAACTTAAATCAAAAATATCATCAAACTTTATTCCATACAGGCCGTCATTTTTCTTATATATAGACATACCTATTATAATTGCAACTACTATTAAAATTGCATACCAATGTACACCTAAATTCCCTATTCGGAATGCTGTCCTCGATAAACTTAGGCTTATCTCTAGTCCAGGAAAACCTACTTCTGACATTCTTCACACCCCCTATAAATCAATATACGTTTTTTAGATTAATTCTTACCCTTCACTATGGAGATAACCATCTTCTCTTCATCAAACACTTCTTTTAAAACTTCTTCTACATCTGCTATTTGTACTTTATCACACTCTTCTATATAATCAAAACTGTTTACTCCCTTAAAGTAATCTGATACAAACATTCTACAAATATCTGATACATTATTATATTCTTTCGCATAATTACCATATATCATGTTTTTTATACGGTTGAACTCCTCTGCATTTATCCCATTTCGCTTCAATGTTTTTATCTCTTCTTTCAGCTCCTCTAGTAGTCTTTTGGGTTCTTTTGATTGTCCCGTAATGATAACATGGGCATAACTTTTTGCAAAATCATAGTCTAATCCTAATTCTGACAATACTAGCTCTGATTCATATAATTTTTTATATAATTTTGAACTTTTCCCAATTAATATGTTTAATAATATCTCCACTGCTATATGCTTTTTAACTCTTTGCGTTTCTGTCTGACATTCTCCAGGGCACCCTATATTATCTTTTATTCCTATCACAAACATCGGGATACTTACTTCCATCACAATTTCCTTCTTGTTTTCAGTTACTTCTAGCGGTTCTTCAAGATAAATTCTTTTAATTTCTGTCGGCGTGTTCCCTCTCGTATTTTTTAATCTTTCTTTCACTTCTCCAATTATCTCTTCTGGCTCGAAGTCTCCAGAGAAACACATTACCATATTTGATGGATTATAGAATGTGTCATAACATTTGTATAAAATATCTTTATCTATCTTAGAAATAGACTCTGCTGTTCCTGCTATATCTACTTTTACTGGATGATTTTTATACATGCACTCTATCGCATTCATATATACTTTCCACTCCGGATAATCATCATACATCATTATCTCTTGTTCAATAATGCCTTTTTCCTTTTCCACATTTTCATCTGTAAAGAATGGACTTTGCACATAATCCATTAATTCATCTAAAGACGGATAGAAGTTATCCGTAGACTCAAATAGATATGCTGTATGATTATTAGATGTATATGCATTTGCGCTTGCACCCAATCCGTGTTAAAGTATCTAAACTATTTGTTCCATTTTCTTGTTCAAACAACTTATGTTCTAAAAAGTGAGCTATTCCATCCGGCACTTCAATTTCTTCACTTTCTCCTGGCTGAATAAATCTATTATCTATAGATCCGTATTCTGTAGCCCACATTACATATTTTTTTTGTATGTTCTTTTTAGGCACTACCATTACTAGCATCCCATTTTCTAACTTCTCTATATATATTTTCTCTTTGATTTTAGTGTTTTCAATTATTTGCACTTCGTCCTCCTTAGTTCCTCAAAAAATATATTGTATTAATATTTATACTTCCTGCCACTCTTAGTATATCGTCTTTTGTAACTGCCTTTATTTTTTCAATATATTCTTCAAATGTAGTTAATCCTCCTGATAATTCTTGCCCTATATAGTATGTTATTTCCGAATCTTGCTCATCTATTACTGATTTTATTCCAGACTCAATGTATTTTTTAGCAGTCTGCAGCTCTTCATCTGTAAATTGTCCTTCTTTCACATCGTTTAGCTGCTCTTCTATAATCTCTAACGCTTTTTCATACTTGTCTATTTCTATTCCTGATCTAATATATATATTGCTTTTTTGCCTTACGTAATTTGACCTTATCGTATATGCTAAACTTGCTTTCTCCCTAACATTTTGAAACAACTTAGATGTAGCGCTTTCTCCTAAAATAACATTGTATACTGCTATAGGGAATTTAGCATCTTTTTCATTCAGCCCTACATCTAATCCCATAACTAGCTTCCCTTGCCCAACGTCCATTTTTTCTTCTATTACTCGAACTTTCTTCTTGTGTTCAGAATCAGCAACAATCTCTGAGGAGTCTTCATGGACTTTTTCTCCGCTTATAACCTTAGGTTCATTTGTACTTCCACCAAAAAGTACTTCTTTCCCTTCTGTCTGTTCATTATTTATCTTTGCTTTGTGAGTTCTTCCTTTTAGCTTTAAAATATTTTCGCTCCCTATCACAAGGTCACGCACTTCTTCACGATTTATATCTCCTGATACAAATATATCAATTTTGCTGCTTTCTTTTAGTTGCATATAGTACAAATATAGACTTTCAGCTGTAATCGCATTTAGGTCTTCACTGTATCCATATTTGTATAACCCATAAGGTTGCCCTTCATACATCTCTTCTGTACATCTACTTAATGCATATGAGTCTTTATTATCTATTCTTGATTCTATTAATGTTTTAATATTGTTCTTTTCTGAATTAACATATTCTTCTTTGAATCTATTGTTTTCCACAAGTGGATTAAAGATAATATCTAGAATTAGGTTTATAGACTGCTTTAGCCCTGATAAAGAATCACCCTTCTTGGGAATAAAGTTATCATTTAATGATTCTAAATAGAATTTTATAACATGATTATCTCCTATTTTATCTATCCCACAATCAAATGTGCTTCCATACATATTCTCCAGTTCGGCATTTATTTTTTCTTGAGTATCTAAAGTAACAGTTCCTCGCTTTAAAACCGCTGGCAAAAGTGTATTTAATGTTATTGTCTCCCTTGATAACGGCATTGTTATAATAACTGCTAATAGATTTGTTTTAAATTTGTTTGTTGCTATGGTGTGTAATTTTATTCCTTGTTTGATTTCCTCTGTTTTGTATGACATATATGATCCTCCGTTTCCTATTCTGCACTATACATATTATACAGTATAGCTTAACCATTTATGCATTACAATAATTAAATATTATTTATCTCCATCATACTTTTACTTTTATACGCAGAAAAATAGAAGTAGATTTTCCTCATCCACTTCCATTCTTTTATATATTTTCTTTATTTAAAATATAAAGGTTTTAAACAATTATATTAGAATTTTCTCTTTCTCGCTGCCTCTGATTTCTTCTTTCTTTTTACTGAAGGCTTTTCATAGTGTTCTCTTTTTCTAACTTCTTGTAGTACTCCATTTCTTACACATTGTCTTTTAAATCTTTTTAATGCGTCTTCTATATTTCCATTATTAACTTTAACTTCTGACATTTTTGATATCCCTCCCCCCAAACTTGCCAGGCACGGCAAGGGTTAGCTCTGCATAACTTATCCGTATGCACCAAAGATGCTACGGCTAAGAAAAGAACAAACTGTGAATAATATAAGAGTATGTAAATTCTATTTAGTAGAATGTTTATCCAACTTTATTTTTCTCTTTTTCTATAATTCACTAATCCATTTCTATTCTTCTACACTCTAAATATTATGTAATAATCTCTAGTGCATTAATTATTATACATCACTGAGGGCCATAAGTCAACAAATTCTTTCGAACTCGTCTCTGCCATTTTTTTACAAAAAATTTACTTGCAAATTTACTTGCAAAAAATATCGAATAATGGTAATATATTACGTGTTAAAGACCACGCTAAATTATAGATTTAAAAAAAACCCCTTTTCGCGGTTTGTTTTAAATCTATTTTTGTTTCGTAGAGGCTTCACGTCCTGAATTTTAGGCCGTTTCACTTATGTCCTCTGCAAATATATTCATGAAAGGAAGAAGCCGATGGAAGGATTTAATACTGCAAAATATCTAGAATTACAAAGTGAAAAGATATTAGAAAGAATTGATAAGTTCGGTAATAAATTATATCTTGAATTTGGTGGTAAATTATTTGATGATTATCATGCAGAAAGAGTTCTGCCTGGTTTCAGATACGACTCTAAAATACAATTATTGCAAACATTAAAAGACCAATCTGAAATTATTATCTGTATTAGCACAAATGACATCGAGAAGAATAAAATTCGAGCTGATCATGGAATAACATATAGTAAAGATATTCTAAGGCTTATTGATGAGTTTAGAGGCTTAGAATTAAATATAAATAGTGTTGTAATAACAAAATACAATAAAGAACCTGAAGCTATTATTTTCAAAAAAGTTTTAGAAAATGCAGGAATTAAAGTATATATGCATTCATATATAAAAGACTATGGAACAGATATAGACTTATTAATTAGTGACTTAGGTTATGGTGCAAATGAATATGTCGAAACTACTAAACCGTTGGTAGTATTAACTGCTCCTGGAGCAGGTAGTGGTAAACTTGCAACATGCATGAGCCAAGTATATCATGACTACAAAAGAGGTATCATTTCAGGATATGCTAAATTTGAAACATTCCCTGTTTGGAATCTCCCTCTAAAACATCCTGTAAACGTTGCTTATGAAGCTGCTACTGCAGATTTAGCTGATGTAAATATGATTGATCCATATCATATGGAAGCATATAATGTATCTTCGGTAAGCTACAATAGAGATATTGAATCATTTCCTATCCTTAGAGACATATTAAGAAAAATTACAGGAAATGATATATATAAATCTCCTACTGATATGGGAGTAAATATGGTTGGCTTCTGTATAGAAGATGATAGCATTGTGTCTGAAGCTGCTAAACAAGAAGTACTTAGAAGATACTACAAAGCTCTTTCAGATAACAAAAAAGGAATTATGTCAGAAGAAGTTGTAAAAATACTACAAATGCTAATGAACGATTTGGCTATCACTCCATTGGATAGAATACCCGTTGAAGCAGCTCTAACAAAAAGCAAAACAAACTCTTGTCCAGCAGCTAGTATAAGATTACATACTGGAGAAATAATCACAGGTCGAAATACAGATATTATGACTGCACGGAGCAAGCGTAGTGTTAAATGCTATTAAACATATCGCAGGCATAGAAGACTCTACTCTACTCATAGCAGGTAAAATACTAAGACCTATACAAAGCTTCAAGAGAACATTGCTGAATGAAAAAGATGTATTGTTAAACACTAGCGATGTATTGCTCGCCCTTAGTGTCTGTGCAGCAACAGATGAAACAGCAAAGTTGGCACTTTCGAAATTGCAAGATTTAAAAAATGCACAAGCTCATTCTACATATATCTTTACTAATGGAGATGAGAGCATGTATAGACATCTTAAAATTCACATCACATCTGAACCTAATTTTATGAATAATAGATTATATATAAAATAAAAGCTGTCAAAAGACAGCTTTTTATTTTATAATTTATTTTTTCTTTTCTCTTAATAGTACCATCAAACTTATCATTGCTATAACTATTAATACTATATATCTAGTACTGCTAATTGGGTCATTTGTGCTTATTGCATTCCCTTTTCCTTGACTGTTCTTCTCTTCTTCTGGACGATACTCCCCTTTTACTTCTCCATCATCTTCATTGTTATTTCCACTGCCAGTACGTACTACATACATATACTCTGTATCATTCTCTTCATCTAGTAAGTTGATATATCCTACTGTTCCTCCTCCAAATGCTTCTGCGTCGTATATTTCAGATCTACTCACTATGATTCTTCCTGTCCCTCCTTCATATGTTACTCTAAATGCTACTTGAATATCTCTATAATCTGGATTTCCTAGCTCTATTCCTAAGTCTGGATCGAATGCATCTATTTGATTGTTTTCTAAATATCTTGTTCTTATCTCTACTGCTTCTGATACGTCTGCAGTTACTTGCCCACTATTATCTATCATTACCCATTCATAGTTTAGATTTGTACTGTGCATTGGTAAGAATTCTAATCCTGCTGGGATATCATTTATTATCTCATTTACATACCCTGCTATTGTTCCTTCATTAAATATTCTTATTGTCTGAATCATTATACTCCCATTGTTCATCTGTACTGGATTTTCTGACTTCTCTACTGGAAATGTATATATTAATTCCCCTGCAAACACATTTGGCATTGTAACACTCGGTGCTCTATTTAGATTAACTCCTGTTCCATTCGTTTCTACTCTTGAGACAAATGTTCGAAGCGCTAAGTTAAATAGTATTTCTTGCTCTAACTTATTTGATACATCCACTTGTATTACTTGCCCCATACACTCACATACATAGTTGCAACATGTACATAAATGAACTTCATTCCAACACCCTAAACACATGTAAAATTCCGCAGTACACACACATGAATTTGACCAGCAATTAATACAAACTATCACTCCGAAACACGCGCACATATATTTACAGTGCACATTTTCTTCGCATTCTACTATTGATGTCGTTACTCCTGCTATGCTGTTGTCTGGTATAAATATACCATTTTCTTTTCTTCCTATCTCAATCTCATCTACAACAAGTCTTCTTCCATCTTGTACTATTGTTGCTCTTATATAAAAAGCTTCTGCTATTTTTTCATACCCATTTGGAGCTCTTGTTTCTTCTATTCTAAATAGGACTTCCCCTTCATCTGTTACTTCTATATCGTTTATCCTTATTGTTCCTTCTGATGTAGTCTCATGGGTACCCATTGCAGTTTCAACAAAATTCAAGTTTTCCATTATTAACTTTGTTATATTAAACTCTGTACTGTTGTTTGTTATAAGGTTTCCTGACTCATCTGTTTTCCTGATATTAAGATCAAAACTGTCTTCTATTATTGGTTCATTCATTACTTCTATTTTTATGTTTATCTCTGATGCCCAATGTGCATAAGGGTCAACTGTCATGGTTACTCCTTGTATGATTTGAGGAATAAATATTGAACCAAATGCTCTTCCTAGTTCAACTTCAACACCTACTCCAAGAGTTCTCTGCATTCTTATATAAAAAGTGTCATTTAACTTTGTAAATCCACTAGGAGCCCTTACTTCGCTAATTTGTAGTATAATTTCTTGATCATGATTCCAATCGAATGGATTTGAAAGAGTTGGGCTAACACTAAATGTGAAGCAACCTCCTCCCAGTCCCATTGATGTAGTTTTCATTCCCGTCCAACCCATCCAAGTTTGTTCCCAATACCATTGTCCAAAACTTGGTGAATGAATATTTATTTCAAAGTCTGCACTATCATGTGTAATCGGCTCTCTAGTTTCATCTACTTTCACTATTGTTAACGTATAGATAGTCGGTGCAGCTAACGGCATTATTCCTATCTCTCCTGCTTCAAGCTTTTCCTCTTGGTTTATTTCTTCGTCAGCTACGTTTTCTTCTAACTCATATTCGGACTCATATATATATAATTCTTTTCCTTCTGCTTCATAGACATCCTCATCTTTAGTTAATCCCTCTTCGATTTCGTCTATATATAACTTTTCTTCATCATAATATTGAGCACTGTTACTTTCATCATTGCTGTTCGATATTTCCTCATATATTCCTGCTAACACTGGTAAGTTTACAGTTAGTAACATCACCACTGCTATTACTCCTGCTGCCCTTTGCATGCCTTTTTCTGCTTTGCTTTTATTCTCCTTGTCTATTAAATATATTAGTCCTATACAAATTGCTACACACACCATCGCTATAAGATGAAACGTACTCATACCCATCACTTCTCCTTCATTGGTTCAACTTTTTCTTAGTTCTAGCATTTTTTCTTAGTCGTAGTATCTTTGATACGTAAGAATAAGTTATCCTTGTGGATAATGCGTAGAAATAAGTTATACTTTACGCCTGAACCTAATCTCGATATATAAATCGTACTATTTTTTCTGAAGTATGTAAATGGCAATTACTCCCTAAATGCTTATGGAGCAAGAATTTCCTCTGTTTTCCCTTAGGGATCTACACTTTCTCTTTTAGACCATCATAATATTAAACTTTTATTACAATTCTATTTCATTCTTTCTTTTTTTAACGTTTTTCTTGCGCATTGTTGCTTTTGAAGATTTTTTTCCATATGAAAAAACCGGGAAGACTTATAATATCTCCCCGGAATCTTTTCTTCTTGATTTTATTGCTTGTTTTCTTTTTTATTCTTAACTACATGTATAACTATTAAAATTACTAATACTACAACTATTATCATCCCCACTATAGCAATAATACCAATTGCTTGAATCCCAGTAGTAACATCAGCACCAACATTAGGCATACTTTCCTGTCCTCTTTCGATGTCCCTACTCATTCCACCTGGAGAAAAACCATTACCTAAAACAATATTTTGGTTTGATCGGTTCATACCTCCAACAGAATTCTCCATGGCATTTGGGTTAAAAGTATTAGGGTCTATCGCTTCTCTAGCATTAGAGACTAGCATACTACTCACCATAGATATAGTAACCATTAGCACAAGTATTACAATCACTTTTCTTGTTTTCCTCATAACCCTCAGCTCCTTTATTATCTTTATATTTCTCTAATTCGCATAACTATCAAAATATCCTTGAACTAGTACAATTGGTGTTCCTTTGTCTCCACTACCAGAAGTTAAGTCGCATAAGCTTCCTACTAAATCAGTTATCCTTCTTGGCGTAGTTCCTAAAGAGTCTTTCTGCGAGATATTCTTTGACTTTATTTTTTCCATAAGTTCTTCAGTAGATAGTTTGCCGCTATCCACTAAAAATTTAAGTTTTAGTTCATTTGGAACTCCAACAAGTCCATCTGTAAATGCAGGAGATACTACTGGATCTGCTAATTCCCAGATACCCGCTACTGGATCTTTAAAAGCACCATCTCCATATATTAATACCTCTAGTTTTTTACCTGTTTTTTCTAATAGTCTTTTTTGCACATTATTTACAAAGTCTTGTCCACCACGTGGAAATAGTTTTAAAACATTATCTGTCGAATAGTTAGCCCCTAAAAGCCCATATTCTTCGCTATATCCACTACCATCTATACTTTCATTTAATATTTCGTTTAAAGAATATAGTTTTTCTGCTCCTGCTCTCCTTAATATCTCTTTTGTTCTAAATCTAGTGTGAACATCCGAAACTAAAACATTTTTAGTATACTTTAATATAGAAACAGGATTGTTAGAAAATATGATTTCTATATTATCTGATAGATTTTTATAGTAATCTAAGATATCTACTCCAGTAAAAGGATTTTTTCTCTCTTCTGTTGTAAAAATTTTTCTATATTCATCCTCTGTAAATTCATCTATATATGGATTAATTCCCTCTTCATACAGTTTATCGATATTTGCTATTGGGTTACCAAGTTCATCATTTGGATAGCTTAATTGCACATAACATTTCTTCACTCCTTTTGCTATACCTTGTAAGATCAGTGCAAATCTATTTCGACTTAATATAGGAAATACTACTCCGAACTTCATCTCCAAATTTGCTATTTATATCTTTACTAACGCTATTTAATGGAACGAAGTTTCCTTGAGCTCTTGCAAGTAAGCTTTCAGTTATACCAACAATATCGCTATCATTTAACGTAATGTTATCACTTTGAACTGCAGCCATTATAGATTCTACAACAATATGCTCTAAATCATCGCCCTCTTTTATAATAGGGGCTCTGATTCCTCTTGACACTACTCCAACGTTTCTATTCATCTTAAATTACCCTTCTTTCTATTCTGTAACTTACCCAATTTCCATCGGATAACTTCCGTCAAAACATGCTGTACAGAAATTCAGTTTTGCTCCTACTGGAGTTTGAATTAATTTTTCTAAACTTATATAGTGTAAACTGTCTACTCCTAACGTTTCCTTAATCTCTTCTACACTATGCGTATCTGCTATTAGGTGTTTTCTGTGAGGTGTATCTATTCCAAAATAGCAACAACATCTTATTGGTGGTGAAGCAACTAAGAAATGAATCTCTTTTGCTCCTGCTTTACGTAGAATATCTACTATCTTTTTACTTGTTGTTCCTCTAACTATAGAATCATCAAGCATAACAACTCTTTTACCATTTATAAGTTTTTTTAGTGGATTTAGTTTTAAGCTTACTGATCTTTCTCTCATAAATTGACTTGGCTGTATAAATGTTCTACCTATATATCTGTTTTTTATAAATCCTTCTGAATATGGAAGACCTAATTCCATTGCGTACCCTTGTGCTGACGGTAATCCAGAGTCTGGAACCCCTATTACAATATCTGCATCTATTTTACATTCTTGCGCAAGTAATCTTCCCGCTTCAAATCTTGCATCATAAACATTTGCTCCATCTATTACACTGTCTGGTCTTGCAAAATATATAAATTCGAAAATACATGCTGCTGTTTTTTCTTCTTTTATTGCTTGCACTGATTTTATTCCATCTTTGTCTATTATAACAATCTCTCCTGGCTCTACATCCTTAATAAATTCTGCACCAACTAAATCGAATGCACAAGTTTCTGAGGCAACAATATATGAATTCCTTAACTTCCCTACTGTTATTGGTCTCATTCCAAGAGGATCTCTTACTGCAATTAATTTGTCCTTTGTCATAATTGTTACTGCGTAAGCACCTTGTATATTCCCCATAACTTCTGTTAGGGCTTCTTCTATGTTATCATTTTTCGCCATTTCTACCGATAGAAGAGCAATAATAACCTCCGCATCTGTTGTTGTTTGAAAAATGAATCCCATCTTTTCAAGATCCATTCTAAGGTCACCTGCATTTATTAAGTTCCCATTGTATGCAACCGCAATGTTTCCTGCGATATTTTTTGTTGAAATAGGCTGTGTATTTTCTAAGCAATTTTCTCCTGACATAGAATATTTAACATGTCCTATACCTATATTCCCTTTTAGGCTATTCAATATGCTTTCATCGAATACATTTGGTAATAGTCCCATTCCTTTATGACACTTTATTTTACTCTCATTATGAATTGCAATACCTGCACTTTCTTGCCCTCTATGTTGAAGAGCAAACAATCCGAAATATATTATTTCCGATGTTTTTAATATGTCTTCATCATTATTGAAAATCCCAAACACACCACATTCTTCTTTAAACTTATCCATTTTCATTTCCCCTTTTTAGTAGTGATAAAATGAAGATAAGGCATTAATGCCTAGCACTAATACCTTACATGTATTTTGATAGAAAAAGGGTATGAAAAAAACAATTATTATTACTCTCAATATCTTGTTGTAGAAATATTGTACTTTTCACAGTATCACCCTTTTCTAACAATTTATTTCTTAAAACTACCTTACTATTATAGCAGAAAACGAGCTCATAAATCAAGGTTTTTTGTTGCTTTTTTGCTGCTAATTTTTAGAATTTCTTTAACCTCTACTTTTCGTATTCGAACAAATCTCCCAAAGGCAATGATTCATTTATTCTTTTAATTGCTTCCGCGAATAGAGGAGCAATTGAAAGTACTTTTATTTTGTCTATTCTTTTTTCTTCCTCAATTGGAATGGTATTTGTTAAAATCACCTCTTTTAATGGTGAGTTTTGTATTCTTTCTATTGCAGGTCCAACTAAGACACCATGAGTTGCACCTGCATATACCTCTTTTGCCCCATGATCCATTAGTATTTGTGCAGCTTCTACTAGGGTTCCTGCTGTACTAATTTCATCATCAAATATTACTGCAGTTTTTCCTTTTATTTTTCCTATTACATTTGTTGCGATTGCAGTATCATTATTGTCTTCTCTCCTCTTATCTATTAAGGCAAGTGGGCAATCTAAGTATGTAGAATATTTATATGCTTTTTTAGAGCTTCCTGCATCAGGTGCTACAACAACCATATCTTCAACATTTTTGTCTTTAAAATATGATATTAATAAGCTTTTTGCAGTAAGTCTATCACAATGAATATTAAAAAACGCTTGTATTGCAGAATTGTGCAAGTCACTAGTGATTACTCTGTCTACTCCAGTCGCCTCTAAAAGCTGAGCCATTAGCTTTGCTGTTACTGGTATTCTTGGTTGATCTTTTTTATCAGATCTTGAATACATAAAATATGGTATTACTACTGTAATTCTTTTAGCAGATGCTCTTTTAATCGCATCAACTGTTATTAGTAATTCCATTATTCTTTCATTAACTGGTGGGTGTGTTGTTTGTACAATAAATACATCTTTATCCCTTACAGTTTCTAAAATTTGTACAAAGTTGTTATCGTTAGCAAATTTGTATGAATCTTTCTTCCCTAGTGGCACTCCTAAGTTGTCACATATTTCTTTTGTAAATTCTTCTGCAGAATTGCAAGCAAATATTTTAATATCTTGCATTTTTGATTTTCCCCTTTCAAAAAGGCGATTTCTTATCGCCATTAATCGTGAATGGTGAATACTAATAATTAATAGCAGTAAAGTAATCTCATGGAGCAATTTTGCATTATCCACCATTCAATATTTACTATTAATTATTTATTAAAATGATTTTATTTACATTATGTATATTAATTTTAACATTCCATTTGTCGAATTTCAACACTTTTTAGCAAATCTTTTTAATTTTTGTTTTACTAAAAGACTATTGTAATTTTATGGGATTCGTTGTATGCTTATGTTGGTCCCTCTGACCAAGAAAGGAGGAGGAAACCATGTCATTTCACAAGCATACAAAAGAAAAGCATATATTAGATAAAATACATAAAATATTCACTTGCATCGAAACTATCTATATATGTAGGACAATTCTAAAGTTGATAGAATATTTCAACTAAAAAAAACCCATTAGTATTCGCAGTACTAATGGGTTTCATAATGTCATTTCACAAACTTTAATGTCTTCCTTCTCTTGTCTATTTGCTATATTGTATTATATCTTGAAGTATTTGTAAATAGTTTTTAGAATATTATACGAATAGCTCTATACAGCTTCTACTTCTTCCGCTGTTTCTTCTGTCTCATCGCCTGTGTTTATCTGAGTATTTCTATATGCCGCAAGTCCAGTACCTGCAGGAATTAATTTACCTATGATTACGTTTTCTTTAAGTCCTATTAATTCATCTACTTTTCCTTTTATTGCTGCTTCTGTCAGTACTCTTGTTGTTTCTTGGAAAGATGCTGCCGATAAGAAACTTTCAGTTGCAAGAGATGCTTTAGTTATTCCAAGTAGTACTCTTGTACCTATTGCTGGTTTTTTACCTTCTGCTTTTGCTTTCTCATTTGCTTCTTCAAAGTCATTTACATCTACTAAAGCTCCTGATATTAGAGGTGTATCTCCATGATCATCGACTTTTACTTTTTTAAGTATTTGCTTAACTATTACTTCAATATGCTTGTCATTAATATCAACACCCTGATTTCTATAAACTTTTTGAACTTCCGCTGTTAAATATTCATGAACCCCTCTTGGCCCTTTTATTGTTAAGATTTCAGCTAAGTTGATAGATCCTTCTGTTAGTGGATCTCCTGCTAGAACTTTATCTCCATCTTTTACTTTTAGTTTAGAACCAAAGCTAATTGCATATGTTTTAGAATCTTCTTTGTTTGTAACTGCTACTTCTTTTCTCTTCTTAGATTCTTGTATCTTAATTGTTCCATCGATTTCCGCTACTACAGCTACACCTTTTGGTTTTCTAGCTTCAAATAACTCTTCAACTCTAGGTAAACCTTGTGTAATATCTCCCATAGCTACACCACCTGTATGGAAAGTTCTCATTGTTAGCTGTGTTCCAGGCTCACCGATTGATTGTGCTGCTATTATTCCTACTGCTTCACCAATGTTCACTTCTTTTCTTGTTGCTAATCCCATTCCGTAACATTTACTACATACACCACGTCTACTCTTACATCCTAGTACACTACGTACTTCTACTGATTCGATACCTAGTTCTACTATTTTCTCTGCTACATCTGGAAGAATTAATGTTTCTGTGTCTGCAATAACTTCCCCCGTCTCTGGATGTGCTATATTTTTCAGTGGGTATCTTCCTACTAATCTTTCATCTAGTTTTTCTATAATTTGATTTCCATCTTTAATGTCAGACACTTCTATACCTTCTGTTGTACCACATTCTACTTCTCTAACTATGATGTCTTGAGCAACGTCAACTAATCTTCTTGTTAAATATCCAGATTCAGCTGTTCTTAAAGCTGTATCGGCAAGACCCTTTCTAGCACCATGAGAAGATACAAAGTATTCAAGAACGTCTAGTCCTTCTCTAAAACATGATTTAATTGGAATCTCAACCGCTTTACCAGATGTGTTTGCCATAAGTCCACGCATACCGGCAATTTGACGTACTTGATTCATATTACCCCTTGCTCCAGATTGAGCCATCATGTATATAGGATTTAACTCATCAAAGTTTTCTTTCATTGCTTCAGTTACTTTGTTCGTAGCTACTTCCCATACTTTGATTACAGACGCATGTCTTTCATCCGCGGTTATAAATCCACGTTTATATTGTTTAGTTATCTCTTCTACTTGTTTTTCTGCTTCAGCTACTATTGCTGTTTTAGCCTCTGGTATCGCCACATCAGAAACCGATACTGTAATAGCACCTTGTGTAGAATACTTAAACCCTAACTCTTTTATATAGTCAAGTAGTTCCGCTGTTCTGTTTAGTCCGTGCTTATCTATAGCCTTTGCAATAATGTTTCCTAAATTCTTTTTCATTACAGCAAAATCTATTTCAAGATCGCACTTTGACTTTGGCTCAGTTCTATCAACAAATCCTAAATCTTGTGGTACTTCATTATTGAATATAAGTCTACCAACTGTTGTTTCAATAGTTTTTGTTTCTTCATCTACAGTTCTACGAACTTTAACTTTTGCATGTAATCCTATATCATTGTTTTGGTATGCTAATAATGCTTCGTCTTCATCTTTAAAGTGCATACCTTCACCTTTTTCTCCATCAATTTGCATTGTCAAGTAATAGCAACCAAGTATCATGTCTTGTGTAGGTACTGTAACTGGTTTACCATCTTGTGGTTTTAAAAGGTTATTTACTGATAACATTAAAAATCTTGCTTCTGCTTGCGCTTCTGGTGATAATGGTACATGGACAGCCATTTGGTCACCGTCGAAGTCAGCATTAAATGCTGTACAAACTAGTGGGTGAAGCTTAATTGCTCTACCTTCAACTAAAACTGGTTCAAATGCTTGAATACCAAGTCTATGAAGCGTAGGTGCACGGTTAAGCATAACTGGGTGATCACTAATTACTTCTTCTAATATATCCCATATTTCTGGTCTTAATCTTTCTACTATTCTTTTCGCATTTTTTATATTATGAGCTAATCCTCTTCCAACTAGCTCCCTCATAACAAATGGTTTGAATAGTTCTATCGCCATTTCTTTTGGTAGTCCACATTGGTATATTTTTAATTCTGGTCCAACAACTATAACTGAACGTCCAGAATAGTCAACCCTTTTACCAAGTAGATTTTGTCTAAAACGTCCTTGCTTTCCTTTAAGCATATCTGATAAAGATTTCAAAGGTCTGTTTCCTGCTCCAGTTACCGGTCTTCCTCTTCTTCCATTATCAATTAATGCATCCACAGATTCTTGTAACATTCTTTTTTCATTTCTTACAATTATTTCTGGTGCACCTAATTCTAATAGTCTTTTTAATCTGTTATTTCTGTTAATAACTCTTCTATACAAGTCATTTAAGTCAGAAGTAGCAAATCTACCTCCATCTAATTGAACCATTGGTCTGATTTCTGGTGGTATTACTGGAATAACCGACATTATCATCCATTCTGGTTTGTTCCCTGACAATCTAAAGCTTTCAACAGTTTCTATTCTTTTCATTAACTTGATTTTCTTTTGCTCACTAGCTGTTTCAAGTTCTTTTTCTAGTTTTGATGACAGTAGTTCTAAGTCTATCTCTTCTAATAATCTCTTTATAGCTTCTGCACCCATTTTAGCAGTAAAAGAACCTCTTCCGTATTTCTCTTCAGCTTCACGATATTCTTTTTCCGTTAAAACTTGATATTTGCTCAAGCTTGTTTCTTTTTTATCAAGAACAATGTATGATGCAAAATATATTATTTTTTCTAAACTTCTTGGAGATATATCCAGCATTAACGCCACTCTACTTGGTATTCCTTTGAAATACCAAATGTGTGCTACTGAAGCTGCAAGCTCAATATGTCCCATTCTCTCACGTCTCACTTTAGACTTTGTAACTTCTACACCACACCTGTCACATATTATACCTTTATATCTTATTCTTTTATACTTCCCACAATGACATTCCCAGTCTTTTGTAGGACCAAATATTTTCTCGCAAAATAGCCCATCTTTTTCTGGTTTTAAAGTTCTGTAATTAATAGTCTCTGGTTTTTTAACTTCACCTTTTGACCATTCTCTTACTTTTTCGTCCGATGCTAACGCTATCTTTAACTTGTTGAATTGTTCTAATTCATCTTTGTCTTTATCTTTATTTTCCAATTAGGTACCCCCTCATTTTGCGCGATTGGAGGTGACTTTTCGCCACCATCCAGACCTCATGTCTCACGCTCACTTCACATCCGCACTTGTTTTCTAAACATCATCGCCACTGCTGCACAATTCCTTTTGTCTGCTTTGCTTCTCTACTCTATGCAGATTATTAAATTGGTTTAAGTTCTTAAAATATAGTCTAGTTTATACTTCACTGCTATCATTATCAGCTTCTAAGTTTTCTACTGCTAAGTCGTTATCAAATAAATCATCTATATCGTCGTCGTCTTCCATTATGATATCTTCGTCTTCATCTATTTCGTCTTCTTCATCTAACTGAATATTTTCCTCGATATATTCTGCTGATAGTTCTTCCTCATCTATTACTGCTTCTTCAGGTAATATTTTGTTAGGATCTTCTAATCCTAGATCTATTCCTTCTTCGATGTTTTCCTTTATTTCTAGTTCTTCATTATCTTCAGAGTATAGTCTAACATCTAGCCCTAAACTTTGAAGCTCTTTCACTAAAACTTTGAAACTTTCAGGAACCCCTGGTTCTGGAACATTTTCACCTTTTACTATAGATTCGTATGCTTTTACTCTACCTATAACATCATCTGATTTTATAGTTAAAATTTCCTGCAACGTATATGCAGCACCATATGCTTCTAATGCCCAAACTTCCATCTCTCCAAAACGTTGTCCACCGAACTGTGCTTTACCTCCTAAAGGTTGTTGAGTAACTAACGAGTATGGTCCAGTTGAACGAGCATGTATCTTATCATCTACTAAATGGTGAAGTTTTAACATGTACATTACACCAACAGTAACTCTTTGATCAAATGGGTCTCCAGTTCTTCCATCATACAATACTGATTTTCCATCTTCCGATAATCCTGATTGTTTCAGTAGTTCTACTATTTCTTCTTCTGTAGCTCCATCAAATACTGGTGATGCAACTTTCATACCTAGTAATCTTGCAGCAGCTCCTAAATGAGCTTCTAGCACTTGACCTAAATTCATACGTGAAGGTACACCTAATGGGTTTAACACAACATCAACTGGAGTTCCATCTGGCATAAACGGCATATCTTCTACTGGTAATATTCTTGAGATAACACCTTTGTTACCATGACGTCCAGCCATTTTATCTCCAACTGATATTTTTCTTTTTTGAGCTATATACACTCTAATTATTTTGTTTACTCCAGGTGCTAATTCATCAGAATTTTCTCTAGTGTAAACTTTAACATCAACTACTGTTCCTGCTTCTCCATGCGGTACTCTTAATGATGTATCTCTAACTTCTCTAGCTTTCTCTCCAAATATTGCACGAAGTAATCTCTCTTCTGCTGTTAACTCTGTTTCTCCTTTTGGAGTAACTTTACCAACTAATATATCTCCTGGTCTTACTTCTGCACCTATTCTAATTACACCATCTTCTCCTAAGTCTTTTAAACTATCTTCTCCTATATTTGGAATATCTCTTGTGATTTCTTCGTTTCCTAATTTAGTATCTCTACATTCACAATCATATTCTTCTATATGGATCGATGTGTAAACATCTTCTTGTACTAATCTTTCACTTAGCAGGATAGCATCTTCATAGTTATATCCTTCCCATGTTGTAAATGCGATTACTACATTTTTACCAAGTGCTAATTCTCCGTTTTGAGTTGACGGTCCATCTGCTATTACATCTCCTGCTTTAACTTTTTCACCTTTTTTAACTATAGGTTTTTGGTTAATACATGTTCCACCATTTGTCCTCTTAAACTTACGTAGTTTATATGTGTCTGCACCCTTTTTCGTTTTAACAATAATTTCGTCACCTGTAACAAGGTCAATAACACCATCATTTTCAGCTAAAACCATTATTCCAGAATCTGCTGCTGCCTTATATTCCATACCTGTTCCAACTATTGGTGAGTCTGTTATCATTAATGGAACTGCTTGACGTTGCATGTTTGCTCCCATCAGCGCACGGTTAGCATCATCATGCTCTAAGAAAGGTATTAATGATGCACCAACTGATACTAACTGCTTTGGTGATACGTCCATATATTCTACATTTGAGTTTTCTGTTTCTGTAACTTCGTCTAAGTATCTTACCCTAACCATCTTATTTTTTAGTTTTCCATTCTTGTCTATTGGTTCTGTTGCTTGCGCTATAGTATATTCGTCTTCTTCATCTGCTGTCATATATTCTATCTCATCTGTAATTTTGTTTGTTTTTGTATCCATTTTTCTATATGGTGTTTCAACAAATCCATATTCGTTGATTATCGCAAATGTTGAAAGTGCTGAGATAAGACCAATGTTTGGTCCCTCTGGAGATTCTATCGGACATAGTCTACCATAGTGTGTATAGTGAACGTCACGAACTTCGAATCCTGCTCTCTCTCTAGATAATCCTCCCGGCCCTAATGCTGAAATTCTTCTTTTATGTGTTAATTCTGATAATGGGTTTGTTTGATCCATAAACTGTGATAGTTGTGATGAACCAAAGAATTCCCTTATTGCAGATGTGATAGGTTTTGTATTTATTAATGTTTGTGGTGTTATTACGTCTAGATCTTGAATTGTCATTCTTTCTCTTACAACTCTTTCTAGTCTTGTTAAACCAATTCTGAATTGGTTCTGTAGTAATTCACCAACACATCTAATACGTCTATTCCCTAAATGATCTATATCATCAGTTCTTCCTAAGTCATGTTGTAAGTTTATTAAATAGTTAATTGATGCAATAATATCTTCTGTTCCAATATTTTTTGGGATTAATTCTTCCATTCTTTCATCTATAACTTTTTTAAGATCTTTTTTAGCTGTATTCTCTAAAATGTTTTTTAATACTTCATAGCTTACTAATTCTTTTATTTTAAGTTCTTCTACTATTTTGACATCTACAAATTCTTTAATATCTACTGTTCCATTCCCTATGATTCTTACTCTTTTGTCTTCTACAGTAATATCTATCATATTTATTCCTGAATTTTGAATACTATCAGCAGCTTCTCTAGATATCACAGCACCTGCTTCTGCTAAAACTTCTCCTGTTTCTGGATTCACAATGCTATCTGCAGCTACTTTGTTTCTTATTCTTGATGCTAAATTTAATTTTTTATTAAATTTGTATCTTCCTACTTTTGCTAAATCATATCTTCTTGGATCAAAGAACAGATTGTTAAATAAACTTCTAGCAGCATCTACTGTTGGAAGTTCTCCTGGTCTTAATTTTTTATATATTTCTACTATTGCTTCATCAGATGTTTGAACATTATCTTTTGCAATTGTAGCTAATATTTTTTCTTCTTCTCCGAATAATGCGATGATTTGTTCATCTGTCACTAATCCTAATGCTCTTAAAAGAACAGTTACAGGTAATTTTCTTGTTCTATCAATTCTTACATAGAATACATCATTACTATCTGTTTCATATTCTAACCACGCACCTCTAATAGGCATAGCTGTTGCTTTATATAGTTTTTTACCAGTCTTGTCATAATCATATTCATAATATGCTCCTGGTGATCTTACTAACTGACTTACTACTACCCTTTCTGCACCATTAATAACGAAAGTACCACTCTCTGTCATTAGTGGGAAATCTCCTAAATAGATTTCTTGCTCTTTAATCTCTCCAGTTTCACGATTAATTAACCTTACTTTAACGTGAAGGCGAGTAGAATAAGTAGCGTCTCTTTCTTTCGCTTCTTCTAATGAATATTTAGTTTCTTCTTCCATGTAATAATCGAAAAATTCTAGAACCAAATTTCCTGTGTAGTCAATTATTGGTGAAATATCTTTTAATACTTCTCCT